>JAWKIN010000010.1:0-114569 GCA_041394345.1 Acidimicrobiales bacterium | reverse complement strand
GCCCAACAACCAGAGTTGAAGTTTGAGGTTTCAAAGAAGTATGCTGTGGTCGGGTCGTAAGGGTAGATCACGTCTTGCGCAGCTTGATACTTACAAACGGGTTTGCTACGGGTTTGGTTGACAGTGGTTTATGGTTTAGGCAGCCCGTAGGCCAATTGTTTGCGACACCAACTCGAACTCGACCGGCGTGAGCTTTCCAAGCCCGCGTTGACGACGCCGACGATTATACGTCGACTCAATCCAATGAATAATCGCGACTCGTAACTCCTGCCGCGTCGCCCATGTTTGACGATTCAACACGTTCTTCTGCAACAACGAAAAGAACGACTCCATCGCCGCGTTATCACCCGCCGAAGCAACCCGACCCATCGACCCAAGCAGACCCTCATCCTCGAGCACACACCGGAACGCTCTCGAACGAAATTGCGACCCCCTATCGGAATGAACAATCACAATCCGAGTCGGTTGCCGGCGTGCGAGCGCAGTCCGCAGCGCCGTGGTTGCGAGCCCGGCGGTCATCTGATCACCGATCGCGTACCCCACGATCCGGTTCGAGCACAGGTCTTTGAACGCACACAAATACAGCTTTCCTTCACCGGTCGGATGCTCAGTAATGTCGGTCAACCAGACCTGGTCGATCTCCCCAGCAGTGAAATCGCGTTGCACAAGATCATCGTGAACTGCTGGCCCGGGCCGTTTCGCCTTTCCCTGGCGGCCTTTGCGCACCGTTGTTGACCAGACCTTATGTTCACGGCACAACCGGTGAACACGACCCTCGCTCGACCGGTGGCCACCGCGTTCGAGTTCATCAGCGATGAATCGGTATCCGAACTCGGGGTCCTCAGCATGCACATCAAGGATCGCGTTCACGGTGTGCGCGTCGTTCCAGTCACGGTCACTGACCGGTTTTGACCGCCACTTGTAGAACGCTTGGCGGCTGAAGCCGAGTACTTCGCTGATCAGTGAGATCGGTGTCCCCTCAGCTGCCAGTTCGGCGACTAAGGGGAACATCATTTTGGGAGTGTGTCGCGAGCGAAGTAGGCGGTTGCTCGGCGCAGGATCTCGTTTTCTTGTTCGAGGCGCCGGTTCTGCCGACGGAGTTTGACGACCTCGGTTTGCTCGGCGGTGGTCAGGCCGTCTTTGACACCGTCGTCGATATCGGCTTGGGCGATCCAGCGTTGGAGCGTTGTCTTTGAGATCCCGAAATCGTTGGCGACCTCAGCGCGGGTTGTTTCACCGCGTCGTGCGATAGCGACAACGTCAGCGATGAACTCTGGTGGGAACTTCTTTGGCATGGTGACATCTTTCTGGCAACACGTCGTGCTGCACAAGTAGTGTCAACCAAACCCGTAGCAAACCCGACATGCACCGTTCCGTACCCGATGTTTCCGTCGTTGTCAGTCACGCGGACCGCAACGAACCCGTCGAACCCGGTAACGAACGTTGTCGACGCCGATGCCGACGCTACTGGGGGTGTCTCAAACGTGCGGTCACCGTCGAGGTCCCATTCGTAAGAGACGATCGTGCCATCGACGTCATATGACGCCGCTGCGTCAAACACGACCGGGATGCCGCTCTTGACATGAATCGGGTCACCCAATATCGCCAACGGCTTCGCACCCGACGTCTGTACAAGAGCTTCGATTGCGGTCGCAAGGTCTGCCGGGTCGTCAATCACGATCACGCCAGCGTTGCTCGCTGCAGCAAGGTTTTGTGCTGTCGTGTCGTTTGCTTCCGGCGATACTGCGACTGTGTACAGTTCAGCTGGGTCGAGCTCCCATGCGCGGTCAGCGACCTGTTGGGCGGTGAAACCTGTGACTGGTTCCACGGTGTAGTCCGGCGTATCAGTGATTTGCACAACAAACTTGCGTTTGCCCACGCCCCAGGCGAGGCGCATCGCTCTCATCTTGGCTGACAATCCGGAATCGAAACTGTTGGCGCCCCCGCCAGCAGCGGTGAGCGTGTTGAGCGCAGCAACGAACTCTGTTTTCGACGTCGTGAAGTCGAGGTCGACACGGTACGCGTAGTCGTCGGGGTCTCCTGTTTCGGTTGGGAAGTCACGGTAGGAGACAACAGCGACACGGAGGCTTCGCTTTTCTGTGCGTAGAAGTCGAAAAGGTCGTCGGCTTGTGTCTGGATCCTGAGCGATCGAGTCGGCCATACTCGCCGAGGTATTCACCAGCAAACGCGACATCGACCGGCCGACCAGCTTCGTTGGCGGCACTGAAATCGCCGTGTGCCTGTACCCCGGCTTCTGCGATATGCCCGAACCGGTTCGGGTGATACCACTCGATCCTGATCTTTGTCTGGAACGCACTGTAGATCCATTGTTCGAAGCCATCATCGGGTCCAGCGGTGCGCGGTTCGTGACCAGCAAAGGCGTGCTTCACTTGGCCGGTTCGCTTCCACCAAGATAGGTGATCCGTCCCCATCAGGTCGACGGCATCAGCGGCCGCTTTCTGGGCGACATCACCGGCGACTGCCAGGGCCCGGACCCGCTCCCCGGCCGGGAAGTAGTCACCCTGGACTAACGGCAAATAGGACGACAGGCTCCTGAGGGCAAAAGTAGGGTTGCCTTCCAAGTGTGGATAGCCAAGCAACCCGACTTTGGCGTTGCCCTCAGTCGCAGTTTCGATCTCTCGCAGGATCGCCTCGATACGCGCCTGCAAGTTTTCGGCTACAACGTCGTCAGCTTTGGCAATCGAGTCTCTGCACGGGCCCGGGGAGTTCGTCACGCTAACAAGGCAGTCTCGCGCTATGTCACCGAAAAATGCGTCGTTGCCGCCGAAGGTGAACAACACAAGGTCGATACTCGGATCGAGCGCTTCTTTCTGAGCCCTCACATAGCGGTGACATACAACAGTGGCCGAACCGCCAGCCAACCCACCCGTTACGTCCTTGCGCTCAAACTCGATGTACACGTCAGGCGCATCCGAGACGCAACCAGGAAAATTGCTGGTCATGTAGGCGATCACGCTCTCATACTTCTCAGCGTCGGTACCCGACGCGGCCCTGGTAAGCCCAACAGAAGAAAGCTCTCGGGGCTCATGGAAGTTTTCAGTTACACCCCCGCTGCATGCACGATTGATGACTTCCACACCAATCCCGAGATTCGTGCGTACATAGTCCGCGTAGAGTTCCGACCACGCGGTTGTGCTTCGGTAGCATTCGTCTGGCTCGTAGTAGGTTCTGTCCCCGTTGCTGTCGCGTGAACTGTTCCCCGCCGAGTACGAATCCCCAATCACCAGGATCTTCAAACGCTCCGGGCCGTCAGCCTCTGGCGGTGGCGCAGGGAGGTACGCAATCGCCGACACTGCGTCGTTCAGCTCACCAAACGAGCCCGCCTCTACGGTACTGATGAATCTCGGGCCGATCGGTCCGTCAAGCCACGAACGCGAGTGGAGCACTGCGCCGCAACCGTTCCTGGTTGAACGGAACACGTCGTCCCAGACGGTCCCGACAAGATTCAGCTCGCTGAAACATGTCGCTAAGCCGACAACTGCGAGACTAGACGTCCCTGGGATGGCACCGATCTGCACGAATGGCCGACTCGTCGAGGTGTAGTGGGTGCCGAGAGTCGTCTTGCCACCGACTTCGCCATCCAAAATCCCGGCCGAAGTCAAATAGTCGTCGCGGTCAGACAGCGACTCAAAGCACACTTGGACATCGAAACCATCCTGTTCAACATCGATCACACAATGCTGGCCGGGATCGATCGTGTCCGACCCACCACCGGAGAGCCCACTGCCAATGGTGAACACCGCAGCTGTCGTTCCCCCAACCCCTAGCGGATCGGCTGGATCCGAGTCACCACAAGCAGGACCGACATCAGCGTTGCCGCCTGTCACCGAGAAATTGATGGTCGACCAATCCAACTTCGTCAGACTCACACCCAGATTCCACTCCTGGCCGACATACACCTCACGGCTCGCACCGGTGTTCGTCCAGGAGATCACCATCGCCCGCTCATGCACAATCGAGTGCGACTGGCTCGTATTCCGAGCAACGTGCCGACACGTGACTTGAGTTGGCCACCCACCGTGCCGTCAGCGTTCACCGCCATCAGCTTGTGATAGACGATGCCGTCGCCGTCAGCTTGCCAACGCAACCCAAACGACAACGTCGCACCCGACGGCACAAACGCACGAGCGTAGTGGTACTGCCGGTAAGGAAACCCCGGCACTGACCCGCCCAACGACACACCCGAACCGTTGGCTGACGGTCCGCATATCTGCTCCGTTGTGCCTGTCGGGGAACCCGTCGTGTCGAACGACACCGTTTCCTGAGCGCCGACAGCGGGCGCTGTCGCAACAACCATGCCCATCACGAACAGAAAGCCAAATAGAACCCGAATGAACCGCACGCCACGCCCCGCAAGTCGCAAGTCGAAAGTCGAAAGACGAAAGACGAAAGACGAAAGACGAAAGACGACCATAGGTCATACGGCCTACTCCCGCAACTCATCAGGAGTTGCTCCGCTTTGTGAGGCACGGCGGGCACCCGATGGGAGGGTCACCACTAGCAACCTTTGGTTGCTGTGCCACACCCCTGGTCGTCAGCGTCAGACTGGGTCGGCCCAGCGTTCGGTTGACAAACTGAGTGTGCTCTCAAGCCGCCACCTGAACGACCCGAGCATGGTTTGCCTCAACGACAAGAACGAGCAGTCGAGCACGCTTCAGCCTGCAAACAGACTGGTCAACCCCGATATGTCAGACCGCGGGCCACAACTTTCATCGAGCCCGAAAACAAGCCCCCTGCGTTTGGCCGAATCAGTCGCAGGTAGCGCTCGATCGAGTCCAGCCAGTCCGGTGACGTCCAGACCGTCCGGCCCAGTCCAGCCAATCCAGTGGAAACGCCTGTCGCTCAACCAAACGCTCACAAGTCCGTGCGCGTTTTGTGCGCGTCTCGCCGATACTGACACCGTGAACGGCACAACATGTTCACAAAACACCTGGTCAGGTGCCCGGAGTGGGACTTGAACCCACACGATTCTCTCGAATCCGAGGGGTTTAAGCCCTCTGCGTCTGCCGATTCCGCCATCCGGGCGATTCAGACAAACTATCTGCTTACCGGCCCGATGAAGTACCTTGCCGACGAGGCGGTAAACCGAAGTGGGCAGTCGGAAGTCACTTACAGTATGACGACAACCAGGACTCGATGGCGCACGATCATGCTGACGTTCTTCGCGCTAGCGGCATGCACATCCAACCCAGGTGACTCCACGGCAAGCGAGTCGACAGCTGTGGCAAAAGCGTCAACCGACTCGGCCACGACCGAATTCACGGCGACAGAGCCCACCGCCGCCTCGGAACCGGCCTCCGCTGGCACTACGCGCATTTCGGCGGCGTCGCAAGCGGCGAACGAGCAAGCACTACTCGACCTCGCTGCGGCGCTCGACGTAACGAGACTCGCTGCGTGGTCCCCGACCAGCGATGATGGTCCCCGAACGATCGTGACCGTCGATGGTAGTAGCGCGTCAACGATTGACATCGCCGACGGCTGGGCTTGGGCCGACGCCAACTTCATCTACACGACGACCTACAACGGGAGCGAGTCGTCATCTAGCGCAGTGCTGACGTACGACGGCACGATCGTCTGCGAGGTACTCGGCGAGATTCACCACGCCACCCGCCGGCCCGATGGCTCCATCATCGCCGCAGTCGACACATCCGACGACTCGGTAGAAAGCCCTGAGTGGACCTCCGTAGCGTTCGATTGTGCGACAGGCACTACCCAGCCGATCGAGCCATGGATCGAGCGGACCGAAGATGAGTCCGGGGCTGTTGTCACCAAACGTGTCGCTGACGAGTGTTCAGGCTCGAGGTCGATGCGGAAGGAAACGCCGACGGCACCAACGAGGCAGGAGTAGGCATCAACAGCGATGACTACGCGGGTTGGCGCTACATTCAGCGACAACGGGTCGATCGTGGTCTACGGCGATGCAGCGCCAATGATTCATGTCAGCGCTTCTGTCCGGGCGAGAGACACGACTTCGGGCGACCTGTTGTGGCAGGCCGAGCTCGAGCGTCCGTTCCTCTCGCTCACCATCGTCGGCAGTCGACTTCTTGTCGACCTCCCCGCTGAACGAGCTGACGGCCAGTACCTCAATGGCAGCGTCGCCGAATTGGTTCAGGTCGTCGATCTCGAAACCGGCGAGACGCTAAACGAGGTCATGAGCGACCTACTGATCATCGCGGCAGGCTAGGCAACCTGATAGTGGTGGTCCCGCAGGTCGATCACCTCGCGCGTCGTGAGATGCGCTACCCCATGCCAGAGCGCGTCTCGCAGGGTTGCCGCCTCAGCACCACTGACGTCGTTAGCGACCAGCACGCCGTCGATCATGTCGCTCAGTACAGCCGGCCTGGGCCGACCCTTGAGTGCGACCGAGACAGTCGCCGCGCCATCGGCTCGACGCCGGATTGACCGCCAGTGCACCCTTCACTCGAGGCGGGCTTTGAAACCCGGGAACGGCGACGCCACTACGACGAGTTATGTCGGCCAACGTCTTGGCTGCTTCTGCGAATTCGATTGAAGTCATAGCCCACATCTCCACAGACCTCAGTATGACGAGGGGGTCGGACAGCGTTTTCTGAACCAACTGCACTGCAGGTGATGTAGTAGAAAGCACGGATGCACTCGGACGCCGAACGATGGGACAAACGCTGGGCCGATGCAGCTCAACCGAGCCGCAGTCCCCCGATGCGCTCAACCTTGCAGATCTCGAACTTCCGCGAACCGGACGGGCCATCGACGTAGCGTGTGGCCTTGGCGCAAACGCTGTGTGGCTAGCCACTCGTGGGCTTGTCGTCGGCGCGTTCGACATCTCACCCGCCGCAATCCGCTTCACTACCGCACTGGCGGCGGCCATGCGGCGTCGTGGTCAACGCCACCGTCACCGACTTCGACAACGGATGGCCACTCGCGGCCGCGGAAACATACGACATGATCGTTTGCCAACGTTTCCGCGACCCGCGGCTCTACCCAGAGCTTGAGGCGCGCCTCAATCCGGGCGGCGTACTTGCCATTACGGTGCTCAGCGAAGTTGGCCGAACCGACGCGAGCAGCCCGTTCCTCGCCGCTCCCGGTGAGCTCGACACGGCATTCGCTAACCTCGAACTCGTCGTCCGGGCAGAAGCAGACGGCCAAGCCCACCTTGTCGCCCGCAGATCAGCCTCGTCCAACCGCACCCTGTCCGACGGGGTGCGGTAGCGACGGTTCTTGTGTTCCACTACACCCTGTTGAGAGGGAGCGGGCCGTCGGCAGACACGGCACACTGGTGCGGTGACGAGACCCATGATCGCTATCACCCCCTGGCGCCAGGTTGCGCCAACCGTCCTCCGCCCAGAGACAGAGCTGTTCGCCGTCGAGTCCCACTATCTCGACGCCATCGAACGGGCTGGCGCCGACGCAGCAATGCTCACCTGGACTGACAGAGCCTCCGACGCAGCACGACGCTTGTCGCGGTTCGACGGGCTCCTCCTTACCGGCGGCCAGGATGTCGATCCGTCGTCGTATCGCGCCAAGGCCGACGGAGCGGTCGATTGGATCAAAGCCGCCGACGTTTCTGAACAGGCCTACCTCCGAGCCGCCATTTCACAGGACAAACCGATCCTCGCCGTATGCCGCGGTCTCCAAGTGCTCAACGTCGCCTTTGGCGGCTCACTCACCCAGCACATGTGGGGCCGCAGCGACGAGCACCCCGACCCACCTCAGTCGGGCGACGCGGTGGCCGACGCCGACGAGTTCCTCGCTCGACGTCATGCCGTCAGTCTCCGCCCAGGCTCGATGGTCGCCGACGCATTCGGGGCAAAGGAGATCATGGTCAACTCGCTCCATCACCAGAGCGTCGACCGGCTCGGACCTGGGCTCATCATCACAGGGATAGCCGCCGATCAAACCGTCGAGGCCATCGAGCACACCAACCATCCCGCGATCGGCGTCCAGTGGCACCCAGAGTGGTTGCAGGACGAGGGTCATGACGTGCTCTTCGCCTGGCTCGTCGAGGCGGCGACGACATGAGCGACAACCCACCTGGGGGTGCAACGCCTGTCAGCGCCAGCACCAATAACTCGCTCAACCCAGCGCAACAGCAGATTCTCGATGAGCTTGGTTCGAAAGACCGTCCTACTTTCCGGCCTGAACTGCGCGCCGAACTCCGGTACGAACTCGAATCGGCCCTCGCTCCCCTCATCGACGAAATCGACGAACCGCCGCTGTTTGTTTCGAAGCGCAAGCTCTCGATGGTCCACAGCTGTGAGGGCCGCTTCCTGGCGGAAGAGATGGATGAGTTCGAATGGAGCGTCCCTGCGGCCAGGGGCACGGTCGCTCACAAGGCAATCGAACTCCTCGTCGGCTGGACGGGAACGCCTACACCGCTCGAACTCGTCAAACAAGCGATGGACCGGCTCGAAGCCGACGAGTTCAAGTCGATCGCCATGTTCTTGCAATCGCTCAGCCAAGGCGAGCGAGCTGAGCTGACCGGTCTTGTCAATGACTATGTCACAACATTCATCGAGACGTTTCCCCCTCTCCGCAGCGTGTGGAAGCCAGTGGCCGAATCTCGAGTGCGAGCCGAACTGTGTGGCGAGCACGTTGCGATGCAAGGCGTGGTCGACCTCAGTCTCGGCTTTTCTCGAGGCAGCGAGGCGGGCAAAGTCCTCATCGACTTGAAGAGCGGCCGACCTCATCGGTCTCACGTTGACGACCTCAGGTTCTACGCCCTGCTCGAGATGTTGAAGATTGGTACGCCACCGCGGCTCCTCGTCAACTATTACCTTGAGGCCGGAGACCCCCGGAGCGAAGTCGTCACCGAGGACCTGTTGTGGTCGACCTCGAAGCGCGTCGTCGATGCGGTTCAGAAGATGGTCGAACTGAAAGCGCAGGCTCGAGAGCCCGAGCTGAATGCCAGCGGAGCGTGCCGATTCTGCCCGGCGAGAGACAGCTGCGAGGTCGGGTCTGCCTACCTCCAGAAGTCCGAGTCTGACGACACGATCGACGACTAACCCCCTCCCCTCCCCCCTCGCCCCCCCTCGCCCCTCACCCCTCGCCACTCGAACTGGCAGACCGAGGCGGTCAATCCTGACCGGGTTTGGCTGCCAGTTGGGCGGAGGGCAGGGCGGCGGAAGGGCGGGCGGAGGGCAGGCCGGCGGGCGGGCGCAAGGGTCGGCGGGCGGGGTTGACCGGGCTCCTGGGGGATCCCTAGGGGACTTTGGGGGATTATCTGGGCAGACCGCGTTGCGCTTCTACGGCTGAATGGTCGTTATGAGCCAACGCACCTCCACCCCGACCGCACTAACCCCTGCCTCCTCACCGAGCCTGACCGACCTCGCCGCCGGCGCCACGCCAAACAGAAACCGTGCGGTCGACTTCTATCGGGCCGTCGCCATGGTCGCCGTCGCCCTCGGACATTGGATGGCGATTGCCGTCTCCGCCAACCCGGACGGTGGTTTCAGCGCCGGCAACGCCCTTGAGCAAGCAGCCGGCCTCTCGTGGATCAGCTGGGTCTTCCAGGTCATGCCGCTCTTCTTCGTCGTCGGCGGCTTCTCGTCGGCCATGTCGCTCGACGCTCACAACGCCAAGGCCGGTCGCCCCCAGGATTGGGTAGCAGCTCGGATCCGTCGCATGGTCGCTCCGGCGATCGTGTTGGCCATGACGTGGCTGGCCCTCATTGTCACCGGCTACTTGAGCGGCCTCGGCGCCATCATCGCCGCAGGCGCAACCGCAGCCGCCATCCCCCTGTGGTTCCTCTCGAACTACACCATCGACACGGCCATCGCCCCCTACGTCTTGCCCCGCTTCCGCCGCAACCCCGTAAGGTTTGCCGCAACCGGTGCTGGCGCCTTCGTCTTCTTCGAGATGCTCAACTTCGCTGGCGTCCCGATCCTTCCGCATGTCAATTGGATCCTCGGCTGGCTGCTCTTTCAGGTCGCTGGGTTCGCCTGGCGCGACGGCCTTCTGCCTACTGGTCGCCGCATGGCCATGGTCGCCGCTGTTTTCTGGGGCGCAGCGCTGGCCGCAGTGACAGTCGGTCCCTACCCCACCTCGATGGTGAACATCCCTGGACTTCACCTTTCCCCCACCAACCCTCCCACGATCGCCCTCATGCTCTTCGGCGCCGCCTACAGCGCAACGGCTATCGCTGCCGCGCCAGCCATCTCCTCGTGGCTCACCCGAAACACCAAGGCTTGGGCCGCCACCGTTGCGGCCAACACCATCGCCATGTCTGTCTATCTCTGGCATTTCACCGCAGCGTCAGTTGCCGGTGCTGCGTTCTACCTCCTGGGCTGGTTGCCGACGGCCGAGGTCGGCACCACCGACTGGTGGATCCAGAAGATGCCACTGCTCGCCGCCTCCGCCGTCGTTCTGGCTGGCATCGTCGCCCTCGTCGCCCGCTACGAGCAGCGGGCCCTCCTGGCCGAGCGAACCACGTGGGACGGAAGCGAGGCCTCGATGGTGGCGGTTGCTCTCGTGGTGTCCGCCTGCTTCAAACTCTGGGTGATGGGTAACATCGTCGGCATCCTGATTGCGACCGCCACCCTCACCGTGCTGTGGTTCCGGAGGGTCAAGGCCTAGAACCCAAACGAAGGAACGAACACCATGACATCGTCATTCGGCGGCAACTCGAATGTAAACCCACTCCGCCAGTGGCAATGTGCAAGCCCGGCCCCGCCATCGGCGAAGCCGGCCCCTGCCTGGCACTACGGACCAGGCTTCGACCCAGCCAGGCTCGGCGACAATCACCAGCAACTGGTCGACATTCTCGAAGGCGCTGGGGCCGAGATCGACTGGCTCGACGACGCACTCGTGTCATCCGGCGGCCTTGCCGATGCGGTCTTCACCTATGACCCCTCGTTCGTGACCGACGCTGGCGCCATCTTGATGAACATGGGCAAGACCCTTCGTCGGCCGGAAACGCTCGCCCATCGGGCGCTCTATGAGTCACTCGACATACCCGTGATCGGCACCATCGAAGCTCCTGGCTCGGTCGAAGGTGGCGACTGCTTCTGGCTCGATGCCACGACACTCGCCGTTGGTCGGGGGTTCCGAACAAACCAGATCGGCATCGACCAACTGACCGACATCTTGGCCCCAACCGGCGTCCGAGTTGTTGCGTATGACCTTCCCTATGGCGATGGCCCCGACGCCTGCCTCCACCTGTTGTCGCTCGTTTCACCACTGTCTGCAGAGCTCGCGCTGATCTACGCCCCCCTTCTGCCGACGGCGCTCTACCAGGAGCTACGCCTCCGAGGATGACCCTGGTCGAAGCGCCGCGACACGAGTTCGAAGCAAGCAACGGGCTCTGCCTCAATGTGCTGGCCCTAGCACCCAACCACGGCGTGATGCTCAGCGGTTTCGATGAAACGACGCGGCGATTGCGGGCTGCGGGTGCCACCATCGAGACCTTTGACGGCGATGCCCTCTGCATTCCGTGCGAGGGCGAGCCTACCTGCTTGACGAGGCCGCTTCTTCGACGCTGACAACTGGCCGACAAACGATCGACTCGACCCCATGGGTGCCGTCGAACGAGGCAACTCCGGCCGTGATTCCGGCCAGCACAAGATCGCCTGGCTCGATGTCGCTACTCGGCACCGTCACGAGCGTTCCACCACCAGCCAACGCAGCGTCGAGCACATCAGAACTGAAGCCCTTGCTAAAGGCGGGTCGAGCCGCCAGGGCCGTGGCGACGCCGGTCTCCTGCTCGAATCCACGATCTAACGCAAACAGATTGGCCCGACCAACGTAATGGCCGAGCGAACCGACGACCGCCGTTGCGAGTTCGGTTCGGTCGGTGAGCACGAGCACGGTTCGTATGCCGACTGCGTCGGCGGCTTCGTGCAACTCCTCGCCCTGGAGTCGACCATCAAACACCAACAACAGCGACTTCTCGGCCCGGCGCCGCTCGAATGCTCGGTCGGTAAACAACATGATCGGGATGTCGGCGTCTTGGAGGCGGGTCGCCAACTGCAGATGCCACGCATCAGCGCCGACGATAGCGACTCCCGTCGGGGCGGGTCGGGCCACGCGAAGTAGACGGGCCATCGGTACCGCCGTGAGGCCATAGAGCAGGACGGTCAGCACGATGACGGAGAACGTAACCGGGACAAGGGGACCCGGGTCGATGCCAGCTTGTTCGAGCTCGAGGGCAAACACCGCAGACACGGCCGCAGCGACAATGCCACGGGGCATGATGACGGCGATGAACATCCGTTCACGAGTCGTCATGCCTGAGCCAACCGTCGAGGCCGCAACGGCCACGGGTCGGGCCACGACGACCAACACGAGAACCAGCACGACGGCCTTCGGGAACACGTCGACGATCTCATCGAGATCGACCCGAGCGCCGAGCACCAGGAAAAGAGCGCCGAGAACTAGCAGGCTCAATTCCTCTTGGAAGTCACGAATATGACGGGTCGGTGCTTGCTTCTGATTGGCGAGCACCAGGCCAAGCATCGTTGTGGCCATCAAGCCGGCGTCCGAGCTCACCATCTCGGCCACTGCAAAGGCGCCGATGGCGATCACGAGGGCCAGTGGATTTTGCAGGTAGTCGGGAACCGCGTGGCGCCCGAGCAGGTAGGACAGCGCCACACCGGCGACAAGACCAATGACGCCACCAGCACCAAGCGTGACGAAGATCTGGTAGGCGGAGCCGACGAAGCCGCGATGGTGAAGCACCGAATCGAGCACGACAACACCGAGGGTCGCCCCGATCGGGTCAATCACAATCCCTTCCCAGCGCAGCACCTCGCTGATCGAGCTGCGCGGCTTCGCCATACGCAGCAGCGGCTGGACGACGGTTGGGCCAGAAACGATCAGCAGCGCCGCCATGAGTGCGGTCAGCCCTCGCCCAATGTCGAATAAGACGGAGATGGCACCCATACCAATCAGCCACGTGATGAACGCCCCAACTGTCACCATTCGGGCCGTGACCGACTTGACGCTACCGATGCGGTCGAAGCGGAGGCTCAGACCACCCTCGAACAGCAGCAAACCGACGCCGAGCGAAACGCCAGGGAACAACACCGACCCGAATTGCTCGTCCGGATCGAGGAGACCGAAAACCGGCCCGGCAAGGACGCCAGCCGGCAGGAGCAGGAGGATGGCAGGGACCTTTAGCCTGCTCGCCAGCCACAGGCAGGCCACGCCGCCGCCCATCACGATAGCTATGGCATTTGTCGTTTCTGACGAGGTTGCAGAGGCAAGGAAATACATGACCCAGAGGACTGTAGGCCCTGCTGAACGCATGGGCCGTATGCACTAACATTTTCCCCGCGTGTGCCGACGGGATCAGCGTGATCGAGAACCGGCGCGCCGCACCCTCAGCCAAGCGGCATCGAGTCAGGATGTTCCTGGCGTTCGCCCTTGGCGGCGTGCTGCTCGCATCCCCTGCCATCGCCGGCCTCCAGATCGAGGATCACCTCCGGGGAGAGATCGCCCTCGGCGGCGACGGCATCGTGCTCTACGACTACGAAACAAGCGAGCACTCGACGTTCGACAGCGCCGAGGCCTGGGCCTTTGGCGCTTTCGACAACACGGAGGTGTCGCCCCCCCGCGCGCGCCAGTTAGCGCCCCACGGCGACGTTGTGCCCAACCCAGCGATTGCGTGGTGGGACACCGCCTGGCCAACTCGCCAGTGCGTGACCGTGGCCAACTCGGGTGATGCTGACGACGAACGACCCGTTCACACAACCCTCGATACCGCCAACCTCGTTGACAACGGCTGGATGACGAGCGACGGCCGCGATCTCCGGGCCGTCGACAGCTCAACGGGTGAACTCATTCCGCTATGGATTGAGGGGGCGGTGCCGTCGGCGTCGACCGACGTTTGGGTCCAGCTCGCCGACATTCCCGTTGGCGAGTCGTCGTTCTGCTTCTACGTTGGCAACCAGGAGGCGACAGCCGTTTCGGACGAACTGGCGGTCTACACGTTCCCCACACGGACGACCCGCTACTACACCTTGACGGACGCCTACGACGGCAGTGCAGGCGAGTCGGGCCAGGTTCGTGTCGTCAGCTACGCCGATGGTGTCGTGGTAAGCAACGGAACAACCCAGACAACGCTCAATCGGGGCGAGTCCGACACATTCTCGGGCATGACCCAGCACTCCTACATCGACGCCACGGGACCGATCTCGGCCACCGGCCTCGCCGCAACGACCGATGCGCTTGTACCCGCCACGTTGGCCTCGACGGAATTCGTCTTCGCAGCCGACCGGGGCGTGCAGCAGTTCTGGGTTCGT
Source organism: Acidimicrobiales bacterium (assembly GCA_041394345.1). GTDB lineage: Bacteria > Actinomycetota > Acidimicrobiia > Acidimicrobiales > SZUA-35 > JBBKWJ01. Next base: position 100,332 of record JAWKIN010000010.1, on the reverse strand, counting down.
TCGCTCGATTCAACGGCCTCGATCGAAGTCATCTACGACAACCTCGTCGCCGCCACCTACACCGTGACACTGGCCGACCAGGCGTTCCCTATCACGCTCGATGCCGAGGCGGGAAAGTCGGTTGTCATTCGCTCCACCAACGGCGCCCGTTTCCTGGCCGCTCACCAGTCCGGAGGCGACTCCATCATCGGTGTGCCATGGCTCGGACAGACGATCTACGGCGTCCAGTCAGACACCGTACAGATCGGCAGCAGCGTTGGCGGTGCCACAATCTCGGCCATCGGCTCCGCTGGCGTCGACCGTGTCGGTGAACTCGTTGGGCCGAACGCGACGGTCGCGCTAACCGGCGGTCCTACCCGCCCAAGCGGCGTTGGGTACGCCATCACCTCTGACCTGCCGATCGCCGCCCAGCAATTCTCAGATCCAGCAGACGGCGAGGCCACATCATTCCTACCGGCGACCTACCTCGACTCCGACTACCTTGCGCCGACAAGCTTCGCCTATGCAACCGTCGTCTGCCCTTCGCCCGGCACGGACATCACCATGGTTGAGCCCGACACCACCACAACTACCATCGCGTGTTCGTCAACCGGGGTAGCTGGTTCACCAGGGTTTGGGGTGTCGCCAGTCGGCAGCTACCCGTCCGGCACGAGGTTCGAGGGATCAGCACGATTCTTCCTCAAGCTCGACAAGCTCAACAACGACGACGACACCAACGTCCTCGGCCCCCGAATCGACCTTCCGTCGCAGAATGATGCACTTTCGCTCACGACGCACGAGGCCGAAGGCGCGCTTCCTGCGGCCGGTCGCTGGACCACCGTCATCGACACCGGAAATGCCGGCGTGTTCGGCCTGATCGATGTCGCTGGCTCGATCCCAGCCGGTGCCGGCGCAACTGTTCAGATGGCGAGCGCAGATACGGCCGAAGCCGCCGCTGAACTGATTGCGGTCGGGCCCGACCGCACCATCGATACGTCCTACCCGATTGGCACCACGCTGGTCCCCTACGACTTCGACTACCACCAGTTCGTCAAGCTCTCGATTGTGCTCACGTCGTTCGAGAACACCAGCCCCACCCTGGACACGGTCTCCATCGCTCACAACTTGGGCCAGCTCTACACCGACGGAACAGCGACCGCCACAACACGTCGACCAGGCAGCACGGGTGGTTCCACTGGCTACCTGGCCCGGGTTCGTATCAACCCGGCGTCGCCGATGACGGGAACCATCTCCTATCTCTCGGGCACTGGCCTTCCGGACTCGACCCAGCTCGCGATCGACACCGACCACCCCGAACGCCATGTCCTGGTCGTTGACGGCTCGCTGGCGAAAGGCTCGGGCCCCGAGTTCTCGCTCGACGCCGATACTCCGTTCAGCATCCTGTACACCGAGCAAACAGCAGCCGGCGCATCGCCTTCGTTGACGGTTCGACTCGTTGGAATAGAACCGTCCGGGTTCGTCCGCTCGAACGACCTTGTGCTCACAATCGACGGTTAAGGCCAGCGCCGCCGCCGCCAGGTAAAAGCTGCGCAGTTATCTTAGGTCTGGGGCCCTTCCCGCCGATAGAGAGCGTGTGGGGCCATGGTGCGCAGACGAACCAACAACCGACGACTGGAACGCCATCGCCGAACGCTACGCGGAACCGAGCGCGTATGTCGCTGTTGTTGATCACTCGTTCGTGCTCCGCGCCGCTTGCCAACGAGCGCACACCATGTTTGGACTCGACCCCAGCGACGTGCTCGGCCATAGTGCGATCGAAGTAATTCACCCGGCTGATCTAGAGCGCGCCACCGTGTTCACCGAGACAAGTAGCCACTCGGGCCTACGTCCTCCCGATGTGTATCGAATCCGATTCAACGGTCTGAACTCCGATACGTCGGAGTACCGCGCGTTCGACGTTTCTGGCGACAACTTGAACGAGCTCGGTGGCGTCGTCGTCTTTACGCTTCGCGAGCTGTCTGACCGGCGCCGGGCCGAGATGCTCGCGATTGAACAGATCGAGATATTGGAGAGTCTGGGCTCCGGCGCAACGCTGAAACGAGTATCCGCCTCGTCGCGAACCTCGCCGAGCGTCACATCGGCGCGGCGTTCTGTGTGATCTCCCTCGTCGCTCCCGATGGCTCGCTTCAGTCGTATCGACCCGAACATTCTCGGTTCAGCACCGCCCACGACTGGGACGGCGAACTCTTCGAGAACGGCGCCAAGAACCTGGCCGAAGCCTCGCTTCGCCGAGTCGCCTACATCGAACTTGACATACGAGACGCCCCTCACTGGCAGCATGTCGTCGGACCGGAGTCGCCGTTCGTCAACGATCACCACACCGGCTTTCGATCCATCGGGCAATCTCATTGGGGTTGTCGAGATCCTTCGATCCACTACGGACCGCCCATCAAACGCCGAGATGGCAGTGCACGGATTGGCGGCTCGACTGGTTGGCATCCTGAGCGACCGACATCAGTTCGAATCGATTCTGGCGAACGCCGCGAACCAAGACTCCCTAACAGGGCTAGGCAACAGAAGACTCCTGGCCCAGGTACTCGCCGATCATGAGGCAGCACGCCGCTCATTCGCGGTCTACGCCATCGACCTCGACCAATTCACGTGGATCAACAACAATCTTGGTCACCTGGCTGGCGACCAGCTCCTTGCTGGCGTGGCCAAACGCTTCTTGTCCGTCTTGCCCGACGACGCCCAAGCGTTCCGACCTGGCGGTGACGAGTTCGCCGTTGTCTGGACCGGCGATCTCGACCCGACCACCGTCATGGCCGTCGGTCGACGGCTGGTCGACTCACTCGCTGAACCGTTCAATGTGGGTCCGGTAAAGCGCCGCGTCCGGGCCTCGATCGGCATCGCCACCCGAGGCCGGTGAGCCTGGCGACTCCGTGCTGTCACGCGCCGGCGCGGCCATGTACGCCGCGAAGGCCGACGGTGGGGCGGGGTTCGGGTTTTGACGAATCCGACGGCCGCGACCTCATGCGGCGCATGTCGCTGGCCGACGAGCTTCGAGCAGCGATCCACAACGATGAACTTTGCCTCGTATTCCAACCCAAGTTCGACTTGCAGATCACCGAATTGTGGGCGTCGGGCGCTCGTACGGTGGGAGCACCCAGCTCACGGCCTACTCGCCCCTGAGGAGTTTGTGCCGATTGCCGAAGAGAGCTCGCTCATCCTCGAGCTCGACCACTGGGTCCTTGAACAGGCGTACGCTCAACTCTCGACGTGGGGTAGCCGGCGTCCAGCCCACAACCCGCTCGAAGTGTGGGTAAACCTGTCGGCCCGCACGATTGACCGGCACGATCTGTTGGAGCTCCTCACCGACCTCGTTGGTGGCGACCCCGATTCGCATCTCGGGGTCGAACTAACCGGAACGTGAGGGCTTCGCCGATATCGACAAGGCCAAGACGGTATTCGACGCCTTGGCCAGCGCGGGTTTCAAGGTGGCAATCGATGACTTCGGTATCGGCCAGGCGAGCCTTCAGCATCTCGCCGAACTCAACGTCACCGGGATCAAAATCGACCGGACGTTTGTGGCCCGTATGGCGAGCTCCCGCCGTTATCGGATCATGGTCGAGACAATACTCGCACTCGGACAGGCCCTTGATCTGTCCGTCGTCGCCGAGGGCATAGAAACCTTGGAGCAGCTTCGAGCGCTGCAAGACCTTGGGTGCAAGCGAGGGCAAGGCTATCTGCTGAGCCGTCCGCTTCTGCCCGAAGCAGTTGAAGCGGTCTTCGGACCGGCGCTGCTCGGGCGCTGGGACCCGACGCTCGTACCCCAGCTCAGCGCCGCTAGTAGGTCTGGCCGCTCGGTGCGTAACGGCTCGCCCTGCGACTAGTCGGGCCTACCGACTAAAGACCGAGACAGCCTCGATGTGCGAAGTCTCACCGAAGAGATCGACGACGGTCACCCGATCGAGGAGAACCCGGCTTGAAGAAGGAGCGACGTGTCTCGTGCTTGGGCTGCCGGGTCGCAGCTCACAAGAACAACGCTTGGCCCCGGTGCCGTCAATGACACCGACGCCGGGCTTGTCGAGGCCGCTGCGAGCAGGATCGGCGACCACTGCGGCGACCGGCTTCGGCAGCCACCGTTCGAAGCGCTGGCGAACGACTTCGGCCTGTGAGCCAAGATTGACGCGGGCGTCGGCGGTGGATGACCGCGACGACTCGACGGCAAACAGGGGCCGGTCGGCGCCCAGGGCCGCGCCGAAGAGGCCAACGCCGGAGTAGGCATCAAGTAGTGGTCCGTCGATGTTACCAAGGCCATCGCGAACGAGCGCCACGAGCGCAGCAGCACCATCCGGTCGGCATTGGAAGAACGAGTCGGCCGAGATGCGATAACGAACCTCGCCGACGTCCTCGTGGTAGTACGCAAGCCGGCTGCGCTCGAGTTCGTCGGCACCGACCACCACCACGCCATCGGGAACGGTGACGCCTTGGGCGTTGGGCGTAACGAGCACGAGACGCTCGCCTGTATTGGCTCCGGCGCGTACCGTGACCTCGGAGGCGCCGGGGAACCGCCCTTCTTCAATGATTTGCAGGGCTAGCGGGTGCGCGATGGTGCAGCCGTCGGCGTACGACGTCGTGCGATGCGCGCTGGCGAAAGCCCGCCTTGCCGTTCGTCACGGCAAGGCGAAGCGTGGTGCGGTAGCCGACCTCGCTCAGGAAGGGGCCCTTTCCAACGACGGGATTGTCGATCTTGGCGATGCGTTTGGGGCATCGACCACGACGTCAACCCGCAGATCGCGCTGCCGATCGGGCACGATGTGTTGCCAATCGCAGCCACCGCATTGCTCGCTGACGTGGGCGCAGGGCGGCAGGCGACGGTCGGGCGAAGGCGACTCAACCGCAACGACATAGCCGTTGGCGAAGCTCTTCTTCTGCTTGGTGAGCGCCACCTGACCGTTTCGCCCGGAATGGCACCGTCGACAAGAACGACACGGCCCCCGTCATCTCGGCCGAGCATGGCGCCGCCTTTGGCGACTCGCTCAGTCTGCAATCGCAGAGTGCGGGGGCTGGATCGGTGCTTGTCAACTACTCGTTGCCCGGAAGCTCACCAGCAGGCAATGACGTGGTCGATGAGGCCGTATTCCTTCGCCCGGGGGGCGAGGAACCAGTTGTCACGATCGGAATCGGCGACGATGGTCTCGACGTCTTGCCCCGAGTGATGAGCGATGAGTTCGGCCATCTCTTGCTTGATCTGGCGCATGTTGTCGGCCTGGATGGCGATGTCGGTGGCCTGACCCTGGATCCGCCCAGTGGTTGGTGCATCATGACTCGGGCGTGGGGCAAGGCATAACGCTTGCCGCGAGCACCGGCGGTCAGCGGAACTGACCCATCGAGGCACCGAGCCCGAGACACACGGTGGCAACATCGGGCTTGATGAACTGCATCGTGTCGTAGATGGCCATGCCCGCCGTGACCGAGCCACCGGGCGAGTTGATGTAGAGCCAGATGTCTTTGTCTGGATCTTGAGCGAGGAACAGCATTTGAGCGCAGATGGCGTTGGCGATCTGGTCGTCTACTTGCTGGCCCAGGAACACAATGCGTTCCTTGAGAAGCTGCTGGTAGATGTCGAACCCGAAGCCGCCACTGGGGACCTCGGCGAAAGGAATACCTGGCGTTGTCATGCGTGTCAGGCTACAGGCGAACGAGGCGCTAACGTGGACCACGCTGACGCGGACGTGGCGGAATTGGCAGACGCACCAGGTTTAGGTCCTGGCGCCGCAAGGTGTGGGGGTTCGAGTCCCCCGTCCGCACCACCAGCTCGACCCATCTGCGAACTGGACGGTGTAAACACCCCATTAGGGGTGTGTATTGCCCGTCCAGTTCGCTGGTCTAGGGGAGGTTGGCGAGGGCCCGCGACCGATGGCTGATCTGATGCTTTTCGGACGCGTCCATCTCGGCAAACGAGCGGCCGTCTGATTCGTGGGGCACGAACACGGGATCGTAACCAAACCCGCCATCACCGGTCTCGGCCGTGGCGATATCGCCGACGACAACCCCGAGGGCATCGACAACACGACCATCGGGGTGCGCGACCACGACACACGTCGAAACTCGGCCCGCCGATTCGTCACGCCATCGAGTTCGTGCAACAGCTTGGCCACGTTCTCGGCGTAGGTGGCGTTCTCACCGGCATAGCGAGCGGTAAAGACTCCTGGTCGCCCATCCAGCGCATCGACAAACAAACCTGTGTCGTCGGCCAGTGCCGCCAGACCGGTGAACTGCATGATCTCAACGGCCTTCTTGGTGGCATTGCCGAGAAGTGTCGGCTGGTCCTCGATCGTGTCTGGGGCGTCGTCGGGCCGAGCGACAACGTCGAAGCGGTCTCCCAGCAACTCACGGAGTTCGGCCACCTTGTCAGGATTGGCCGACGCAATGACCAGTGTTGGCTTCATCAGCTGCGAGCCGGAGGTGGCGTCGCCAGGGCCGCATTTTGCGCGGCCACGATTTGGGCAATGCCTTCACCGGCCACATCGAGCAATTGGTTGAGCATCTCACGCCCAAACGCCGCGCCTTCGGCCGTGCCCTGCACCTCGATGAAGTCGCCCGATCCGGTCATGACGACATTCATGTCGACCTCGGCCGTCGAGTCTTCGATGTACGGAAGGTCGAGACGAGCTTCGCCATCGATGATGCCAACGCTAATGGCGGCACAGTTGTCGATCAGCGGCTTGGTGGCGAGACCGAGCCGGGTAATCGCATCGTGGAGGGCGACGTAGCCGCCGCAAATCGACGCCGTTCGCGTGCCGCCATCGGCCTGGAGCACGTCGCAGTCGACCGTGATTTGACGCTCGCCCAGCGCTTTCATGTCGACGACCGCCCGCAGGGATCGGCCGATCAAGCGCTGGATCTCTTGGTCGCGACCCGACACCCGACGGCGAATGCGCTCTGGGCTAGAACCAGGAAGCATCGAGTATTCGGCGGTCACCCATCCTTGCCGGTGCCCTGCATCCAACGGGGGACACTTTCGTCGACCGACGCCGTACACAGCACCCTCGTCCGGCCGAAGGTGACCAGGACCGAGCCAGCGGACATCGTGGTGAAGTCGCGCTCGAAGGAGAGGGGCGAAGTTCGTTGTTTTGACGGCCGTCTGGGCGCATGTGGGGGTTCCGATCTGGGTTTCTTGTTGTCGACCAGCCACCTTAGGACGGGTCGGTGTGCCATCGGCGCGCATCGACCAATTCGGGTCCAAGCAGTTTGGAGCCGAGCGGCGCGAACGCCCGAACATCGCCAGACGAGATGAACTGGTGAGTCCCTTGGCGATGCTCGTCGGGGTGATTGAGTCCGAGCGCCTGCAGCTGCGATGCGAGGGCAAAGGCCGTCTCGTCGGCCGATGAAATCAGCGTGACGCTCGGGCCGACAACATCAGAAATGACCCGAGCCAGAAACGGATAATGGGTACAGCCGAGGAGCAGCGTGTCGATGCCAGCCGCGGTGATGGGAGCAAGCAAGCGGTCGGCCAGGATTTCGATTTCGAGGCCGCTCGTTTCTCCCCGCTCGACGAACTCCACGAATCCGGGACAGGCGCAGGTCGTGAGCGACAAGTCGGGCGCCCAGCGGAGTGCGGCTTGCTCATAGGCCCGTGGCGCGATGGTGCCAACCGTGCCGATAACCCCCACCCGTCCCGACTCGGTGGCCTGCCCGACCGCCTTCACACCAGGGTCGATGACGCCAAGGACTGGGATCGCCAGCTCGGCTTCGAGCTCGGTTAGCGCGGCCGCAGTGGCGGTGTTGCAGGCGATTACGAGGAACTTGATGTCATATTCGTCGAGGAGGAACGCGGCGATCTCGCGGCTGAACTGGAGCACCTGCGCCAGGTCTCGAGAACCGTAGGGATAGCGGCCGGTGTCGCCCAGGTAGACAAGGTCTTCGGCGGGTAGGAGATCGATCGCTGCTCTCGCCACGGTGAGCCCGCCAAAGCCACTGTCAAACATCCCGATTGGCCGTTTGTCCACCGTGGAATCGTACTGTTCCCTTCGGCCTTTATGGGTAAAGCATCCCGATCTCTGGACTCGGCTCGTTTGGCCTGCGTATGTTGTCCATCAGCGCCTCGGCCATCGGGACAGGCGGCACCCACGACCAGCCAGAGTTGTCCGGTTGTAGGGCAAGAATTGACCGATGGTCGAGCAAGGTTTCCCAGGATCACCTGGGCCAGGTTCGTTGGGCAGATGACCAGCTAAGAGTCGGGTAGGCGTGGAGCCTGTCCGACTCTTTTGGTTTCTGGCCGGGTGGTCGCCGCTAGAAGTAGATGACGTCGTTGAGGTTGGCCGCAACGTCGTCGATCGGGTCGGAGTACGCCCCCGTCGACAGGTACTTCCACGCCCCGTCGCTGGCCACAAACACGATGTGGGCTTCTTCGGTGTCGTCGAGACGCTCGGCCACCTTGACGGCCCCCGCGAGCGCAGCTCCAGCGGAGATGCCAGCGAAGACGCCGGCTTCGTTGACAAGGCGTCGGGTGAAGACCAGTGACTCGATCGGGCGCACAATGCGCTTGCCGTCGAGCAGTTCGAGTCCGCCCCACTTTTCGAACACTGGTGGAACGTAGCCGTCGTCGAGCGAGCGCAGTCCTTCGACCCGCTCACCGCTTGGCGGTTCGACGGCATAGACCTTGACCGACGGCTTCTGCTCTTTGAGGTAGGTGCCGACGCCCATCAGGGTGCCACTCGTGCCGAGTCCGGCCACGAAGTGGGTGATCTCGGGAAGATCGGCGAGGATCTCGGGTCCGGTACCGGTGTAGTGCGCAGTTGGGTTCGCCTCATTGCCGTATTGATAGAGGAAGACCCAGTCGGGGTGTTCGTCCGACAGCTGCTGGGCGAGTCGGACGGCGCCGTTGCTTCCCTCGGCCCCCGGCGAGCTGATGACCTCGGCCCCGTAGGCCTCGAGGACCTGACGACGCTCCGCCGTCACATTTTCGGGCAGAACGATCTTGAGGTGGTAGCCACGGATCTGGCAGATCATCGCCAGCGCGATTCCGGTGTTGCCAGACGACGGTTCGAGCACGATTTTGCCCGGCGCCAGCTCGCCCGCCGCCTCGGCAGCGTCGAGCATGGCCATGGCAATGCGATCCTTCACCGAGCCCGAAGGGTTTTGGCCCTCGAGCTTGACGTAGATATGCACGTTTGGCTTTGGGCTCAGCTGGCTCACGTCGACGAGCGGCGTGTTGCCGATGAGGTCAAGAACCGATGCCACCAGCGCCATGGTCAGCCCCCGGCGACCGCAGGCAGAATGGCGACTTCAGCGCCTGCCTCGACGGCGGTATCGAGCTTGTCGAGGAACCGGATGTCTTCGTCGTTGACATAGACATTGACGAATTTGCGCATATTGCCGTCGTCGTCCTGGATATTGGACTTGAGGCCAGGGTATTGAGCGACCAGTGCGGCGATGACTTCGCCGACCGTCGAGCCGCTGAGCTCGACCGTTGACTGGCCGTTGGCCTGCGGACGCAGGACCGTGGGGAGCCGAACGGTGACAGTTGATGTTGCGGTATCAGACACAAAAGACCTCGGGTAGAAGCTATTCCTGACAAAGCCGATAAAGCTGACTGGTCAAGTAGGGATTCTAGTCTGATAACACCACAGGTTCCTCCGCTATTCCAGTCGGAGACGAATCTGTGGGGGCACCGATGACGAAGCTGCGCAGCTCGGGATAGCCCCAGGCAAGTGACACGATGGCCCACCGCCACGTGGGTGGCACCAGGGGTTTTGTGGCCTCAGCGACATCGGTTGGTGATGGGTAGGCCGACGTATGCGTGTGCGAATGGAGGATGCCAATGACTTCGAGTCCGGCCTCGTCGGCGACCCGTTCGGCCTTCATGTACCCCAGGCTGTCGAGCGTGAAGACCCGAGACGACTGGGCCGCGTTCGGCACGGGGTAGAAGGTGGAGGCCATACCGGTCCCGGCCGGACCAACCAACAAGCCGCAGGCCTCGAGGGGGTAGACCCGCCAGGCCTCGGCCAAAATTTCGAGATACGCGGTCCGATCCAGAGTCAACACGCAGAGCACAATACCCGAACGGCCGACCGCCGCTGCCCCCGATCGTCGCTACCATCAAACGATGGCAACCAAGAACGCAAGCAAAACCCAACAGAAGATGGTCGCCACCAACAAGCAGGCGCGGCGCAACTACCTGATTTCTGAAACCTTCGAAGCAGGCATCGTGTTGCGAGGGGCCGAGGTCAAGTCGCTGCGCGAATCGAAGGTCACGATCAACGAGGCGTACGCCCGCTTCGAGTCGGGCGAACTGTACGTCATCGGCCTTCACATCGCCCCCTATTCTCGGGCCGGCACCCTCGGCATCGCCGATCCCACTCGCAAGCGCAAGCTTCTCATGCACAAGTACGAGTTGCGTCGACTCAACTCGAAGGTCGATATCGAGCAACTCACCTTGGTGCCGATGGCCATCTATTTCAAAGAGGGCCGAGCCAAGATCGAGATCGGTCTCGGCAAGGGCATGAAAACGGTCGACAAGCGACAAGCGATCGCCAAACGCGATTCGGACCGCGACGCCCGCCGTGAGCTTTCCGATCGGACCAAGTACGCCGGCTGATTCGTGGTAAACCGACGTCATGACGACGGTGACCGCCCACAGCTATACCGACGCGGCAACAGGCCAAACGCTCGACGCTTGGTTTCCCCCTAGCGGCGTTGCCGCTCAGCGATCGTGCCTGGCTGCTGCCGTTGGCCTGATCGAAGGTCAGGTCATTGCCTTCGAGGTGCCATCGCTTGGCGACGCACCAGTCTCTGCGATCGACGCCTACTACCGTCTGCATTTACTTTCCCGATGCGAGGCGGCACCAAACTCCATCAATCTCGAGGGGATATTTGGCGTTCTCACCAGCGTTGCCTGGACAACGGCGGGTCCGTGCCTGCCCGAACGCGTCGATTCGTTGCGGGCAGCCGTGGCCGAGCACCATCATCACCTTCAGGTAACGTCGATCGACAAGTTCCCGCGAATGACCGACTACGTCACGCCGCCCGGTGTGCGCATCGGCGACGCCGACCGCGTCCGCCTCGGCGCACATCTTGTTGCTGGCACCACGGTCATGCACGAGGGGTTCGTCAACTTCAACGCAGGCACACTTGGCCCGGCCATGATCGAAGGACGCGTCACGCCTGGCGTCACGGTGGGGGCCGATTCAGATATTGGCGCTGGATCGTCGATCATGGGCACCCTGTCGGGTGGCGGCAAGCAGGTGAACTCGGTCGGTGAAAACAGCTTGCTTGGCGCCAACGCCGGCATCGGTATCTCGCTCGGCAATCGTTGCATCGTCGAGGCCGGCCTCTACCTCACTGCCGGCACAAAGGTCCAGCGACCTGACGGCACCATCGTCAAGGCAGCCGAGCTGTCCGGGTTGGATGACCTCATGTTCATCAGGAACAGCCAATCAGGCGCAGTCCAAGCCGTGCCGTCACGCTGGTCAAACTGGGGCGGCCTGAACGCCGATCTCCACGCCGGCTAGCACCGAAAGCCGTTCGGCCGCGGCAGGCCCAATCATGATGATCGATGGGTTGGGCACGGTCGATCGGCCAAGCTCGGCGAGGGTAAGGAGCGCGATCTGTTCACCGTCGCCTGTCGCATCAGTGATGATCGCCACGGGCGTTGCAGGCTCAAGACCACCAGCAATGAGCTCACGTCGGATGATTGGTGCCCGTTTCGCTCCCATGAGCACGACGATCGTGATGCCCGCAGTGGCAATGGATGGCCAGTGGATCGGTCTCGAAGCGTCGTCTTGGTGCGCCGTAACAACGCAGAACCCGCTCGCCACTCCGCGGCGAGTGACCGAGAGACCAGCGGCTGCCGGTCCCGCAATTGCCGAACTGATTCCGGGCACGACCGAAACAGGCACACCAGCTGCCAAAAGATCGTCGGCCTCCTCGGCTCCGCGACCGAAGACAAACGGGTCGCCACCCTTGATTCGCACCACCGTCTCAAAGCGGCCGCCCAGTGACACGAGCAGATCGTTGATTTCGCCTTGCGTCGGACTCAGTAGGCCCGGCGTTTTTCCGACGTCGAAACACTCCGCCCATGGCGGCGCCATGCGAATGACGTCGGGATGCACAAGGCGGTCATAGACCACGGCGTCGGCCGATGAAATCAGGCGGGCGGCCTTGAGTGTGAGGAGCTCGGGGTCACCAGGACCAGCCCCGACGAGATAGACGGTCATGCCTCCACCAACGCTTCCCACAGTCGTCGTTCCAGTTCAACATCGTCGCTGCCAGCGAGGATCGTTTTCGCCTCACCGTCGAGCACGGCGGCCCAGCCGGGAACTTCGGTTGCGAGCCCTGCGTCTCGCATCCGGTCACGGACTGACGCTGCGACGTCGGCCACACGATCAACGTCATCGTCTAACAGCTCGCCGATCTGACGTCGCAGCCACGACGCGGTTGCCGGACTCCGACCGCCGGTACTGATCGAAATCGTTACCGCGCCGCGACGTACGACGGCGGGCAGTATCACCGAGCAGTGGTCGGGGTCATCGGCGGCGTTGCAGAACACGCGACGCTTTTCTGCCTCGGCAAAGACCAGACCATCGACAGCGGGGTCGCCGGTCGCTGTCACGACGTACCAGACGTCGTCTAGGTCAGACGGATGAAACGAGCGGACTTCTCGCGTGGCGACATCGAGGGCATCCATGTCGGCGCTGTAATGGAGCGCGACGACGTTGAGTCGAGCCCCTTGTTCGGCCAGCGCCGCCGCTTTTCTCGCCGCGATGCGGCCTGCTCCGACGACGAGGACGTCTCGCCCCTCCAGTCGCAGTCCGACCGGGAATGCAGCGATTGGTGCTCGGCTCATAGGTGAATCCCGCATTCCGTGCGGTCCGAACCAGCCCATCGACCGGCCCGCCCGTCAACGTCGCCCTCGGCGATCGGCCTGGTGCACGGCTTGCAACCGAGCGAGGGGTAGCCCCGTGACAGGAGTGGATTGACAATGATGTCGTTGTCGCTGATGTAGCGAGCAACCTGATCGTCGTCCCACGACACGATCGGGTTCACCTTGACCAGACCGCGACGGTCGAGCGAAACCTGGCGGACATCAGCCCGATCGGGGCTGTCGGCTCGGCGAAGGCCGCTTAGCCAGGCTCGCTTGCCGTCGAGCGCTCGATCGAGTTGTTCCACCTTGTGGTCACCGCAGCAGAATCCCTCCGTGCCGACACCGCTCAAGTGCCGCCACGGCGACACAACACGAAGACGAGGCTGGTAACGCTCGGCGACCCGCAAGACGGTCTCGATCGTCTCATTGAAATGGAAGCCGGTGTCGATAAACACGAGTTCGATTCGCGGATCGACCTTCAGGGCGATGTCTACGAGCACGGCGTCTTGGCCGGAGAACAGGAGTACGAGGTCGTCGCCGAAGCGCTCGACCCCCCTCGCTATTGCCTCCTCCGGCGTCGTTTCGACCGCCGATACGATGATCTGGCTCATGCGTCGATCGCTTTCTGACGCTTGCCAACCATCGGGATCGAAGCGCTGGTCCGAGCAACTCCCATCCGGTTCGTCCAGTCACCAAACGACTCGCCTTGAATCCTGGTCGACTCGAAATGATCAAACATTGGTGCCAGCGCGTGACGTAGCTTGACAAATGGCACACCCTGCGCCACAACCTTGGCTAGCCGAGTCCCGGATGGGTCCCCACCGACCCAAATGTCGTAGTCGGTTTTAGTGCGGGCGACAATGCCAAGCTCGGCAACGTAGGGGCGGGCACAGCCGTTAGGGCAGCCCGTGAGGCGGGTCTCGATTCGGACGGCGCTCATGCCTCGCTCGGACAGGAGACTGTCGCGCGTGTCAGCTAGATCGGGCAGACCCCGCTCTGCCTCGCCGAGTGCTTGTCCGCACGTAGGTAGGGCGGGGCAGGCGATTGACGATCGAACCGACAGGGAGAGTTGATCGACCGGAGGCACACCATGACTGGCGAGCACGGCCTCGACGGCCGCCTTGTCCTCACGCCGGATACCGCACAACAGCACGTCTTGACGAGGCGTAATCCGAACCTCGGCCGCCAATCCGATGCGCAGAAGTTCGGCGACTGCGCTACGTCGCTGCACTCGGCCGTTGTCCTTCAGCCGACCCGACGGCACCGGAATGCCGTAGAAGAGCGTGTCGGCATCTTGTCGGTGCCAACCGTGATAGTCAGAGGCCCCATTCCAGTGAGGAACCGGTACGGGGGCGGCGAGTGGTCGTCCGATCCGGGCTTCGACCTCAGACCGAAGCCACTCGACGCCCCGCTCCTCCAGCACGTACTTGAGTCGCGCATGTTTGCGATCGTCTCGGTTGCCGAAGTCGCGGAACGTTGTCACGATCGCCTCGGCGACCTCGCCAACTTCGTCGTCCGGAACCCACGCCAGCGGATCGGCCAACCGAGGAAACGTTGAGTCATCGTTATGGCTCATCCCCAGACCGCCCCCGGCGAGAACGACGACACCAGGCGTACCATCCGGACCATCAACAGGCACAAGCCCGAGGTCCTGACTGTAGACATCGATCGAATTGTCACCCGGTGCGGCAATTCCTATCTTGAACTTCCGGGGCAGGTAAGTGTCACCGTAGATGGGTTCATCAGCGTCCCCGGCAGCGGGAGCTGGGCCGGAAGAGACGGCACGCTCGCCGTCGACCCACAGCTCCCAATAGCTCTCAGACTGAGGGCGGAACTGATTCGACAGGGCCCGTCCGAGCGATTCAAGGCGGGCGGTGTCTCGCCCCGCTACCGGCGCCGAGCTCACCATGACGTTGCGGACCACGTCGCCGCAGGCCGCGTAGGTCGTGACCAGGTGTCGATTGAGGTGCCCGACAAGGGCTTTCAGGTCGCCCTTGTGCACAAGTGGTACTGCACCCCCTGACGGGTCGTGAGCCGCAGCGTCCCGTCGCCAACCTCGTCGGCAATCGCGTCAATCGCCGCCCACTGCGGAGCCCGAAGTACACCGCCGGGGACCGAGCAACGAACCATGCACGTGTATTCGAGTTCTGCGCCCGCTGCCGTTCGGGCCCGACGGACGTCGCGGTCGTCCTGCTGGTAGATCCCGTGGAACTTTAGAAGGTGGGTGCTGTCGGCGCTGAACATCGTCTGGCCGTCGGCCAGTTCGGCGTCCAGGGTCCCACGCAAATAGTTGCTCGCGGACTTGATTGACTCAACGGCTGTTGGTGCCATGACTGATCCTCCTCGAAACCTGACCACTTCGGTCGGATTTAGAACCTAGACCAATTCCCGACAAACCAATCGGATTTAACGTATTTCAACAAATCGACAACTGATCGGCGCCGGAAACGCTGGCTTGTTGGGCCCAAAACGACAACGACCCGGACGGTCGTCCGGGTCGTGACGTGCGAGTTGGCGCTGTACCTACTCGTATCCTGGCCGGTCAGCCGAGTGAGGATGCGGGTAGTAGACGATCGTCCACCAGAAATCGGGGGACGCAGGCCCAGCGACACCGAGCGCCGACCGTCCGGCAGCAGCGAGATCGATGTTCCACTGGAAGAGGTAATGACCAGGAGCCAGCGTCCGCTCGACCGGTGCAATCGCGTTGCCGTTGGTATCGAAATCTGACTCGTAGTACACGAGATCGGTGTCGCCGGTATTCCACACGATCGCGTCGGCAAACTTGTGGTCCGCGACCGGGAAGAACCCGCCGGCACCCTGACCGCAGCGGAACTCAACCGACGGCGTGTAGGACTGCAGGTAGCCAGCCAGCGGCACGAAGGTCTCGGTTGACTTCACGTACTCTTCGGACTCGCTGAACGCGAGCATCAAGGCACCACGGGCGAAGCCGCCATCGAGCACGCTGGTCCAGTGCGTGAATCCGCCCGCATCGGGATCACGACCAAGCACGTTGTTGTAGACGAGCGTGACAAACTGCTCATTCGTCAGCGCACCGTAGGTCTTCTGGAACTCGTCAGACGCAACGAACGCCTCGGCAATGTCAAGCAGGTCAGTCGTCGGATTGACGTAGGTCGGAAGCCAGTAGTCCCAACCTGTCTGGTCGGGCAACCGCAAGAAGAATGCGCTGTAGAGCCGGGCGACCGAATCGGTCATCTCAGGACACGCCGTCGCGAACTGCGCTGGCAGGGCGTTGGCGATCGGTGACTCGATCGACTCGATCGACTCGATCGACTCAGCGTCTCGCGTGGTTTCGCTTGCGCCAGCCGGCCCGGCAAATCCCATCGTGGCCGTCGCGAAAACTGCGCTTACGATCGTTGCCCGTGCCCATGCCATGGGGTCACGGTAGTACAGGTAGAGGACCATCGCCGCGACCCTCGCAAGAACTGTCCAAAAATCGGCACAGATGGACGACGACCGCTCGGGAGGCCGAGCTGGTACGATCGCCCCGCTGGCAACAGCGTGCTACTTACCAACGAGAAGGAATGCATCACGCAATTCTCCTCAAACTCGGGGCTGATCGGTTTCGACGTTGAGATGAGAAGTCGTTTGTGCGACCCGAGTTGCTCAGACTCGTTAAACAGGGCATTTAAGAAGCGCCAACAAGGCTGACTTCGCTCTCGCCGCCTAATTCATTAGGTAGTTAGAGGAAAACTGCGAGCCGTGAGGCCACGCGGGGTCTGATCACTGCAGCCCGGCAACAGAAGCAGTGATGGACGGTGAGAGAGACCACTGACAGCATGGCAAAGACCGCTGACGTTCAGGAAAGACTGAGGGGAAGTCCGCTTCGGTGGGCAGCTGATCCGGCAGTTCGACGGCCCATAAAGTCGAAGGCTCGGAAATGGTCGTAGCGCGAGCGATGACTCCTTGACGGACGGGGGTTCGATTCCCCCCAGCTCCACAACGGGGTGTTCCCACAATTCGGGCCTGACTGTTCGTACAATTCAGGCCTGACTCTCAGAACGTGAAGCGACCCGCACCCCTTGGGGTGCGGGTCGCTTCACGTTCGAGGATCGAACGGGTTTCAGGCAGCGACCGCGCTGGGGCGATCGGTAGACAGCGCCTGCCTGGACGTGAGCTCTGTCGTCCCGACCGCTTCTTCGTCGACGGTCAGGAGCCGGTGCGTCGGGTCACCCAGCCCGGTGCGGTCATGCCAGTTCCGCAGAATCCGCTGATCCTGCGGCACCAGAGCGAGCCCGACGAACAACGTCACTCGGCGATGCCGGTCAACCGGTGGTGGCTGCGTCGGACATCTTCGGTGTCGGGGTTCTTGATGTTGCCGAACACCCCTTCGATGTAGGTACGCCGCCGGTAGCTCTCAGCACCACGAATATGGCCCTGACGCATAATCGTCGCCGCCACCGGTTGAACCGACGACCACATCGCGACGTCCACATCGACCGCCGATCGGCCAACTCACGCCGAAGCCGGCGAGCCTCGGCCTCGCTTGGGGGGGCAGAGATGATCAGCTGCCATTTGCGCGCTCCGTTGCATTCGAGCCGCCAACCAAACCGACGACTGACCGCACAGTGCCAGCAACACCAGTACGTACACTCGCGACATCGTCCCGTGCGACATCTCCAGCGGATCGCACCAAAGCTCACCGCGCCAGCCCGGCCAAAAGTCTCGCTGAGAAGCCGCTCACGCAGGCAACGGGGAAGCCCCCGTGAGCCATTCGCGGCAACCCGATCAGATCCGGCGACAAGCCCTCTCGACGTTCACTCCAGCAGTGTCTGCCACCATCTGCCGAGAAGCACTATGCGCCGGGCCAGCGTTGGCTGACGTACTTCTGCCATTCGTCGTCGTTCTTGAATTCGTGCGTGCCGTTGTTGATCCGCACGTAGCGTGCGGTCTTGGTGACGTTCTGCCCGTTCTCGGGCAGCGTGACCGTGGCCTCGACAGGGAAGCCGCAGGGCCGCACGTGAACACGGCACACGTGCTCGCCACCCCACCGGACGACATCGGTGTACACGTTGGTGATCGCCGCAGCCCCCATCGAGGCACGCATCAAATTGTTCAGGTGCAGGAGGAACAGGTCGGCATCGTCCTTGCCTTCCTTGCGAAGCGTGGCGAAGTCGTTCTCTAGGCCAGCGATCTCGCCGTCGTCGGTCACGCCGACAAGCAGGGTGCCCCCGTCGTAGGAGTTGAGGAACGCAGCCACGGTCTTGAGTGTCATCGCCTCCATCACCCGGAACTTCCCACCGTCTTTGTTCGTGCGCAACGATGCCTTGTACTCGAGCCACGAGGTCTCGCCACCGAGCAGTTCACTGATCGGGCAGCCCTGCTGAGCCGCAACCCGAGCCTTGGTTTGCAGCAACGGCATGTAGGCCCGAAGGACATCACCAGCGAAGTCGTCGTTGTCGAGGAAGTTCTTGGTGATGTCGGTCGCGGTCGACATCTGGTCGATGACTGCGTCTTGGAAGTCGCCCCGCATGGCGAGGTTGAAGTTCTCCGAATCGTTGACCATCGCCGCCTGCTGAACATCAGCCCGGTCAGCCATCTTCTGCACGAGACCGTCGAAGAACAGGCGATCGGCCGGATCGAAGTTGGTGCCGTAGCGCTCGTTCAGGCGCTTGATGATCTGCGACAGCACTTCGGCCTCGGGCACGCCCGGCCGGCCGAACATCTCACCGGGGCCCGAGAGTTCGCCCTCGTCGGTGGGCAGCGAGATCGACTCTTCCTCGGCGATGAGCCGGGTCGCCAGGTGGGTGAGATCGACCTGGCCGCTCACGTCCGGCAGGGCTTCGGTCGGGGGCTGGATGAACGGCGACAGTGCCCGGCAGAACAGGTAGTCGCGTTCGAGCTTGATGTCGCCGAACGGGACGATCTGGGAGAGATAGCCGTAGGCGCTGACGAACTTCTTCAATGCGTCACGGAACCGGCCCTGCTCGTCCTCGTCGAGCACTTCCCAGAATCGGGCCTTGGCGCCCTCGAGGGTTCCGTGGATCCGGTCGCTGGCGTGGGCGTCTTCCATGAGGATCGCTATGAACGTGTCGACCTCTTCGCCACGCAAAACGTCGAACTGCGTCACCTGATGATGCGCGTCGTACATGAGGTTCGGATCGGTCGGCGGTGCCTCGGTCTGCACGTAGTACGGGGCGAAGGCGTGGCGGATGTCGACGGCCTTGTTCCGGAAGTCGAGGACGAACGTCGAGTCCTTCGCCTTGTGCGTCCGGTTCAGGCGAGACAGCGTCTGCACCGCAGCGAGCCCGCTGAGCGGCTTGTCCACATACATGGTGTGCAGCTTGGGCTGGTCGAAACCGGTCTGGTACTTCTCAGCGACCACGAGGATCTGGAACTCGTCGGTGTCGAACTTGGCCGGGGTCTGCGACTCGGGAACCCGTTCAGCGAGGTCTCGGTGTAGTCGATGCCGCCATCGTTGAGCGTCCCGGAGAACGCCACCAGCACCCCGACATCACCGATCCCGTGGTCGGTGCAGTACTGGCGCAACGCCAACCCGTACCGCAACGCATGGGTGCGAGACGCGGTGACTACCATCGCCTTGGCCTGGCCGCCGACCTGGCTGGCGACCTTTGACCGAAAGTGGTTGATGATGATGTCGGCCTTCTGCGTGAGGTTGTGCGGATGCAGGCTCACGTACTTGGCGATGGCCGCCTTCGCCCGGCCCGGGTCGTACTCCGGGTCGTCGGGGACCTTCTTCTCGATCTGCCAATAGGTCTCATACGTCGTGTAGTTCGTGAGGACGTCGTGGATGTAGCCCTCCTCGATGGCTTGGCGCATCGAGTACAGATGGAACGGGACGTATCGGACCTCGCCCTCGACCGACACCTTCGTGCCGAACGTTTCGAGCGTCTTCGCCTTCGGCGTCGCCGTGAACGCAAAGAAACTCAGATTCGGTTGACGGCCACGGGCATCAACCGCCGCGACCAGCTTGTCCTGCGCCGGATCCGGGACCTCCGACGCCGACTCCAGTTCGGCGCTCTCCTCCGCAGCCAGCGTCTCCTCCGCAGTGCCCCGAGTCAGCACCAGCTTCAGGTCGCGTGACGTGTCGCCAGCCTGCGACGAGTGGGCCTCATCGGCGATGATCGCGTAGCGACGGTCAGGCAGAGCGCCGATCTTCTCCAGCACGAACGGGAACTTCTGGATCGTGGTAATGATGATCCGGGCCTGCTCTCCAGTCAACGCATCAGCGAGCTGCTGGCTGTTCTCGTCGATCTTCTGGACCACGCCAGCCGTCTTCTCGAATTGGCCGACCGTCTCCTGCAACTGCCGATCCAACACCTTGCGGTCGGTGATGATGATCGTCTTGTGGAACACCTTCGTGTCCGTCTCGTCATGCAGGCCCGACAGACGGTGGGCGAGCCAGGCGATCGTGTTCGACTTGCCCGACCCGGCCGAATGCTGGATCAGATAGTTGTGCCCGGCTCCATTGTCCCGTGCATGAGCAGCGAGGCGGATGACGGCATCCCATTGGTGGAAGCGGGGGAAGATGATCGCACCGTCCTGCTTCTTACCTTTCGGTGTCGGCTCGACATGGACGAAACGGCCGAGGATGTCGAGCCACGCGTCACGGACCCAGACCTGTTCCCACAGATACGAGGTGCGGTGACCCTTCGAGTTGTCAGGATTCCCGCCACCGTTGCGGCGGCCCAGGTTGTAGGGGAACCAGCGGGTCCGCTTGCCCGCCAACCGGGTCGTCATCCACGCCATCTCGGTATCGACCGCAAAATGCACCAACGCACGCCGGGCGAGGGTGGTGTTGTTCGGATCACGATCGTTCTCGTACTGCGACCGAGCGTTGTCGGTCGTCTGCCCGGTCATCGCTGTCTTCAGCTCGATGGTGGCGATTGGGAGCCCGTTGACAAAGAGGCAGAGATCCAAGGTCTTGTTGCCCGATGTCTCGTAGATGAGCTGACGGGTCACGGTCAGCCGGTTTGCTTCGTAGAGCTCGAGTGTCTCAGTGTTCAGCGACGTGCCCGGCTTGAAGTACGCCAGCTGGATGTTGACACCGAGATCATCAACACCGCTCCGGAGGACTTCCACAGTTCCCCGCTGGTCCAGCACCTTGGCAACACGATTGGCGAAAAGTTTCTGGGCTTCGTTGACGTCGCCGCCGTACCGGCTGACGAGCTCGTGCCAGTTGTCGGCCTGCGTTGCGCCGATGAAGGCGAACAGCTCAGCGGTGTCCAGTCCACGTACAGGATCGAAGTGCCGAGGCTCGGGAGCGGCGTTGCCGACCTTCCACTCGGTGTAGCCACCCGAAGCGACCAGCGACTCACAAATCACCGACTCGAAATCAGCTTCCTTCGGACCAACCATCACGCCGCTCCTGGAACTTTGAACTGACCGGTCACCGCTGCAGTGATCAACGCTTGTCGTCGCTCGGCGAGAAGGCTGATCTGGCCTTTTAGAGCAAGTTTCGTGCTTTTTCTTGAGCGGTCGAGGGCCTCGAGCCGCTTCAGCGCGATGGCTTCCGCTCCTCGGTCAGTCGGAACCCGAATAAGGATTGACCCAAGCTCCTCGGCGTTGAGATGCGGTTGCGCCGCTCGAGAACGAACCAGCTCGATCTGCTTCCAAACTCGCTGGCCGAGAAACTGATATGCCACAAGTGCGGAGTCGATCGTCCATCCGAATACACGAAGGTCATATCCAGGCGACGAACCAGCCCAATCGGCTGTCACCAATGCTGAATCACCTGTCCACGCCCCACTGCGCACTACCAGCAGTTCCCCCTTAGACAACAGCGGCGCCCGGTCCAGCGGCAGATCATCGAGTTTGGCAAATATGAGATTCTCGGGGTTGATCAACCCGCGCTCAATATTCGTAGCTCGAAGAATCGGGATGCCTTCGTCGCTGAGCGTTGGTGGCTGACCGAGTCCGTAGTCAATTCGGGCGACGCGTTTGAGCGGCGCTTCGGGCCAATGGGTCAGCTCAGCTTCGATTGCGCCAATCCACCGCTCTTCGAGGAGGAGGATGAGTTGTTGTTTCTTGGCGATGAGGGCATCGATGCGGGCGGTCTCGGCGTCCAGGTAGTCCGCAATCGCCCGCTGCTCCTCCAACCCCGGAGCAGCTATCGAAGTGTCTGCAAGGCTCTCCGTGCTGAGTTCCGAGAATGTGGACCCCTGACCCCTCGACTGCAGCAGTTCGCCCAGGACGACGAGAACTGGTATCTGTAAAGCGGATGTCGACCTCTCCCTTAGGCTCTAGTCCCCGACAACCTTGGTTGAAGGCAGTCAGGCGAGATGTCTCCGCTACGTATCCGATAGGTGCCCTCGTTGAGACGATCAGACTTCCGCCCGTCACAGGCGACCAGCTAGTGACATGTCCCTCGGCGGTGAGGTTGCGATCGGTTGCGCCGAAGAACACGACCGTTGCAGCGGGCAAGATCGATAGGTGTTGCCCATTCGACCTCGCCGCCCCGGTTCGATTCCTCGCTCGATGGAGTGCCCCCGTTCACGATCCGGAAGAGCCGACGTACTGGCCTCGCAGTCACTCTGTCACCTCTGCCAGCAGACCTTGGATCTCGTCTTCGAGTTGCTTGATCTCGGCGTCGATTTCGGCGAGGGGGCGGGTGGGGTGTAGACGTAGAAGTGGCGGGTGAGCGGGATCTCGTAGCCGATCTTGGTCTTGTCGTAGTCGACCCAGGCGTCGGGCACATACGGATGAACCTCAGCCTCGACGTACTCATCGACGGCTTTGCGATAGGTCGCTGTCGCCAGGCGCCCGGTCACGTCTGGTTCGTAGCGAACGGTGCCGGTGGGAAGGGGCACGTTCTCGTTGTCGCGTAGTTCGCTGTCGGGCTCGGCGTTGCCCTTCTTGTCGGTGATCACCGACGCTTCCGGGTCACGGATGGCGAACGCATCAACGATGGCGTTCTCGATCGGCTTGGCGTTCGCGCCTGCCTTCGACATGGCGGCCTTGACGTTGTGTCGCAGATCAGCGTCCCGCTCGTACCTGGCCCCAACTTGCGCACGTAGCTCGGACAGCAGCACATCCCGCTCGACGTCGGCGAGCTTGGCCAGTTCTTGTCGAGCGCTAGCGTCGATCGCTTCCGCGGTGATCTCCCACCGGAGCTTCAAGGGGCGCTCGACCGTGAGGCGCATGAAACCGAACGCTTCGTTGGGGAAGATCTTGCAGCCGACCTCGTTGGTTGCGCCTGCTGCCTGGTCGCCGCTGACGGTGTTTTCGGTGAAGGCGCCGTAGGTGCGGACGATCTCGGCAACATCGGCGTCGCTGATTTGTTTGCGTTTCTCGCCCAGGCTCTTGCGCATCTTGGTGAACGAGTTGCGGGCGTCGATCAGCTGCACCTTGCCTTTGCGCTCGGGTGCCTTGCGGTTGGTGACGATCCAGAAGTAGGTGGAGATGCCGGTGTTGTAGAACAGCTGGTCGGGCAGGGCGACGACGGCTTCGAGCCAGTCGTTCTCGATGATCCAGCGGCGGATCTCCGATTCGCCGCTGCCTGCTGCGCCGGTGAAGAGCGGGCTGCCGTTGAAGACGATGGCCAGGCGTGAGCCGCCGTCTTCGGGTCGTTTCATCTTCGAGATCATGTGCTGGATGAACAGGAAGCTGCCGTCGTTGATTCGGGGAAGCCCAGCGCCGAATCGTCCGGCGAGGCCGAGCTGCTCGTGTTCGGTGGTGACCTCGTCCTTGACCTTCTTCCACTCCACACCGAATGGAGGGTTGGCGAGGAGGTAGTCGAAGGTCCGGCCCTTGTGGCCGTCCTCGGAGAACGAGTTGCCGTAGGCGATGTTCTCGGCGTTCTGACCCTTGAGCATCATGTCGGACCGGCAGGTGGCATACGTCTCGGGGTTGAGTTCCTGACCGAACACTTCGAGCTTCGCCTGCGGGTTGAGTTGGCGTAGGTGGTCTTCGGCCACGCTCAGCATGCCGCCGGTGCCGCAGGCAGGGTCGAACATGGTCTTGACGATGCCCGGTTTCGACAGGAGCTGGTCGTCGTCGATGAACAGCAGGTTCACCATCAGGCGGATGACTTCGCGCGGGGTGAAGTGTTCGCCAGCGGTCTCGTTGCTGAGTTCGGAGAATCGGCGGATGAGTTCTTCGTAGAGGTAGCCCATCTCGAGGTTGGAGACGGTGTCGGGGTGGAGGTCGATCTCGGTGAACTTGCCGACGACCATGTAGAGCAGGTTGGCCTTGTTGAGCCGGGTGATTTGGGTGTCGATGTCGAAATGGTCGAGGATGTCGCGGATCTGTGGGCTGAACCCGGCGATATAGGCCCGAAGGTTGGCGGCGACGTGGTCGCTGTCGTCGAGCAATTTGGGCAGGTCGTACTTCGAGGTGTTCCACAGGTGCCGGGTGTCGGTGAGCCGGTCGAGAATCGGGCCGTAGTTCTCGACGGTGTCTTTCACACTGTCGTACTTGGCGAGCATGTCGCCCTTGATCGGCTCGATCACACAGTCCAGGCGACGAAGCACGGTGAACGGCAGGATCACCCGACCGTACTCCGACTGCTTGTAGTCGCCGCGCAACAGGTCGGCCACCGACCAGATGAATGCTGCGTGGTTGTTGATCGTCTCGCTCGGCACGCCGTCTCCTCGTGAACCTCGTGGCCTCTACCTACAGGCAGAGACCACCTACGACAGTAGACGACAGCGGCACCCCGTCGGTCGACGGTTATCGCAGGAGCCGGAGTGTTACCCGACCCGGGGGGATGTCGGGTTGCCGCGTGCTTCTTGCGGCGACACGCCGATATCGGGTGGCGGCTGCAGGATGAGCGAACAGCGGAGAGCGTCCGCTAGCACAAGCGGGCGAGCGCTGCGATCACCTCGTCGTCCGTCGGAATGCCGACAGATGCGAATGCGGTATCGAGTTGGCGACGCGAAAGCCCATGCGCTCGGATCACTGCCGTCAACGGGGCTGTCGGCGTCACGCCATGAAGGCCACAGGTCGTCTCGAGGCTTCGCCACGTAAGAACGACTCCCGCCTTGGCGGGAGTGTGCAGGCTTGGTGCCAGTCCGATGGTTTGCATGCGCTCCATATCGGGGGGCACGGTCATGATGCATTTCGGGCCTGCCAACAATGGCATCGCCTCAGCGCCGTAGGCGTCCTCAGCCGAGACCGCAGGGCCCAGCTGGTTCGCCGGTTCACTCTCTGGATTGTGTTGCCCGCCGACGCGACCTGCGCGGCAATGGAAGCCCGCCTAGCAGTACCCGCCTCGAACGGGCGGACCGTGAAACTGACGCAGCGCTCGAGCTGCCGTTCGGGCACACCGGCGCAGTCAAGTCCAACTCAACCCCAGGACCCGTCCGCGGAGCGCGCCCAACGTGGCAGATGCAGCGTCGCTCGAAATCCTGTGCGTAGCCTTGCCGCATCACCGGGAGTGGCTCGTGCAGAACAGCATCGCTCAATTCATCTGGCCGCACCAACGAGTGTCCGCGTTCAGCGTCGCACGGCGCATCGAAGCCGCAGCGAACCTCGCAGGGTGGATGCGAGACTTCGAGGTGCTCCTGGTTGGTGTCGCCCGGACGGACGAGTGTCGGCATGAGATCTGTACCGAGACGGAAGTCGGTGGCATCAAGCAGTCCGATGCCGCTGGCCTGCTCGAGGAGGTGGACCGGCTGAGAGCCGACCACCCCGAGAGCAACGTGCTTCGAACCGACCCCCTTGGATGACGAGCCTCAACGGGAACGGATAGACGGCGAATGTCTTGGCGACGCCAGTTCCACACTGCTCACGCAAGCCACCCGGCGTGCTGGTTGGCGCTACTTCACGGGTGCCGGCCAGATCGTCAGGGGCTACGCGGTTGTACCAGTGATCGGGGCAAACGACGCGAAGTCGCTCGTCATGCTGCGCCTGAGGAGCATCGTGGGTGCGGAAGCTGACCCGAGCGTTCATCGTTCCCGGAGCCGACCATCGCAAGCGTTCTCAGGGTGCCGAGCGGGGTGTCACCCACCGTTTGGTTCATGGAGCCAGTCGGTGCCGGCAAAACCACGAGAAATCGAAGGACGAGGTACCCGAATGATGCGGTCAGGAGGAACAGCATCCCCATCCATATCGGCTGCACGTGGCGGAGGCGCCGAAAGGTGCTGCCCATGCGACCCCGGGCCAAAACCTCACCATCAGCCACAGCAACGGCTCTCAGCAAGGCTCGACGACACTGGCCCAGTGTGGCGGCGACCACTCGGGGAACAACCCCAACCCGATCGCAGGAGTGTTGACATGCCTGAGCGGTCGGCGGTCGAAGGTGCTCCCGCTTCGAGCGATGGCGCCGACATACTATGAACGACCAATCCCAAGCGAAGGAGCGCTGAGTGATTGGAATCGACAGCAATGGCCACGACCTCAATCAGCAACTCCAAGCCGGCGAGCGAATGCTCTGGTCGGGTCACCCCCGTCGTGGACTCCTCCTCCGCCCATCGGACGCCTATCTGATCCCCTTCAGTCTGATGTGGTTCGGCTTCACCATGTTCTGGGAGCCCGCCGTTGTCACCGGTGACGCGCCGCTCATACTCATGGTGTGGGGAATCCCCTTCCTGATCATGGGCATCTACTTCACGATCGGCCGGTTCTTTGTCGACGCACGCGTTCGGGCGCGCACCGCGTATGGGCTCACGAACCAGCGGATCCTCATTGCCACGGGGTCACCGTCAGCACCGTCGCTTCACACTCTGCCGCTCGAAATGCTCGGATCGATCTCGTTGAAGACACGCAGCAACGGGACAGGAACAATCGTGTTCGGAGACAGTCACCCGCTCGGGAAGCTCTACCCAGGGGTTCACCTCCCGGCATGTCGTTCCTACATCCCAAGCAGTTCGAGCTGATCGACTCGGCCGCCACGGTCCATCGACAGATCCTCGATGCCAGAAGGCCGAACACCGCCCCAGAACGCCGGCCTGATTAAACTTCACCTCCAGCTTGGCCACATCGCTAAGAGGACCGTTGCGACCAACGGCGACACCTCGGGTCCAAGGCGACGATTCCTCGGCGACCAGTCGCTACTCGGCCGCGGTGTCCAACGAGTCACCTTCTTGCAGCGCAGCCAGCGAGGTCTCACTGACGTACGACAACGAGATCATTGAGGTTGAAGCGCTGAGTGGGTTGACCACTGTTCGGAGGCACTCCGCCAGCGCGCCCGGCATGCCTTGGCTGATCTGCGGTTAATCGGTTACTGCTTACCGGTCACCCTTCCGCCGTGAGCGAGTCCAGCGTTCAACTCACACCCCGAGCCCATCACTCGGTAGTGTGCGCAGATGGCTACTCACTCAACTTCTTCGGGTCCGACTGTCGGGCGAACGGCCGCTGAATCCACGCCGTGGTGGCCAGCGCCTGTGCTCCCTCCCGAGGTGCCCCGAACGTCATTCTCATCCTGCTCGACGACACGGGGTTCGCTCACCTCTCCGGGTTCGGCGGACTGATCCCAACACCCAACTTCGACCGTCTGGCCGATCGAGGGGTTCGTTTCACCAATTTCCATACGACCGCGCTCTGTTCGCCAAGCCGGGCCTGTCTCTCACCGGCCGTAACCACCACGCCGTGGGCATGCGGGCGTTGTCGAGCTTTGACACCAGGGTTCGACAATATGCGAGGGCCGCATCGGCGCGAGTGCCGCGACGCTGGCCGAGATGCTCCAGGCCGAGGGTTATGGCACGTTCGCCGTCGGCAAGTGGCACCTGGCGCCGATGCGCGACGCCTCGGCCGCAGGACCGTTCACGAGTGGCCGTTAGGGCGTGGGTTCGATCGGTACTACGGCTTCATGCAGGGTGAGACCGATCAGTTCTACCCGGAGCTCTATCGCGACAATCATCTCGTTGACCCACCTGCCACCCCAGCAGAGGGCTACCACCTGTCGGCCGACCTGGTCGACGAAGCGCTGCGAATGATCCGGAACCACCATTCCCTGGTACCGGAGCGCCCGTTCTTCACCTATCTGGCCTTCGGTGCGACCCATGCACCGCATCAGGCTCCCGACAGCTACCTTGCCAAGTATCGGGGGCACTTCGACGAGGGTTGGGACGTTTGGCGTGAGCGCACCTACCAACGTCAACTCGATCTCGGCATCATCCCCAAAGGGACCGACCTCGCTCCCCGCAACCCAGGCGTCGAGCCGTGGGACAGCCTTTCCGCCGACGAGCAAGCCCTCGCCTGTCGCCTTCAAGAGGCGTTCGCCGCCATGCTGGACCACACCGACGCTCAGATTGGACGACTCCTCGATCAACTCGACGCTATGGGGATCAGCGACGACACGCTGATCATGGCGATGAGCGACAACGGCGCCTCCCAAGAGGGCCAGCAATACGGTGTAACCGACACGTTCCGCTACTTCAACGGCATAGGCGACACGGTCGCCAACGGTATGACCAAGCTGGGGGACATCGGCAGCCCACGCTCCAACACCAACTATCCATGGGGCTGGGCTCAGGTCGGCAACACGCCCGCCAAGCGCTACAAGCAAAACACTCATGGCGGCGGTGTGCGCGATCCACTCATCGTTGCGTGGCCAGCCAAGCTCGACCCGGCCATCGCCGGCCAGACCCGTCGCCAATTCCATCACATCACCGACGTCGTACCGACGGTGCTCGAACTCGTCGGCGTGGAGGCACCAACGTCGTACCGAGGAACAAACCAGCAACCGATCCATGGCACCAGCTTCACCTGCCGTTAGCACCCGAAGCGAACGACTCGATACAGGTGCCATCGAAGAAAACCGGTCCAGTACTTCGAGATGTTCGGCCACCGCGGCATTTACGCCGACGGATGGAAGGCCGTGACCTTCCACAAGCAAGGACGCCACATCGACGAGGATCAATGGGAGCTCTACCACCTCGACAACGACTTCTCCGAATGCCACGACCTGGCCGAGGCCGAGCCGGAGAAACTGGCACGAATGATCGAACTGTTCTGGATTGAGGCCGGACGTTACGGGGTTTTGCCAATCCAAGAACAGGACGCCCGACTCTTTGCTGGGCACAAGCTGACGGGCACGCCGGGTGGAAACGACCGCTATCTCTATCACCCACCGCTCGACCGAGTCCCAGCCGATGCTGCTCCCCCACTCCGGGAGCCGTACCTGGCATCTGCGGGCCCTTCTCGACCGGGCCAGCGAAACGGCGGGCGGCGTCATCATCGCCGTCGGCACGATCAACAACGGGCTGGTTCTCTATCTCGACAGCACTGGGCATTTGATTTACGACCACAACGCCTTTGGTGACCACACACTCGTGCGCTCACCTGAGCCAGTGCCAGCCGGCGAAATCGTGATCGAGGTCCGCCAGGAACGAGTCCGGCAGGGTCCGGCCCGGGCGCTGCTTGCCATCGATGGCCGGCCAGTCAGCGAGGCGATCATTCCGCTCGTCCCCAACATGATCTCGCCAATCGGCCTCGACATCGGTCGAAGCGTCGCCGGGGTGTCCGACGGATTCACCGGTCCGTACGACTTCGAAGGGCGAATCATCCGGCTCGAGATCGATACCGAGCGGGCGATGAAGGCCGACGACGAAGCGGCCCTGGCGTGGGCAGCGGCACTCGGAACCCAGTAGCCGCCGAGCGAGCTTGATCTCCTGGGTCAACGACGCAACGACACAGCGGGGCCCGCGGCGTCGTAACCATCCGAACTCACCGAGTGTTTTTGGTGGACACGTTTGGTCACGATCACTAGTGTTCGGTCGGGCGACCATATTTGGTCCAAGCAACCCAACAACGGAGCGGAGAAGAACATGGAAACGACTTCTGGCACTACTTACTGCCGTAGTCCTCGCCAGCCTGGCGGCCACATCAGCGGGTGCGATCACCCGTGGGGGCACGCTCGACGGCGATGACCACCCATACGTCGGGCTCATGCTCGCACTCGACGCCGATGGCGCGCCACTCTGGCGTTGCACCGGCACACTTATCTCGCCAACCGTCTTTGTGACGGCCGGGCACTGCACTGAGTCCCCCGCGGCATCGGCCGAGGTCTTCTTCCAGAGCGACCTCGAACCGGATCCAGCGGTCTTCGGATATCCGTTCGGTCCCTACGACGCCTCGACCCACGGCACGACCTATGTCCATCCTTTGTTCGACCCCGACGCGTTCTACCTGTACGACCTCGGCGTGGTCAAGCTCGACGAACCAGTCATCCTCTCGGAATACGCCAGCCTCCCATCGGCGGGCTTCGTCGACACTCTGGCCAATGGCCGGAAGAACAATTCGGTAACCGTCGTCGGCTACGGGCTCCAGGCAGCATCGTCTAACCCCGTGAAGCCGGAGAAGACGGTCGCCGCCAAAACCCGCTACCAAGCCGAGTTGATGATCGTCAACACGCGAGGCGCGGCCGGAATCGGCAATCTCCCCGATAGCAACTCCATGATGCTGAGCGGCGACGCCAAGCACGGCGGTACATGCTTTGGCGACTCCGGCGGGCCAACTCTCGTCGGCGACACCCTGCTTGCTGTCACCTCGTTTGGTCTGAACGGCAACTGCGCCGGTGTGGGCGGCGTCTTCCGTATCGACCGCCAGGCCGAACTGGACTGGATCTCGTCGTTCGAGTAGTCACACACGTACGAATCAGACCCTCGCATTCGGGGGTCTGATTCGTACTACACTAATGCTCGCTAACGTTCGATTATGCGTTGGCGTCAGCCTGAGGTCTGAACCAAAGATCGATGCCCAAGCTGGCACCGAGCTCCTTTCAGCGGCTTCGAGGTTTGCCCGCAGCCTGATGGTCGGTGTCATACCGCTCACGGCACTTGATGCACTCGGGTCGAAGGCGGCGGTCTCCTACGTTTTTCTTTGGCGGCGCCGTGGTGACGCTGGCGTTCACGCTCAATGTCGGTCGGCTCAGAAGCGCTCATGCAACGTCGATGGGTGATGACGCTGTCCTCCCTGATGCTCGTCGCCGCCGCACTGCTTTTCACCGTCGCCGACGGCGCCCTCTTCGCTCTGGCGATCGGCATGCGATCGACCCAGGCATCGCTTTTTTCGGTCTGTTTGTCGCTCTACATCATGGACTACATCGGCAAGCGACAACTGACCGATATTGAGTCTCGCCGAATCGTCTACAGCGGTGCCGCATGGCTGCTTGGGTCCGTTCATCGGCGTCTGGCTCTGGGATGCGGGGTATGTCAGCGCCCGTTCTACCTCTCGGCTCTCACCACCACAGCCGGCGCGGCCTGGTATTTCTGGCGACTTCGGCTGCATCGGAACCCCGTCCTGCTCGGGCCAGTAAGCGAGGTCACCAGCCCCGCAGCCAACGTTGTGCGCTTCATCGGACAGCGGCATCTCAGAATCGCCTACGGCATCACGGTCAGCCGAGCCGTGTTCTGGGCGGTGCTATTCATCTACGGACCCATTTATGTCATTGAGGCGGGGCTTCCGGCGTGGGTGGCTGGAAGCTTCCTCTCCATTGCGAGCGCCATGCTGCTTCTCAGCCCGGTCATACGCCGAATCGCCGATCGTTACGGTTCTCGATCGACGATCGTCGGTGCACTTCTCTTCATCGCCGTGTGCATGGTCGGCGTCGCCTAGTCAAGCGACTTCGCCAATCAGCCTCGTATTCTGGCTCGCAGCCGCCGTTGGCGGCGCCGCAGTCGATGTGCTCGGCAACATTCCGTTCATGCGTATGGTCAAGCCTCGCGAACGGACCGCCGCTGACCACGGTGTTTTCCACCTGGCGCGAGGTCTCGTTTCTCGTGGCGCCGCTCCTTGCCGCCGCCGCTTTGAGGCTCGGCCCGTTCTGGTGCTCTATCTCACGACGCTGCGCTGCTGGTAACGGCTCTGCGTACGCCACCCTGCCCCGTCGGCTCATTCACGGTCGCCTGCCACGATGCTGAAGATATGCGCGTCGAGCGACACACCGTCGTGCAGGATGCAGCTTCGGGCTACGCCACTAATGCTGTCGCTCCCAGGCGCCGCACCCTCCGACTCTTCTCGTTCCCCACAGCCACAACGATCTCGAGACGGCGGTATTTCGCAAGCTCGATGCCGAAGTTCGCAACGAGGCGCGTGGCACATTGGCGTAGCCGTATCCAGTGGCGTCGGTCCGTAACCAGTAGCGAGGTTGGCCGCTTGTTGGCCACGTCATGATCGTTCAGACCGCAGGTGCCGACGAGGCGTCCGCTGGGATCGACGATCACGAACGAATGGACGGCACCAAAGTCGCCGGCAATCCACGCGAGGGCATCAGCTGGACCGTAGCAGCTTCGCCCACACCAGCCACGGTGCCGCTCGTACGACAAACAAACGGCATCGGCAATCGCCTGCGTCGTCGTCAGTCGGCGGTCGAGGACGAGTTCTACATCAGTGAGATGCATCGGTCGATCTTGCTCGCCACAGCACGACCTCGCAAATGAATTCCGCGACCAGTGTCTTCGGGCGTCATCGCGGCCAACCGTCTACAGTCGCTGTGGTGAGGGCCATACCCATTGATGTCACGAAGACAGTTCTTCGCGATCCTTCCATCCGCCGTGTCCTCTTTGCGTTTCTCATGTTCAGCATTGCCGAACAAGCAGCGTGGATCGCCATGCTCTTGGTCGCCTACCAGCGTGGAGGCGTTGGCCACGTTGGGCTGGCAGCAAGCGGCCTGCTCGTCGGCTCAATTGTGTTGGCCCCGTTCCTGGCGGTGACACCAGATCGCTACCCCGATCGCCCCGTCATGGCATGGGGCCTTTCGGCCGTGGGCGCAACGCTCGCGTTGTGCGCAGTGTCCGTCGGCTTCAACTGGCCTAGTGCGCTGTTCTATGGATCGGCCGCGGCCGCCACGGCACTCGAGAGCTTCGCCCGACCCACCATGGCGTCGAGGCTCCCCCTGGTCGCCGAAACAGCCGATCAGCTAACGGCGGCCCGCGTCGCGATGGGTTTCGCCGAGACAACGGGCGCCCTTGCGGGACCGATTCTCGTTGGGCTCATGCTTAGCGTTCGACCGGTTGCCGACGCCCTCGGCGCGGCCGCGCTTATTGCGATCATTGGCGCAGCAGTTGCGGCGACCGTTCGGCTACCACGCCGACCAGCTACCGACGACGACTTCATAACACCGAGTGCCGGCCTGGCTCTTCGCCACGGCATTGCTCAGCTTCGAGGCAGCAACGCCGCCTTACGTGTTGCGCTCATCATCGCCATCCTGGCGCTCCTCCTCGGCGCGATCGACGTTTCCCTTGCGGCCATCGCCGTGCAACTGTTGGGTCGCCACGAAGCCTCCGTCGGGCTGCTGGCCGGGGCCTTGGGCGCCGGTGGTGTTGGTGGTGCTGGGTTGGCGATGCTGCTCGTCGGCCGGCGGCGCCTCGGCCTCGCCGTCGTCACGACGGTTCTCGCCGCGGCGGTCGGCATCGTTGGGCTCGGCCTTTCGCGGTCGACACCGGTGACGCTCGCCCTCCTCGCACTCATCGGCGGGGCGATGGCTTGTAGCCAAGTCGCATGCCAGACACTCATCCAAGGCCTTACGCCGACCGACACCATCGGTCGAATCTTCGGTCTCGTCGAAAGCCTGGAGATGCTCGGCATGGCAGCGGGTGGGCTCGCCGTCTCGGCCCTGGTCGGACTCACCGACTTCGACACCACGCTCGTTCTTCTTGGCCTGTTAGCGATGGCTTTCGCCCTCGGGCTGGGTCCGACCCTCGCCGCCATTGACGCAAACCGCAAGCCGCTCGACCCTAGCTTGCTGCGACTTCTCCGCTCGGTGCCAATCTTTGCCCCATTGCCGGCCTACACGCTCGAACAGCTCGTTGCCCACACGGGTCACGTCAGTCTCGATCCCGGCGAGCGGTTGATGACCATCGGCGAGCCCGGCGAGACGATCTACATCGTCGGGGCGGGAACGGTTCAGGTCATTCTCGCCGACGGAACCCGGTTTGAGCGCGGCGTTGGCGCCTACATGGGCGAGATCGCGATCCTGCGCAACTGTCCGAGATCGGCCACTGTTGAGGCTGGCCCTGCCGGTATGTCGGCGTACTCGATCGATCGGGAGGTCTTCCTCGGAGCGGTAACCGGCGTGCCTCGCGCCCTGGCCAGGGCCGAGGCCGAGATGGCCCGCCGACTCGACTAGTGGCGCGGTGGGTTCGTCTCGGCCAGACCAGCAGCGATCCACTCGTCCAGCTCCACCCAACGATCACGAAGCCAGGCTTCGGGACCGCCGGGGTAGTTGTCGACTTCTTGTCGTGAGTGGGTCCACCATTGAAGCCGGACCGGTTCGCTCAGTGGCAGCATCGCTCGCAGCGCGCCAGGCTCAGACAAACCATCGAGCCCAATATGACCAAGAACGACGACGTCAGCGGTGGGTTGTGAATCGAGGAGGGCGAGCGTCCCCGCAGGTTTTGGCGGCAATAGATGCCGGAGCGACGCCGCGTAGTCGGCAAGATCATCACGGCCCGACGACCGTAACGACGCCACCACCTGCGCCCGCTTGGCCACCGTGTTGAAGGTGCCTTCCGGGAAGATCACCAGCCCCGCGTCCGGGGCGGCCTGCACACCAAGGTCGTTGATGAGCTGCAACTCGTGTTCGGTGTTGCCGCCGCGAACCACGAAAAGATTGCCAAGCCGATGTCCATACAAGTCGAGACTTGGCAGCCACTGGAGTTCGCGCTTCAACACGTAGTGCGCAGACCGCGACGACAACTTGAGCAAGAGGTGCCCGGGTAGCACGGTGTCAGCCAGGCTCGTGTGCCTACTCAACACCACCACGTTGCCCGATGGCAGGGGCAACGGACCCGTCCCCTCGACCCGTACACCGAGGAGTGCCCGCGCCCCAAGCATCAGCCACCAGAGCCAGGTCGCTTGGATCCAGACGTAGGCCGAGCGCAAGCGAAGACGGCCGAAACCCGACACAACCCACAGCCCAATTGCCGTCACGATCGCAAACATCTCGCACAGCGCGAAATAGGTAGTGAAGACCATCAGGCGGGCGGCCGGGAGCCGCCGACCGACCGTCAGCAGATCGAAGACGACGACGAGCGGAAGCCAGACGGGAAACGTCACTGACATCACGATGCCGAAGGTCAGCGCGCTGGGAACGGTTCGTAGGCGGCGGAGGAGATGTTCCACACGCTGGATCGTGGCACACATGCATCGCCCTAGACGAGTCGCCGTTAAGATCGGACACCATGACGGACGCAACCGACCTCACGGACCTGACCGAAACCAAACCCGGTTGGCTAAGCGACAGCGAGATGGACGTTGTTCGGGGCCGGATGCCCGTGCTTTATGTCGATGCCGTGCCCGTGCTCGTTGGCAGCTCAGGAGAAGTAAGCCATGTTGGCTTGCTTCTCCAGGCAATGCCGGACGGGACGATCAGCCGGGCGTTCGTCAGCGGGCGGGTGCTGTATCAGGAACGCGTTCGGGGCGCGCTTCTGCGTCACCTCGAAAAGGACCTCGGCCCGCTCGCTCTTCCCCGAGTGCCACCAAACCCGACCCCGTTCACCGTGGCCGAGTACTTCCCCGATCCGTCGATCTCGGGCTTCCACGACCCGCGCCAACATGCCGTCAGCTTGGCGTATGTCGTGCCCGTCGATGGCGACTGCGAGCCCTCGCAATCGGCGCTCGACATTGCGTGGCTCACCCCCGAAGAGGCCAACAGTCCCGGGTCCGAAGCGAGATGACCGGCGGTCACGACCGCCTGTTACGACTTGCCCTGGCTCACGTTGGCTGCTTGCCGTAGCCAGTTGCGCTCGACGTAGAACCCACCAAAGGGCAACGATCCGAGCAGCATGGCGGTGAACACCCGCTTCCAGCTCCAACCGAGGTCGGCCATGGTTATCAGGATGAAGCGCGGCGTAAACGAGAAACAGCACGCCATGAACGGGTCCGATCAGCTGCACTCCTCGCTCGTTGTCGGCGGTGTACTTCACGATCGTGGCCACGACCAGCAGAAGATAACTGGTGGCCTCGACCAACGAGACAGAACGGAGTAGACGAATCACCGTCTGTCTGTATCAGCTAAACGTTGCGGTTTTCAACACCTGTATGCCGATAATGTCGACCGGGGTACCGGTAATCGACGTATTCGTGACCTGGTTGAGGAGTGCCCAACTGCCATCGTGGAGCGGCTCGATGCCATCGATTTCGAACCAGCCTCGATTCGAGTCTGGGTCACGGTTCACAACATCACCAACGACAGCGTCACGAATGCGAATACACGCAATTTGAACGACAGAACGTTCCATGCGAATTTCCTCCGAGACAGTCAACCGAGTTGGTTGCTAGCGCATCGGCACTGTTTGATCTCGACCTGAGCTAATTTGTCGGTCCGATGTGGGCGGGCGCTGCCCGAAACAGAACTGTTTTGGCGATAGCCGCTTGCAGTGCCAGAGGTACGACAAGGTTGAGCCCGGCCACACACAGTCGTTTCGTCCATCGCTGAACTGCTTCTGAACCGCGGCATACGATGCCGAGGCCACCGCGAGACACCTCGACCTCGTCGGCCTGCCTGGCATCGAGCGTGTGAAGTAACGAGACGATGGCGCCGATCTGGGCGTCGACCAGCAGCTTCATGGGGTTGTGGGCGAGTCGAGTGTTTGGCCCAGCAAGTAGGAAGAAGTTTGGAAAGCCCGGCACGGCAAGCCCGAGATGGCTGACAGCGCCGCCGGCCCACGCCTGTTCGAGCGTGATGCCGTTACGCCCCGTGACCCGAACAGGGGCAAAAATAAGCGGTCTCCGAGCTCGAAAATCGGCGTCGTGTCCCGCTCGTTCTGCAGATAGCGCCTCGCACCACCGACGGTGGCGGGGTCCCATTCGTCGTCGGCAAACTCATGCATCGCACAGATCACGACGTCAGCCCGAAACGGCTCACCGACATCGAGCGTCCAGGCCGTACCCGACGGCTGGTAGGCGACGACATCGACAGGGGGAATCGTAGCGAACAACGGCGAGCGGCGAACCGGCCGATGGCGCGGGCCCAGGATCGAAATGACCATGTTTCGGTAGTCGGCGGCTCGCAGCCTGGCGGCCATCGCCAGGCCGGCCTTGGTCGCCCCAAAATGGCGATGCGATGTTGGCGCTGGGGGCCTCGGTCGGTGGATCGCGGAGAGCGTTTCATCGTCTCGACGCTATCTGATGCAGGGCCTGCTGAAGAGAAAGCGGGTGCGAATGAGAAGGGGCGACTCTCCCCATTCACACCCTCCGAAGCGAACTCCGGTGGCGAGATACTAACAAGAAACCCGGCGTCAGCAACATCGCTAGGTTATTTGACCTCACCCGTCGCGAGCTCGAGGTCCTCACCCTTGTCTCCGAGGGTTACAACAACGTCTCGATCGCCGAGCGACTGGGCATCCAGCGCCGAACCGTGGCGACCCACCTCGAATCGATCTTCCAAACAGTCGGTGTCCCCAACCGTGCAGCCGCCGCCAGCTTTGCCGTTGCCAACGGACTCGTCTTGATCAACGCGCCGGGTTGACCGACCGATCGCCCGATCGGCCGGTCAGCCAAGCCGCCTACGAAGAATCGCTCAGCGACAAACGGGAAAAGGTCGGGCGAATCTTCCGACACCTTCATCGACCACTCGGGATCCCGCTTCTCCAGGAAGCTCGACACGCCTTCTTTGGCATCGGCCTTCGAGCCAAGCGCTTGGATCGCCCGGCTGTCGGCCCGGTGGGCTTCCATCGGGTGATCGAAGGTGAGCCCCTGCCAGAGCAAGCGGCGACTGACCGAGGCCGAGACAGGGGCCGAATGAACGGCGATCTCGCGGGCGAGCTCCATGGCTCGCTCGAGTGCCGTGCCCGGCGCACACGCCTTACCGAGTCCCGCCGACGTCGCCTCTGTGCCACTGAATACTCGCCCCGTCATGCACCATTCGGCCGCCTGGCTTATGCCGACAAGGCGAGGCAGGAACCACGACGAGCAGGCCTCAGGGCTGATGCCACGACGGGCGAACACGAAGCCGATCTTGGCTGAATCGTCGATAAACCGCACGTCCATAGGCAGCGTCATGGTGATACCGACACCGACTGCGTGCCCGTTCAGTGCACCGATGACCGGCTTCAGCGAGTCAAAGATCCGCATGCTAACTCGACCGCCGCCGTCACGATTTGTGACCATCGAGTCTCGGCCACGGGCCTCGGCGTTGAACGTGTCGCCCCCAGCAACGGCCAGATCGGCCCCAGCACAAAACGCCCGACCAGCACCGGTAACGACCACGACGCGCACATCATCATTGGCGTCGGTGATGTCGAACGCGTCGATCAGTTCGTGCATCATCGTTAGGTTAAACGCATTGAGCTGGTCTGGTCGGTTCAGCGTGATGGTGGCAATGTGGTCAGCAACGGCAAGTTGGATGGTTTCAAAAGTTGGGTCAGTCATCCCCATGGTCTAGCGTCTCATAGCTGGTTCGCACCAAAGGAGCACGTGTGCATATCACCGGATGGGCCTTTGTTGCGGTGGCCCTCGCCATCTTCCTCGGCGCAATCATGCAAGGCATCATTGGCTTTGGCATGATTGCGCTCGCGTTTCCGGTAGTCGTTTTGGCCAACGACAATCTGCTCCCGCAGTCGGCCCTCATCGCAGGCACGACCAACTTGTGTGTGATGGACAGGCGCAACTGGAACGGGGTGGTGTGGCGAGAGGTCGGCTGGATCGCCGCGGGCCGATTCCCGGGAATGGGCATTGCCGTGTTCTTGTTGAGCGTGCTGTCGTCTACGACATTGGCACTCGCTGGTGGCTTCACCGTGCTCGCCGCCATCGGTCTGGGCTTCTGGGCCCCACCATTAGCGCGGTCGCAGCGCAACCTGGCACTCGTCGGCGTGGCGTCGGGCCTCTTCGGCACGGCCATCGGTATCGGTGGCCCACCGCTCGGTCTGCTCTACCAACACGAGACTGGCCCGCAGCTGCGGTCAACGGTCTCGGTCTTGATGCTGATGGGCTCCCCGATCAGCCTGGCCATCTTGGCGCTCAGCGGCCAAGTCTCATCGGCCGACCTGCGGACCGGATCGGCGCTTGCCCTACCCGCACTCGCCGGCATGTTGGTTGCGCCCCGGCTCGTCCCCTGGTTTGACCAGCGGCTACGCACGGTGGTGTTAGTGGCGTGCTCGATCTCGGCCATCGCCGCAATGGCCAAGATCGTGCTCGTCGGCTGACGACTGCTTGGTCGTCAGGAATTCGTTGGGAAGACGATGGGCATGAGGCGTGGTCCTCGGACCTGGCCCCCTGACCATGTCGTGGTCTCGCCAGGCTTGATGGAGAACACCGGAATTGCGGCGAGGAACTCCTCGACCGCTACCTGCATCTCCATGCGGGCCAGGTTTGATCCGGCGCAACGGTGGATGCCAACACCGAAGGCGATGTGACGATTCTTCTCACGATCGATGATGACCTTGTCGGCGTCTTCGAACTGCTCAGGGTCACGATTGGCACCGGGGAAATTCATCAGCACCTTGTCGTTTGGCTTGAAGGGGCAGCCGTTGAAATCGACCTCTTCCTTCACCAGACGAGCCATCGTCACCGGCGAATAGGCCCGCAGGAACTCTTCGATCGCCGTCGGGATCAACTCGGGCTCGTCGACCAGTCGCTGGCGGTCTTCGGGGTGCGTCGCGAGATGCCACAGCGCCGAGCCAATACCGCTCCACGTCGTGTCAATGCCGGCCACCAGGAGCAGGTTGCACGTGCCCATGATGTGGTGGTCGGTCAGGGGCTCGCCGTCGATCTCGATCTTGATCAGGTCGCTGATCATGTCGTCGCCAGGGTTGGCTCGACGATCGGCAATCTCGTCGAAGAAGAACCCGCGGATAGCTTCGCTCGACGCCTTGCGGACCACCGGATTGGACAGGCCAATCTCGAGCACACCGCGCACCCACTCGACAAACGTGTTTGCCTTGCTCGGATCGATGCCGAGCAGGATCGCAATGACACGGGGCGGGATTTGTTGGGCGTACTCAACAGCACCGTCGACCTCACCCTTGTCGACAAAGTCGGCGATGAGCTCCTTGCACAGGCGGCGCGTGGCGACCTCGTATTCGGCCACCATTCGGGGCGAAAATGCAGGCAGGATCAGTCGCCGCGACCAGGTGTGAACTGGTGGGTCAGCGCTGATGGGCGGCGCGTTGACCACGCGATAGCCGTCAACGAGGTTTTCGTCGGTGTCCTCGGCCGGTCGAACAACAATCGGGTCATTCGACGACAGGGCCGGCACCATGCGGGCGAGCGCCACAACGTCGTCGTAACGAGTCGGCAACCAGGATTCGCCCCAACGCTCGGTGTGCGCAACCGGACACTCTTGGCGGAGGTCATCCCACACCGAAAACGGATCAGCGATGTAGTCGGGGTCGAAGATGTCGTAGTCGGTTCGCCAATCGGTGACCGGCGAGGTCGTCGGCTTGTCTGACATCCTATTCCTCGATCGTGATCGCGAATTCGGGGCAATTGTCGACGGCCAACTGGGCCTTGTCCTCCATGCCCTCCGGCACGACCCCATCGCCTGCGGCAGTTGCGTATCCGTAGTCGTCCACCTCAAAGAGGGCGGGGGCGAGCGAGTAGCACCGGTTGTGGCCTTCGCACTTATCTGAATCAACGCTGATGCGCATAGGATTGGTCTCCTTACGGGTGGCTAACGGCACAAGTGTGCGCGCTACACCAGCATGCCACAAAGGAACCCCAACTACCGAATATGACCCGCCCGCACTCCGACAGAAACTTCCTGGCCAAGCGGTACGCGCGTGACGCAGTCATCAGGGGTGCCGCGGTTGGCATCTTTGGTGCCGGATTCGGCGTGCTCGCCATTGACGCCGGGTTCTCCGTCCTTCAGGCGCTGGCCATGTCGCTGCTGGTGTTTACCGGCGCCTCCCAGTTCAGTGCCGCCTCGGTGTTGAGCACGGGAGGCGACCCGGCCTCTGCGATCGGGGCTGCGCTGCTTTTGGCGGCCCGCAACGGACTCTACGGAATGACGATGGCGGGTCACATCGACGGCTCGCTCGGCAAGCGAATGGCGGCCGCTCACATCACGATCGATGAGTCGACGGCGCTTGGCGTTGGCCAAGACAATCCAGACGATGTCGAAGGTGCGTTCTTCGCTGGAGGGTTGTCCGTCTTCTTCTTTTGGAATCTCGGCACGCTGGCCGGGGCGCTCGGTGGCCAGGCGCTCGGTGACGCCGACGCGCTCGGCCTCGACGCCGCGTTTGCATCAGGCTTCATCTCGCTCGCCATGCCGGCCCTCCGTTCGTCCGAAGGCCGCACGGCAGCCATCGCCGGGAGCGTGATCGCGGCCGTCGGTTCGCTCGTGTTCCGACCCGGTATCCCCATCATCCTCGCTGGGCTCGGCGCCTTCGTCGCCTACCGAATTCATGCACGCGGGAATCCCGCATGACGCCGGTGAGTTGGTGGACGGTGCTCATCATCGCCGCTGGATCCTATGGTTTCAAAGCCGCTGGTTGGTTCGGTCTCGGTCGTGTCCTCGCTGGCCCCCGCACGAAGCAGATCGCTGGTCTGCTGCCCCCGGCGCTGCTGTTCGGCCTCGTCGTCACCCAGACGTTCGTCACCAACCCAAACATGCTCGTCGTCGACGAGCGCGCCGTCGGCGTGGCGGTTGGTGCTGTGGTGGCACTGAAGAACGGACCGTTCTGGCTGGTTGTCCTCGTTGCGGGCGCGACCACCGCGGTTCTACGAACCGTCGCCTAGCACCGCCTCGTGCCGGGGCCATCGAGGCCATCGCGGCCATCGGGCCGACAAAACGGGCCGACAAACGGTTAGGCGTCGGGTATCGGGTGACCGCTACGCCCGAGCTCACAAAGCCGATGCCAGCCCCGATGGCCAACAGCATCAACGCAATAGGTGTCAGCTGCGACGGGTCAAGGGCAAACGGGGCGAAAAGCTTGAAATCCGACGTCTGGATCGTGTTGGTGATGACCCGATTGAGCCCATACACCGCGAGCGTCGAAAGGCCAGCGCCGAGCAGTCCTCGAATCATCCCTTCAAGCATGAACGGGATGCGGATAAACCAGTTTGCCGCGCCCACGAGCCGCATGACCTCGACTTCGCGTCGACGAGCGTAGAGCGCGGTACGAATCGTGTTGTACATCAACAAGGCAGACGACAACGCAGACACAATGGCCGTGACGATCATCACGGTCGACGCCGTCCGCGTGAAGGAATCGAGTTGCTTGATGTACTCCCGCTAGTCGACCGATTGAACACCGGGCAACCCCTCGAAATCTCGGCCGAGCGCCTCGACCAACGCAAGTTCGGCCACCGTCGGCGTCACACGGAACGAGGTCGGAAGCTGCTCAGGAGTGACCGCCTCGAGGACCGAGGGCGAGTCGGCCCAGAACTCCTGGAACTCGCGGAAGGTTTCCTCACGGTTCACGTAGATCTGGTCACTCACATTGGGGGACGACTCCAGCGCGGCCTGGATGCCTTGCACATTTTGTTCGGTCGCGTCCTTATCGACCCAGATGATGAACTCCACGTCGCCCTTGAATCGAGCATTGAGGCCATCGACGCCAGCCATGATGACGAGCGGCGCCAAGCAACGCCAGCGACACCGCCACGGTAAGCACCGTGGCGATCGTCAGTGACGGGGTGCGGATGAGGTTGTTGCCGGTCTCGCGTGCAGGTAGTCGACCCTGATAGCCATACCGCTCCTACTCGTAGACGCCGCGCGCTTGGTGCGCACGATGTTTCCGTCCGACAACTCGATGGCGCGACGGCGCA
The DNA here is from genome assembly GCA_041394345.1 of Acidimicrobiales bacterium. Lineage (GTDB taxonomy): Bacteria > Actinomycetota > Acidimicrobiia > Acidimicrobiales > SZUA-35 > JBBKWJ01. The sequence goes on along the minus strand of JAWKIN010000010.1, from coordinate 57,950 downwards.
TTGTGTCGACAATCCGCGATCGTGAGTGGCCATTAGGACGGTGGTTCCCGTTTTGTTGATTCGATCGAGCAATCGCATGATGCCAATCGCTGTCTGTGGGTCGAGGTTGCCCGTTGGCTCGTCGGCCAAAGGATCAGCGGTCGGTTGACGAGGCCCGAGCGATAGACACGCGCTGCTGTTCGCCACCGGAGAGCTGGTGAGGATACTTTTCGGTTTTGTCACCCAGGCCGACAAGTTCGCAGATCGCTGGCACCTGCGTCTTGATGACATGAAGCGGACGGCCGATGACCTCAAGCGCAAAGCTGACATTTTCGGCAACGGTTCGGGTCGGGAGCAGTTTGTAGTCCGAAAGATGTTGCCGATGTTGCGCCGAAGCATCGGCACTTCCAACTGCTCAGCTTGCCGATGTCCTTGCCGGCCACGAAGATGCGGCCTGCGTCAGGCTCCTCTTGCTTATTGACGAGGCGAAGAAACGTGCTCTTGCCCGAGCCAGACGGCCCAACGAGAAACACGAACTCACCCTTGTCGATGTCGGCATTGGCGTCGCGAAGGGCCACGGTATGGCCCTTGTACTCTTCACTACATTCTCGAGCTTGATCATTGCGACCTCGTCGACGTCGTCCGGGAGCTTCGGCAGGTTATCGCGTTCAATCTGCTAAGCGGATGCACCAGCACGCCGCCACCGAAGCCACGCCTCCATGAAGATCCCAACCCCACCAGCGGCACGCTTTCGGGCTGGCCGGACGTAAGTCCGGATCGCTCATCCTTGACCTGCTGATAGGGCTGTAGCACGTACGAACGGATCTGCGAGCCCCATTCGACCTTTCGAGACTCACCGGCTTCGCTGGCGAGGAGGTCTTCGCGGTTTGCCGCTCGAGGGCCACGAGATGCATCGCCAGCATTTGCATGCAACGCTCTTTGTTTTGATGCTGGCTTCGCTCGTTTTGGCACGACACAACGATCCCCGTGGGGAGATGGGTGATGCGAACCGCAGAGTCGGTCGTGTTGACGTGCTGGCCACCGGCGCCAGACGATCGAAAGACGTCGACCCGCAGGTCTTTGTCGTCGATGTCGACCTGGTTGGTGGCGTCCTCGATGTAGGGAACCACGCTGAAGGACGCGAATGCCGTATGTCGGCGAGCCTGGGAGTCGAACGGCGAGATACGAACGAGCCGATGGACGCCCCGCTCGGCCTGCAGAAACCCGTAGGCGAACCGGCCCCGAATGACAAAAGTGGCAGACGTGATGCCAGCTTCTTGGCCCTGGGCGCTATCGGTAATCTCGAAGCCGAATCCCTTCGCCGCCGCCCACTTCTTGTACATGAAGAAGAGCATCTCGGCCCAGTCTTGCGAATCGGTGCCGCCCGCGCCTGAGTGAACCTCACAGACGGCGTCGCCCTCGTCGTATTCGCCGGTGAACAACGCTCGCAGCTCGAGATCAGCAAACCGAGCATGCAGCTCGTCAACCAAGGCCGAAACGTCGTCGATAACGCCAGCATCGCCCTCTTCTCGACCCAGCTCGTAGAGCGTCTCAGCGTCGTCGATTTCAGCGCTCAGCCGATCGTAGAGGTCGAGATCGTCTTTTACTTGGGTGAACTCCGTTTGCACGCCACGGGCGCGTTCGGCGTCGTCCCAGAGATCGGGGCGGCCCATCTCGGTTTCAAGCAACGGCAAGCGGCCCCGCAATTCATCGATGCGAAGGTACTCGGCTGCTTCGCCAAGTTCGGTACGGAGCGACGCAAGGTCGCCGGGAAGGTCGGCCATCGTGCTACCGGCCGTGGCAGGACTTGAACTTCTTGCCGCTCCCACAGGGGCATGGTGCGTTACGAGGGGTCTTGTCCCACTCGTCCTTCACGATTGGCTTGGCCTTCTCGGGCTCTTCGGCCGGTGCCGATCCACGACCAGTGAGCGATGCGGCATCCGCCTTTGCCGCCTGCACGTTGGTTGTGGTCGGTCGCGCCGCAACCTGGCGCATCTGGACCGACTCAACCTCAGGCGCAGCTGCCTCAGCCTGCGCTTGGCCACTCGCGTCTGGCGCCTCGGCTGGCGCATCGCCGCTTGAAAGACCGGCCAGGTCAGGCTGCTGAACCGCTGCGGCCGTTTCGGCCGTGACCGCAGGCACTGCGGGCTGGCGAACAACCTGAACGTGCATCACGTAGCGAACGAAGTCGATGTTGAGCGACGTCATCATGTCTGCGAACGTCTCGAAGCCCTCACGCTGCCACTCGATCAGCGGATCGCGTTGGCCCATGGCCCGCAAGTTGATGCCGTTACGGAGGTCGTCCATCTCGGCAAGGTGTTCACGCCATCGCTGATCGATGAGCTGCAACATGATTTGCCGCTCGATCTGGCGGAGCACTTCGGGGGTCAGCTCCGCTTCGCGCTTTTCGTACAGGGCGAGACCCTCAGCGGCGATCATCTCGCGCAAGCCAGCGGTGCTTCCGCGTCAGCCAGTTGGCCGATCTCGAGTGCCGATGGCCAGAAGCTACGGAGCTCGGTCTTCAAACCCTCGAGGTCCCAGGCATCGTCTAGTTCGTCAACGCAGTGTGTGCTGACGAGCACATCGGCGACCTGAGTGATTGAAGCAATCGTGGTGTCGCGAAGGTCACCCTTCTCCAAGATCTGCGCTCGACGGCCATAGATCACCTTGCGCTGCTGGTTGTAGACCTCGTCGTAATCGAGCACGTTCTTGCGGGTTTCCGCGTTGCGCTGCTCGACGGTGTTTTGGGCCCGCTCCACTGATTTCGTGACCATGCCAGACTCGATCGGGACGTCTTCGGGCAGTGCCCGATCCATGACCCAACTCATCGCGCCGGTGGCGAAAATGCGCATCAGGTCATCTTCGAGCGACAGATAGAACCGGCTTTCGCCGGGGTCACCCTGCCGTCCGGCGCGACCGCGAAGCTGATTGTCAATCCGTCGGCTCTCGTGGCGTTCGGTGGCCAGCACATAGAGACCGCCAGCCTCCTTGACCTGAGCTGCTTGCTCCTCGCAGATCGGCGACCAATAGGCGAGTCGCTTGGCGTAGAACGCTTCACCGTCCTCGGATGCGAGGTCGATTCCCGCATCCTTGGTGTCTCGCTCGGCCAGCTTCTCGGCATTGCCGCCGAGCACGATGTCGACGCCACGGCCAGCCATGTTGGTTGCCACCGTGACGGCGCCCGGTTGACCGGCTTGGGCAACGATGTCGGCCTCACGGAAGAGCTGCTTGGCGTTGAGGATCTCGTGCTTGACCCCACGCTTGTTCATCAGGTCGGCGAGCACTTCAGACTTCGCCACCGAAGCGGTACCGACCAGGACCGGTTGGCCCCGCTCGACCCGCTCCTGAATGTCGTCGATACAAGCGCCGAACTTGGCCTCTTCGGTCTTATAGATGAGGTCAGACTGGTCGATCCGGATGAGGGGCTTGTTGGTCGGAATCTGGACGACGGGAAGGTTGTAGGTCGTTTCGAGCTCAGCAGCATCAGAGAGCGCCGTACCCGTCATGCCGGACAGTTTCTCGTACATCCGGAAATAGTTCTGCAGGGTGATGGTGGCGAGCGTTTGCTGCTCTTCCTTGATTGGCACACCCTCCTTGGCCTCGACTGCTTGGTGGAGGCCATCAGACCAGCGTCGACCATCGAGAACCCGGCCGGTGAACTCGTCGACAATGCGGACTTCGCCCTCACCGACGAGGTAGTCCTTGTCGCGGTGGAAGAGCTCCTTGGCCCGGAGTGCGGCATTGAGTTGGTGGACGAGGTCGCCCTGGACGCCGTCGTAGAGGTTGGAGATCTCGAGGATCTCTTCGACCCGCGAGATGCCTTCGTCGGTGATGGCCACCATTCGCTTCTCTTCGTCGACGTCGTAGTGCTCGTCGCGCTCGAGTTGGCGAACGACGCCAGCAAACTTCACGTAGAGATCCGCCGCGCCCTTGACCTTGCCCGAAATAATGAGCGGGGTGCGGGCCTCGTCGATGAGGATCGAGTCGATCTCGTCGACGATTGCGTAGTGATGACCGCTGCACCATCTCGGCTGAGCTACGGGCCATGTTGTCGCGCAAGTAGTCGAAGCCAAACTCGTTGTTGGTCCCGTTGGTGACATCGGCGGCATATTGCGCCCGCTTAAAGGCCTGGTCATTATTGCCGGGCACGATAAGGCCCGTGGTCAGTCCCATAAAGCGGTGGACCTGGCCCATCCACTCCGAGTCGCGGGTAGCGAGATAGTCGTTGACCGTGATGACGTGAACGCCGTTTCCGGTTATCGCGTTGAGATACACCGGAAGTGTCGAGACGAGTGTCTTGCCCTCACCGGTCTTCATCTCGGCCACCCACCCCCAATGGAGGGCGGCGCCGCCCATGAGCTGCACGTCGTAGGGGCGTAGACCGAGGACGCGATCGGCCGCCTCTCGCACGGTGGCGAACGCCTCAAACATGAGGTCGTCGACGGAGGCGCCGTTGTCGAGCCGCGTCTTGAATTCTGCGGTCTTGCCAGCAAGCTCGCTGTCGCTCAGGGAGCGGTAGTCGTCAGCCAGCGCGCTTGATGGGATCAACCACGCTTTTATTGCCTTCAGACGCTTGCCGTCGCCTGCTTTGAGAATTTTGTTTAGGAGCTTCATCCGGCTGGGAAGTCTACCTGCTCGCAAGCACAGCGGTGGCACACCCCCAAGGAGGTGTGCCACACCGAACAGCTGAGTGGCGTGCGGGTTACTCGACTTCGATTAGGCCGAGGTCGCCATCTTCACGTCGATAGACCACGGCCCCAAGGCCGCTCTCAACATTGCGGAAGACATAGAAATCGTGGTTGAGCAGGTCCATCTGCAGCGCGGCCTCGTCGGTTGCCATCTCGGCGATGGGGAATCGTTTGGTTTTGACGATGCTGTAGATGGGCTCAACATCGTCCTCGCCGGACGGCAGCAGGGAATCGGGAACCAGGGCGGGTTCGATCTCTAGCCGCTCGCTGTTGGTTCCGATTCTTGACCTTGGTCTTTAGCTTGCGAAGTTGGCGTTCGAGTTTGTCGACCGCGAGGTCGATAGCCGTGAAACCATCAGGTGCCGACACCTTGGTCCTGATGTGGTGGCCGTGTCCCTCCATCGTGACTTCGCAAAATTCCTTGTTGCTGCCGATCCTCGGATTCTTCTCTTCCCAGAAATGAACCTCGGCACGATCCATGCCACCAATGATGCGATCGAGATGGCCAATCTTCTCGGTGGCCTGTCGCTTGAGTGACTCAGAAACCGTTGTTTTCCGGCCGCTTACGCTTACCTCCATGGATGATCCTTTCAACCAGGTGTGACGTGGGGAATGGGAAACTGATTGGCACGGTGGGGCGCGGTGGCAGCAAAGACCACGGCGTCGACACGGTGCGCACCAGACTGCACTAACACCATGGCTGCTCGACGGAGCGAAGCACCCGTGGTGACGACGTCGTCGACGACAAGGACAGCGCCTTGGGTGCGACGACGAGCGTAAAGATCCGGACCCAACAAGCGCTCGGCTCGCGACTGGCCGGTCTGGGGAGCGCCCGACCGACGGAGCAGGGACCGGGTGGGAATCTGAAGCTGGCGACCAACGCCACGAGCGAGGATGCGACCCTGGTCGAAACCTCGCCGCCGCTTCTGTTCAGGACTAGCTGGTACCCAGGTGACGGCGGTGTAGTCGAGACGCATGGGCGCCGCGCTGACGGCGTCTGCCATCGAATGCGCTGCTAGCCGGAGCAGGTCTCGTCGACCACGATTCTTTGCCGTAATGACTACCGATCGGGTTGTGGGTGAGTACGCGAATATCGCTACTGACCAGTTAATACCATCCAGCGCCAGGGCGCCAGCAGGGCAGAGATTCCAAGCAGGACAAACAAAGGGTCCGGCATGGTTGGAGACAGACCGGGCAGCGACGATCGAAGAGCATGCTCAGAGTATGAACAGCCCCAGTGACAGTGGTCGCCCACCCACCCTTAACTTCGTTTGGTCCGACTAAACGAAGTTAAGGGTGGGGTTAATGGCGGTCGCGGCCGGTGAACTAGTAGCGGTAGTGCTCGGGCTTGTAGGGGCCATCGACGGGAATGCCGATGTAGTCCGCCTGCGCCTGGCTGAGCTTCGTGAGCTTCACGCCAAGGGCATCGAGATGAAGGCGGGCGACCTTCTCGTCGAGCAACTTCGGCAGCACAGTAACCGTCTTGCCGTAGGCCTCCGCGTTCTTATGCAGCTCGATCTGGGCCAAAACTCTGGTTGGCGAAACTCGCCGACATCACAAAGCTAGGGTGGCCGGTGGCGTTACCCAGGTTGAGCAGACGGCCCTCGGACAAGACGATGATCGAGTGACCATCGGGGAATCGGAACTCATCAACCTGCGGCTTGATGTTGATCCGCTGGATGTCGCTCTGGCGGAGTAGGCCCGCCATATCGATCTCGTTGTCGAAGTGACCGATGTTGCCGACGATTGCGCCCTGCTTCATCTGGCTCATCATCTCGGCCGAGAGAATGTCCTTGTTGCCGGTGGCAGTGATGAAAATATCGGCTCGGTCAATGACCTTTTCGAGGGTCGTCACCTCGTAGCCGTCCATCGCTGCCTGGAGTGCGCAGATCGGGTCGATCTCGGTGATGATCACCCAGGCGCCCTGTCCACGCAGTGCCTCGGCACAACCCTTGCCAACATCGCCGTAGCCGAAGACAACACAGAGCTTGCCGCCGATCATGACGTCAGTGCCGCGGTTGATCCCATCGAGGAGGCTGTGGCGAGTGCCGTATTTGTTGTCGAACTTCGACTTGGTGACGGCATCGTTGACATTGATGCCAGGGAAACGGAGCGTGCCTGCTTCCATCATCTCGTAGAGGCGATGCACACCGGTGGTTGTCTCCTCCGACACGCCACGGATGCCAGGCGCCATGCGGGTAAAGAGCGTGTTGTCTTCGATCTGAAGCTTCTTGAGGAGGTCGATAATGACCGCCCACTCGTCGGGATCATCGTCAGTTGCATCGGGAACAGCGCCCGCTGCCTCGTATTCAGCGCCCTTGTGGACGAGCATCGTGGCGTCGCCACCATCGTCCAGGATGAGGTTTGGTCCGTCGTGGCCGGGCCACCGAAGCGCCTGCTCGGTGCACCACCAATATTCTTCGAGGGTCTCGCCCTTCCAGGCATACACCGGCACCCTTGCGGGTTGTCGGTTGTGCCGTTCGGGCCCACCAGCACCGCCGCGGCGGCCTCGTCCTGTGTAGAGAAAATATTGCAGCTGACCCATCGAACGTCAGCGCCGAGTGCGGTGAGCGTTTCGATAAGCACGGCCGTCTGGATGGTCATGTGCAGGCTGCCCATGATTCGAGCGCCGGCCAGCGGCTGATCATCGTAATATTCCGCTCGCAATGCCATGAGTCCAGGCATTTCGAGCTCGGCGAGTTCCATGAGCTTGCGGCCATAACCGGCCAGATTGATGTCGGCGACCTTGTAGTCTCCGTCAGCGAGGGTGCGTGGGCGTTCTGCCATGTGGGGTTCCTTTGTTCACTTGGTACGCGGGAGCTGAGGCCCACTGGCCCACATCGATTCAGCCCACAAAGGCGCCAGCCTAGCTGTGCAGGACTTCCAGGACGACCTATTGTTCTGCCCATGGCTGATCTTTCGACAACGCTTCACTGGTCCGATAGCGACGTGGAGGTCCACAAGGTCGTGGTCGGGCCGTACGAAAACAATGTCTTCGTCATCAGGTGCCGACAGACCGGAGACGCCGTCCTGCTCGACGCCGCCAACGAGCACGAGCTCCTTCTCGACCTGTGCCAGACGCTTGGCGTTCGCACCGTGCTCGAGACGCACGGCCACTGGGATCACATCCAGGCGGTCACCCAAGTCCGAGACGCTGGTTATGAGGTCGGCGTCACCGCCGCCGACGCAGCAATGCTTCCCAGCTACGACTACATCCTCGAAGACCAAGCACGCATTGCCGTTGGCCGGTTGGCCCTCGACACCGTGCTCACACCTGGCCACACGCCGGGCTCGATGTGTTTCAAGCTCGTTGGCAAGCCCCTGCTCTTCAGCGGCGACACGCTCTTCCCCGGCGGCCCCGGCAACACCAAACCAGCCGACGCCGACTTCGACACAATCATCGAATCGATCGATCGACGGCTCTTCACGTTCGACAAAGACACCATCGTGCTGCCGGGCCACGGCGACAACACCACCATCGGGGCTGAACGGCCAAGCCTGCAATCGTGGATTGACCGCGGCTGGTAGGGGCTGGTAGTGGCTCCCCCACCCCGCACTCTCCGAACTGGCAGACGAAACCAGTCAGTCCTGACCGGTTCGGTCTGCCAGTTCGGGGGTTTAAACGGTCATTGCGCCGTCGATTGGGATTGCGGCGCCGCTCAGGAATCGAGCGTCATCGGAGAGCAAGAAGCAAATCAGGTCGGCGACTTCGGCTGGGGCCCCGTAGCGGCCAACGGGAATGGCACTCGCAATGGCCGCCTGGATCACCTCGCGTTCGCCGTCGCCCTTCATGCCGTCTTCGAGCGAGCGCATCATCCGGGTATCGATCGGCGACGGACCGACGGCGGTGCAGCGAATCCCCACGGCTCCGAGCTCCTTCGCCACGCTCTTGGTCAGCCCAATGACGGCGTGCTTCGACGCGCTATAGGCCGAGAGGTTGGTGGCACCACGGAGTCCGGCTACCGACGAAAGGTTGACGATCGACCCGCCGCCCTCCTTCATGAGAGGGATGCACGCCTTCAGGCCGAGCCACACCCCCTTAACGTTGACTGCCATCACCGCATCAAACATCTGGTTTGAGTACTCCAGAATTGGTGCGATTGAGCCTTCGATGCCGGCATTGTTGACCAAACCAGTGAGGCCGCCAAAGCGAGCGACTGCCAACTCGACGACGGCCTCCCAGTCGGCCTCGTTGGTTGCGTCGCCTGCATAACAGGCGACGTGTGGCCCGTCGAGCGCGTCAAGCCCGGGTCCGGCGAGATCAAACGCAATCACGTTGGCCCCTCCCGCAACGAGACGGTTGACGACCGAGGTGCCAATCCCACCTCCGGCGCCAGTTACGAGCACGGTTAGATCATCGAGTCTTGCAGTCATCGGGCCAGACTACGAGACGACGAGGCACTACTCCAGCCAGCGTTTGAGATCATCGACAACCGCCAGTGGTCCGGGGTCGATGCCACGAGCGGCCGCGAGTTCAAGACTCACGAGATCGCCGAACAGGATGAGGTCGAACAGCTGGGCGATCGGTCCATCGCCTTCGGCTTGCACGGTCAGAATGTCGGACATGATCGACCGAGTCCGCTGCTCGACGTATTCGAACCGGCGCATCGTTTGCGGATGCTCCCAATCGTGACGAAGCTGCACCTGGGAGAACATGCCGTTGACGGCGGTGCCCTGTTGGTCCCAGCCGACAAGCTCGTTGTGGCAAAGCTCGGGCATCGCAGCCCAGAACGCCGGCGACTTCACGTTGTGGTTGACCGCCATCTTCCAGCGACGGGCCGCCGTCGTACCGATAGCGCCACCGCCGTAGACCATGGGGATGGTCGAGCCAATGGCCTCGGCGACCGCCTTGATCTGGCTGCCGCCCGCGAGGTAGTGATCGCGCCGAATCTTTAGCTGATCGACGGCGTCAGCCAGCCAGACACGAGCACCGGGAAAAGGCCCAACTGTTCGAGCGCCAGCATTGGTGGTACGGCGAGCGAGCCGAGCGAGGTACGGGGCATAGGACCCTGATCGACGACGGGCAGCACAGGGCCGTGCGCGTGGCGAGTGAGCTCTTCGAGCTCACCTCCCGCGGTGACCGAAACAAGCGATGCCCCGGCTTCAACAGCGGCTTCGAGCGATTCGAGCGTCTCTTCGGTCGTGCCCGACGCCGAGATTGCGATGACCAACGAGGATGGGCCAACCCACGATGGAGGCAAATAGCCGCCGTACACCACGATCGGGATCGACGAAAACGGTCGAGCCGACGCGGCAGCGACGTCGCCACCAAACCCGCTGTCGCCCATACCGAGTATCAGAACGTGCTCGATGCGGTCAGGGTCGGGGAGGCCATCGATGGGGCCAACCGAGTCGAGCACGGATTGGATCTGTTCGGGAAGAGCGAGCGTGGCATCGAGCATGCCGAGCGTGTCAATGGGGCTGGTCATGGCGGGTCCTGCGATCAGTCGGCGAACGTTGGGGTGACACCAGCGGCTTCGGCGACAGCCAGCAGGCGAGCGAGCTCCGCGTCATCAAGCGAAGTGGCCTCGTCGATGAGCATGACGGGAATGTTCTGATCGACGCGATAGCTCAGCTTGAGGCGGGGGTTCACCAGTACGGCTTCATCAGCCAGGTAGAGCAGCGAGCCCTTGTCTTTAGGGCAGGCCAGAATGCTGAGGAGGGTTGGATCGAGCGTCATTGGTTCTCCAAGGTCGACCCAAGCGGGTCGTCGCGAATCAGCTGACAGGGTAACGGCTAGAACCGGCCGCGTCAGTACTGCGTCAGATGTTTCCGACGGTCGAACGCCAGAGCGCCCCCGCACCGTCGACAAGATACGCCGCGTCGTCTGGGCTCAAGAACACGACGTCGCCGCTCCGCATCGTCACCGCTGCCGAGCCGTCGTCGCGCCGCACCGTAAACGACCCATCGGTGACGACGATGATCTCGGGACCCACCGATTCGAGGCGAAGTGAACTCGCTTCGATGATGCGGGTGAGCGCGAATTCAGGAACGGGTGACTCGAAACGATGCATGGCACCAGCCGGCGACTGGATCGGCGGGTCGAGCGGCGTGCAACTCACGACCGCAAGCAGTTCGTCGACGTCGACGTGTTTCGGCGTGAGTCCACAGCGGATGACATTGTCGCTGTTGGCCATGAGTTCCACCCCGACGCCACGGAGATAGGCATGAACGTTGCCGGGGCCGAGGAAGAGCGCCTGGCCGGGCTCGAGTACGACGTGGTTGAGTAGAAGACCAATGGGGATACCAACATCGGCGCCGTATTGCATGTGCATCGGCTCAATCCATGCCAGGTCCTTGGCGAACTCACTCGTAGCGGGAGAACTCTCCACAATGCCGTCGACCAAGTCTGTCAAGGCGCGGGGCGAGAGCTTCAGCAGCCATGACAGTGTCTCTGACAGTACCTGCTCGTCACTCTGGCCAGCCTGGTTGAGTCGCTCAGCCAAGCCAGCGGCGCGCGGATCGGTCAGGTGGCTGAACAACCGCCGACTCGTGGCAAGCCGTCGGAACCCGCATTTGGCCTCGAACCTCGTGATGGCGCAGATGAGTTCGGGCTTGTGGTTGGCGTCGCGGTAGGTGCGGTCGGGAGCATCACGCTCGATGCCGGCTGCCTCCTCCCTCGCGAAGCCAGCAATGGCCTGGTCGAGCGAGGGGTGGACTTGGATCGACAAGGGTTCTGCTGCGGCCAAAATTTTCGCCAGGAACGGGAGCTGCCCGAACGTCTCGGCCACAGTTTCCCCGAGCATCTCGAGCGGATTGGCCGCAATGGCTTCGTTGAGCGGCTGGCCTGTCGCGACGACGACGCTCGATGCGGACGGATGGGCCCCCATCCAGAGCTCGGCCTCGGGTTCGCACGCCGTCGGCCGGCCTTGGATGGTCGCGAGGGCCGAAAGATCACCCCAGGCGTAGTTGCGAATCATCGACGCCAGTGGCTCGATCATGGTCCTACGCGGTCGCCATGATCGCTTGGACCTCGGCCACTCGTCGAGCCACCTCGCCCTCGTCAGCCGCCTCAAGGTTGAGTCGGAGTAGGGGTTCGGTGTTTGATGCCCGGAGGTTAAACCACCAGTCGTCAAATTCGACGGTGAGCCCGTCGACACGGTCTTGCGTGGCCCCTGCGTAGTGGCCCGAAACGGTCTCGATGACGAGGGCCGCGTCGACGACGGTGGTGTTGATTTCGCCAGATGCCCGGTAGGGGTTGAGCGGGTCGAGGAGCTCGGACAGTGGTTTGTCCGAGCGGGCGAGCTGCTCGAGCACCATGACCGCAGCGATGATCCCTGAGTCGGCGCGCCAGTTGTCGCGGAAGTAATAGTGGGCGGAGTGTTCGCCACCAAAATCGCGCCGCTTTCGGCCATCAATTGCTTGATGAACGAATGACCAACCCTGGATCGAATAGGTGTCCGCCCAGCTGGCGAACCGTCTCTGGCACTGACCTCGAACAGATGAGGTTGTGGATAATTGACTCGCCAGGGTTCTCGGCCAGGATGGCCTTGGCCAGCAGCGCGGTCGTTAGTGAGCCTGACACCGGCTGGGCCTTGTCGTCGACGAGGAACACGCGGTCGGCATCGCCGTCAAAGGCCAAGCCGATGTCGGCGCCGGTCGCCACTACCCGGGCCTGGAGGTCGCGGAGATTGTCGACGTTGAGTGGGTCAGCGGGGTGGTTGGGAAACGTACCGTCGAGCTCTTCGTACATGATCTCAAGCTCAAATGGCAACGACGCAAAAACAGCGGGTACGACAAGCCCGCCCATTCCGTTGGCGGTATCGGCAACGACCTTGAGGGGCCGAAGTCCGTCGAGGGAGATGAATCCGAGCACGTGATCGGCAAAGGCGCCAAGGAGGTCGTCGTGCGATCGAGTCCCCCGCCTGTCCGCTGGTGGTGCGCCGTCGAGCGCCACCCGCTTGATATCGGCCAAGCCGGATTCCTGACCGATCGGCTTGGCGTGCGACAGACACATCTTGATGCCGTTGTAGCCAGCGGGGTTGTGAGATGCGGTGAACATGGCGCCAGGGCAGCCAAGCGATCCGGAGGCGAAATACATGAGATCAGTTGAGGCCAACCCGATGTCGAGCACGTCGAGGCCTTGGCTCGACTCCCTCGGCAAAAGCGCTGGCGAGCTCGGGGCCCGATGGCCGCATGTCTCGGGCCACAACGACCTGGGTAGTGGCTGGCTCTGCCTGGCGAACGAAGGCGCCAAAGCCGACGCCAAGCGCCTGACAGGTGGCGGCATCGATCTGGTCGGGGTAGGTCCCGCGGATGTCGTAGGCCTTGACGATGAGATCGAGATCGTGCACGGTGCTCCTCAGCAGGGTGGGGTTTCAGCTATCCGATCGGTCAGAACGGCCAGCTGTTGAGCGTTTGGCTTGTAGAAGCCTGTCCCTGCAGCGCGACGCACCACAAACAGGTCTTTGAGCAGCTTGAGTGTGTCACCGACGAGACGAACCGACGATGATTGACGGTTTTCGACCGCCACGGGGACCTCGGTCAGCGAGAGCCGATCTTGCTCACTAATCAGGAAGATCTCGATATCAAAGGCAAAACCGTCAATCTGGCAGCGCTCGAAGATGACTCGGCCGATGTCGCCACGGAAACCCTTGATTCCACACTGGGTGTCACGGAAGTGGCCAAGGAGCACGTGGTGAGTCAGCCAGTTGACCATCCGGCCACCGAGCTCGCGGATCCAGCGGGCCTGAGCGAGGGTGGTCGTGTCTTGATGGCGCCGGGAACCAGCAACGACGTCCCACCCGTCCTCCAGTTCGGCCAGTACTTCCAGGACGGTCTCGGGTGGGTAGGCAAGATCGGCGTCAGTAAAGACCACCGAGCGACCGGAGGCGGCGATGACGCCCGCACGGACGGCGGCACCCTGCGCCGTTTTTGTGGTTGGGCGACAACAGTGGCGGCCGCCGCCTCGGCGAGTTCGATGGTGTTGTCGGTCGATCCATCGTCGACGACGAGGATCTCCAATTGGCCCTCGCCGACAACCGGCGTCAACACGCGGCGCAGGGACTCGACGGTGTGGGCAATTCGTTCGCCCTCGTTGTAGGCGGGCACCACCACCGACAGCCGGTGCGGAGCGTCGACCGGTGGACGCTGGCGCCGTTCGCCCATCTCACGCCGCACCTCCTTGAACAAGATGAGTCGGTAGGCCGTCCATCGAACGAACGCGGCGAGACCGATGGCGATGAGTTTGAGCACCGTGAGGTTGGCCCCGAGCGCATTGCCGACGACGACGGTCGCCACATCGATGGTGCCAGCCAGCCCGGCGGTTAGCGCGAAGAGGCCCGGTTGGCGGACCCAGCGAGCGCCAGGGGTGCCACGAAAGGTCAGAAACCGGTTGCCGAGGTAGGCGAAAATCGCGGCCGACGTAAGCGCCAAGATGTCGGCTCGGATGAGTGCGTCGGCCGCCAACGCCCGGAAAACAAAGAAGTCAACCGCCGTGGCGAACAGGCCGACGATGGCAAAGAAGCGAAGTCGACTTCTCACTTCTCGACCGGACCGTCGAGACCACCTGTCTCCGAATCGACGTTGGGTTCTGTCGGGGCCGGCGACTCACCGAGGAGCAGCTCGAGTGCATCGTCGCTTATCTCGATGGGGCCGTTGCGAGGCGTCGCCTCGACCAGCGGCGTCCCGACGACCGCAGTCGCGACGACTGAGGCATCGGCAGCCGGAACCTCGTCACTCCACACCGGCTCACTCACGTCGTCGGGGCCATCGAGTTTGTCGAGATAGGCGGGTGTCGCCTCGTCGCTTTCAACCGCAGCTACTGCGACTCGATCACGCCACGGCACGCTTGCGTTGCCAAGCAACCAGCGCAATTAGCGCCACAAGACCCAGCAATGAGGCGAAAAGGCCGAGCCAGTCGTAACCGGTTCGACCGTACGAGAGGGTGACGTCATTCGCCTTAGGCACGACGACCATGAGGTTAGGTCCGACCCGCCATGGGCCCTCGGCGCCATCGGCTGCCCAGTTGGGAAAGTACGAGATCTTGACGAGAACGGGCTTGCCGACCTGGTCGACCGTAAACGAGATGCGATCGGTCTCGGTGACAATGTTGGACACGACGGCGGGATCGATCTCGGTCGCCTCTGCCTCGTTGGTGGCATCGAGACGAAGCCATTCGGCTGGCCCTTCCTCGGCCGGCAACACAACTGCCGTATCGGCGTTGTTGTAGAAGTCGACTGCTTGGGAGAGCCAACCAACGTCAAATCGGTCCTCGACTCCGGGCGCATCTTCGGCAGGACCGCTGACCACGATCGGCACCCGGGATAGGCCCTCAACGAGTTGGGAGCCAGCAACTTCGAAAATCACCCATGGCTCGGACACCGCAAGTTCGGTGAGGTCGTCGTTGGCGCGTGCGGCGGCGATAGCGACGTCGCTCTGGGCCATGTAGTAGCGGACACCGGTCGTCTGAAGCTGACGGACACCGAGCTCGATATCGAAGTTCTGATAGGGCAGATCACGCTGGGCCCTCGACGGGGAATCAGAAAGCACACTTTGGTTGAGGAAATGGAATGGCGTGCTCGCCGACGACTCAAAATAGAGCCCCTCCATTGAGCCGATGCATCCGTCGGTCCAGAACGGCATCAGCATGAGCGCCATTGGGGTGCCGTAGCGATCGAGTTCTGAGCTGTATTCCCACATGGCCCGACCACACCCGTTCTGGGCGCCGAGGTTGGCCATCGTCGTCACGATGTCGTTGTATTCTCGATAGGACGGCTTGTATTCGTAGCCCGAGTAGTTCCAGCTCGACCAACCCGGGATGGCGCTCGCCCGGTTGTTGGTGAGACCCATCCAGGCGTAGGTCCCGTCGGCCTTGGCCGCGCCGAACGGCATCGTTCGCAACGGAATGCTGATGCCGATGAGCGTGGCCGCGAGCGCCAAGCCCGATGCCGTCGCAATCCAGCCCTTGTGCGGTTTGGCGAAGTCTTCACTCAGGGCGACGCCGACGAAACGTACGACGTGAGCGCAACCGACTGCGGCCACCAGGTAGACGGACAGGTAGTAGAACGGCAGGATTCGAGCGTTCCACAGTCGGCCGTCTGGCACGTTGAGGACGCCGGCGGCCGAGATCATCGCCAGCAGCGAGAACAGCATGCCGACGCGATCACGCAACGCAAGCGCGAAGACGGCGCCAATGACGGCGAACGGAATGGCAATCTTCATCGGCGTGGTGAGAAGCGCGGGCACCGTCGCTTCCAGCCGCTCCCAACCCATGTCGTTGAAGAAGGCGGACTGGGCCCCAAACGGCAACAGCCAGAAGAACGAGAGTAGGGCGGCCACCGGCCCAACAGTCGCCAGCCAGAGGATCCGTTGTCGGACGCTTCGTTCGGCCGCCACGATTGCACCGGCCACAATGAGGCAGCTCAGCGCGCCAGACAGGAGAATGCCCGAGAGCTTCCAATCGCCAAGCCACAACGCCACAAACATCGTGACGGTGAATCCGATGAGCCAGAGTCGTGGGGTGTCGTCGTCGAGGAACGCCAGCAGGAAGACGGCGACGACGATAAAGATGAGCGGGATGACGTGACACAAGGCGACGAGCGCAATAACGATCGCCGCGGCTCCTCGATGCGAGTCGGTCTCCATGCCTCGGGCGACAAGACCGATGGCCAGAAGGGCGAGGGCCAGACTGATGGAGAACGCGAACTCACCGGCCAGAGTCGAGAGGATGTTTCCACCATAAATCGTGAAGTTGGTGTCGAAGAGGAAGACCGTGGTGCCAAGCGCCACGAGGCCGGGTACCGGTTCGACGCTCGACGCCAGCCGAGCCATGGCCCAACCAGCTATGGGCATGAGCACAACGCCGAGGACACTGATGAGCTTGAACGAGATCCCGTAGGGCACGGGGTAGAGCCCAACGGCGAGTAAGACGCTGGCAACGATGATCAGGGCGGCGGACTGAGGCAGACGCTTGGCGAGTCGGAGTCCGAGCCCGAGGGCCACGATGGCGGCAATGCCACCGACCACGGGCGACAAGCCAGCGTTTACCAAGATGATGAGCAGCGACGGAACCACCATATAGAAGTGGTATGCCGGGAATCCGGCGTACCAATCTGGGGTCCAGCCGGTCACCCGAAGGTTGGGCAGGAGGTGGTCGCGCATGAACGCCGGACCCCAAACGTGGGCCCCCATATCACCACCCGCCGGTGTGCTATCGCGCAGAATCAGCGATGGTTGAAGCTGCAGAAAGACGTAGACCGAGCAGGCAAGAGCGATCGCAAGGCTAAGAAACTGGAGCGGTGACGAGAGGACCCGCTGGCGAATCGTTGAGACGATAGACATGACGCCCCCAATGGTGGCATCAACTGCCGCAATGGAGACGTCAATGGCGGAATTACTTTCGGCCTAGCGACGACGGCCGCTATGTTCGCCGACCTGCTCGAGCGCAGTGGCCAGAGCAATCGACTCACCGGCCAACGACCAGGTCCGGGTGTCACAGTTCTGACACGAATACATGACCAGGTCACGGCCATCAACCTTGATTGCGATCGACACAAGTTCTTTGGCACATTTGCCACACAGGTTCTGGTTCATTCATCGCCTCGGTTCGCGCTCAGCTGCTTCTACCAACTACCTCCATTCGGCTGCTGGTCCGTTTCATCCAACTCGCCACTCGATTTGATCCAACTGACCTAGTCCGAGCGGCCCGCCAGACCCACTCGCTAGGCTGACCCGATGATCTACGGACTTGCCGGAATCGGCGCTATCGCGGTTGTGCTCCTTGCGGTCGTGATCCACCTCAACCGCAAGCTTGCGAGCGCCAACAAGCTCGCCGCCGCTCGACAGGACGAGCACGAGCGCTTGCTCGAATCCAAAACAAGCGAGCTGCGGCAGCTCACCGGCCAACTCCGTGAAGCTCGCTCCGAGATCACCGAACTCACTGCGGCCAACGGCGAGCTCAATGCCCGCGTCGAGGCACAACGCCACGACCTCGAGTCGGCTACGGCATCGTCGACCGCCACCGCCGAGCGGCTCCACAACCAGATCGTCCACCTCGAAGAAATAGTGCGGCGAACCCCCGTTGGCCCACCCCAACCCGAGGCCCTCTGGAACCTCGAACTGCTTCGCAGCGAGCGCACCTGGCGCCACAGTGTCGCCCCGTCCCCCGAGGGTGAGAGCCCGTTCTCGATCACCGATAATCCGCTCCGCCTCGCCGTCGAGATTGAAGCAGCGGCCCTGCGCGAGGAGGTTGGCGCATTCATCTCGGTTCGATGGGACGCCAATCGAGTCGATGATCCGGCCAGGGCCCACCTGATCCTGCGACTCACCCAAGAACTGCTCGCCCAGGCCGCTCGTGACCCTCACCCCGTCGAGCTCGTTGCCACGAGTGGCGAGCCAGCAGCCGATGGGCTGTGCCCGCTTTACTTGCGCCTCGTTGCCCCCGACGACGACAATCGGGTCCTCGTCCTCGACCCGCCGCGGGTCACGAGCGACGTGATCGACGTCAGCATCGACGACGGCATGGTGGTCACCGTCCGCTAGTGAGTTTCGAGGTAGAGCGTGACGAGACCCGTCGCGTTGAATCCACGTGAAACATCACCGATAAGCCGATCCGGCCCGTCGTGATCGCCATGCCTGCGGCGATCAGGCCGACCACGACGAGGCCGGGGAACTGCAGCAGTTGCTGGTGGACGGCAGCAAACACCAGGGCCGAAACAACCACCGCAGGCACGGCGCCATACGAGCGTTGAGATCGACCGCATCAGCAACCCCCGGAAGAAAAACTCCTCGACGATCGGTGCCATGCCGACGACGGCAAAGGTGAGAATGGTCCAGTCGACGAGTCCGCTCATTGGTTCGGCCAATTCGCGAGCGGCCGCACTTCGGTCGCCGTCGACAAACTGTCCGATGATCCAGTAGAGGCCGCGAAGCAGTCCGAGTTGGGTAACAACGCCAGCGACAAGGCCAACCGGGACGTCGCTCGCCTTCAACGAAAGCCCGTAATCGGCTTTTGCCCCAGCGCCCTTGCGGCGGGCGACGTACCAGGGACCTATCAGGTAGCTCAGCCAGAGCGCAGGTTGGAGTGCGAGGAGATCGACCGCCGACACCTGGTCGGGGAACTCGCCGTTGTAGCGAGCGTTGACGTACGTCACCGTGACGAAGACGGGGGCGAGGAACGCCACGAGCAGCACCGCGACGGCATCAACAGGTCGCCATGTCACTCGGTGTGCCACCACTTCGTAGGCAGCCGCTGGCTTCTTAAACATTCACAATCCTGAATGGTGACGGAGCTACGCTGCCGCCCGAGGCAAGCGGCGCGGAATACGCATCGCATTGCCGACGTTATCGAGCCTACGTAGTGTCACGACCGCGACGCAGGTCGTTTCTTCTCCCCGCAGGCTACAAGCCTGCCCCGCCTGACCAATGAACTCGGCCCACGCCGCCTAGGATTGCACCTATGTCAGAATCCAAACCCACTCCTCCACCCCCGCCGCCAGGACGAAACCCCCGTATTCCCGGCAGCGGCGACGGCGGTTGGCCAAAGTGGTCAATGTGGATCCTCTTCGCCGTGGTGATGGGGCTCATCTTCGTCGCAACCAATCTGAACAGTGGGACAATCGACAAGTTCGAATACTCCGAGTTCAAGACGAAGGTCCAGGCCAATCAGGTCGAGACCATGGTCTACGACAACACGACGGCCGTCATCACCGGCAAGCTCACGGACGGGACCGCCTACGAAGTAACCGGCCCCTCCCCCATCCCCGAAGGAGATCTTGCGATCTTCGACAACTCACCCGGCCTCGTCATCGAATATGACACGCCGAGCGGCAATATCTTGCTGAACCTTGGCAGCATCCTGCTTCCATTTCTCATCATTCTGGGCATTTTCTGGTGGATGGCCCGGCGCCAACAGTCGCAAATGGGCGGCATCATGTCGATCGGCCGGTCGAAAGCCAAGACCTATTCGGCTGAGCGACCCGGCACGACGTTCAACGATGTAGCCGGTTACGCATCGGTGAAACAAGAAATCACCGAGGTTGTCGATTTCTTGAAGAACCCTGGGAAGTTCGCCGACATCGGCGCTCGGATCCCCAAGGGCGTCCTCTTGGTCGGCCCACCCGGCACAGGAAAGACGCTGATCGCCCGCGCCGTCGCTGGCGAAGCCGGCGTGCCTTTCCTCTCGGTGACGGGTTCCGACTTCATGGAGATGTTCGTCGGCGTCGGCGCAAGCCGTGTCCGTGACCTTTTCGCTGAGGCCCGAAAGATGGGTCGCGCCATCATCTTTGTCGACGAAATCGACTCGATCGGACGCAAGCGCGGTTCAGGCCTCGGTGGCGGACACGACGAACGGGAACAGACCCTCAACCAGATGTTGAGCGAGATGGACGGCTTCGAAGCCACCGAAGGCATTGTCATGATGGCTGCCACAAACCGGCCTGACATCCTCGATCCGGCGCTCCTTCGGCCAGGACGTTTTGATCGCCAGGTCATCGTGCCGCTTCCCGAACTCGACGATCGCAAGGAAATCCTCGAAGTTCACATCAAGCACAAGCGCATCGAAGACAGCGTCGACGTCAATCTGATTGCCCGGGGAACCCCAGGCATGTCCGGCGCCGATCTCGCCAATCTGGTAAACGAAGCGGCGCTCTATGCCGTGCGTAACGGGGCGAGCTCCATCGCCGCCGAACACTTCGACATGGCGCGCGACCGCGTCATCATGGGCGTGAAGCGCGACTCACTCGTGATGAGCGAGACCGAGCGCGAGCTCACCGCCTACCACGAGGCTGGCCACGCACTCATGGCTGCGGTTCTTCCCGACTACGACCCGCTCCACAAGGTCACGATCATTCCTACGGGCATGGCGCTTGGTGTCACCATGACGCTGCCGGAGAGCGATCGTCACTCGATGCGCAAGACCGAGGCCGAAAACATGATCGTCATGGCCCTCGGTGGTCGCAATGCCGAGCAGTTGGTCTTCAACGTGATGTCGTCCGGCGCGGCCAACGACCTCCAGCAGGCAACAAACATTGCTCGACGCATGGTGACCGAGTGGGGCATGAGCGAGAAGGTCGGGCCAATGTCCTTCAGCGACAGCGGCCCGGTGTTCCTAGGCGACGACATGCTCGGGTCGAAGGACTATTCCCAGGAGACCGCTCGGGTCCTCGATGAGGAGACCCAGCGCATCCTGCTGGAGTCCGAAGATCGATGCCGCAACCTGCTGATCGAAAACCGCAACGCACTCAACCTGATCGCTCGAGGTCTGCTTGAGCACGAGACGTTGTCGGGCGCCGAGGTCGACCGCCTCATTGCCGCCGCCGCAGCGCCATCAGCACGCGTGGCCGACGGGGCAGACGAATCGGTCGCCGACGCTGGGTCGCTCCGAGAGTAGGACGAACGGCTAGGACTGGCCGAGGAGCGCAAGCGTCAGGTCATCGTCCGACACAGGCCCGAAAAATGAGGCTGAGACTGCACCATCGGTGCCGACGACGAGGGTCGTCGGCACACCGTCGATGCGGTAGCGCTTGTGGAGCGAGGCGTCGGCCGATACCTCGACGTTTTGTACCGCCACCTCATCGCTCGCCAGCGCCTGCACCTGGTCCCACACTGCCGCACAGCCCCCGCATGTCACGGCCGTGAACACCACGACCAGCGTGGGCGCGCCGGGCTCGGCAAAGTCGTCACGGTCGACCTGACCAGGCGCTCGGTATGACGGCGCCGTTGGCGGCTCTGGTCGGCGGCGTTGAAGACCGAACGCGACCGCTGCTGCGACCAGCGAGAGGCCGAGCAGCAGGAGGAGTTGGGGCGTATCCATCGCCAAACCCTACAACCGGCCGTAAAAGCAGCCACTTCCACGCCCGGAAATGGGCGTAAAAGCAGCCACTTCTGCGCCCGGAAATGGGCGTATAAGTGGCCACTTCGCAAATTGGGGCGGGGTTAGAGGATCGGGATGCCAGCGATGAGTTGGTAGTCGACCCCGGGATCGACCACGACCCCAATTGCCGCAATAGGCGAGTCGGCCTGCACCATCACAACAGCTGATGCCGCAACCGGATCGATCACGACGAGCGCGCGCCCCGACGACGGCACCGACACTCGCACCGGATCGAGAATCTCGCCCGCCACAACCAATCGGACCTCGACCAGTGCACCAACCGGGGCCGACACAACGACCACCGAACGCTCACCATCGAGCGTGCTCATCTGCGGAATGATCCACCGATTGGAGAGCTCAGACACGCCATGGCTACTCGTGATCCCGATCGTTGGGTCGGGCTGTACCGGAGGGGCCAACGCGGGATCGCCACGAATGAGATCGATGCTGGCCTGCGCATCGGCCTCACCGGCGGCCGTCTCGGGGTCGACTGGCTCTTCGGCGACCGGCTCGGTGTCGGCTGTCGTGTCGTCGGTCGCCGCAGCGTCGACTTCAGAGGCGTTGTCTCCCCCGGCACCGATCAACGACGTATCGATGGCGGGCGTCAGTTGCCAACGATCGACAACAATAGGGACCCCGTTGGTCGAAATGGCGGTGACACCAAGCTCGTACGAGTAAGGCAGTGTGTACGAGTCGAGCGCCGCCGCAAGGTCGAAACTCTGCACCCGACCAGGCTGGATTGTCAGCTCGATTGGGACCAGGCCGTAGCTCCCCCGATCGGCCGGGTCGAGGGGATCGAGTTGGAGATCGACCTGGGCCACGGTGTCGCTTGGATTGAAGACCTCGATGCGATTGTCGCCGCCTTGGATGAGCCGCCCCGCAGGGCAAGGTCCAGGTCGTTGCCGGCGTCGCCACACCAAGGTTGAGGCTTGCGCCAACTGGACCGAGCTCGCCGCTGCGAGTCTGGAGTTGCTCGACCGCCAGGCGGCCGCCCTGGACCGTTGTAATGGTCGTGGCGACAATGGCCTCACGCCACATAGTCGCCGACGTCGATCACCCGCACCGAACGGGCTGGCACCACGGCCCGCTCGAGGTCGCTCGGCTCACGAGTGCGGGTCTCGGTCTGGAAGGTTGCGGTGAATACCACATCGCTCGAGAACGGATTGAGGAGAACGACATAGTTGTGCGAGTGCGCGAGCGGTTGAACCCGGCGCGAGATACCACTGCTCGGCCAACGATGTATGACACGGCCCGCTCGGCGAGCCGTAGCCGTCACCACCTGGTGGCTGACCAGGGCGTTGCCGCCGACGATGTCGACAACCGCACCTGCGTGCGCCTGCATCGCCAGATCGCAAGCTTGACGACCTCGCTGGTAAGCGGGCGACGGTGACCTTGAGCGCAGGCCTGCGCCCTCGCCTGATACCAGCGCAACCTCGGCGGCGACCGGGGTGTCGCCAATATTGGTGACCACGACGCTGTGATCAGCAAATCCGTCGATGCTGCTGGACCCGGCTGGGCAGTACCACACGGTGGACTGGCGAACGGGGTCTCGAAGGGGCGGGCGTTCGCACGGGCGCCGCCACCACTGTGGCACGGGCTCCGGGGCGAGCGACGCTCGGTCGTAGCCAATCGCCGAGCAGGATCGCAAGCAACCCGACGATAGTTGTCCAGCGGATCATGCGACCGTCCTCCGCCGTTGCCGGCCAATCTGCACGCCGACAAACACGAGACAGAACTGGGCTGCGAGCAAAGCTCGACGAACCCAGTCGGTGCGGTACGACAGCGTGACCGCTCCCTCGTCGCCCGCGCCAACAACGATATTGCCGCCAAGCCCTTGGCCGACGGTGTCTCGTGCCCCCTCGATCGACCACCCGGCGGCATCGGCCGCGACGACGATCAACTTGTCGGCCGGCACGTCGCCGACCCAACGCCCGCCCGCTTCAACTCTGAGTGGTACGCGAGGGGCTGCGGCGAGATCGACCGCCACCAGATCGAGCACCGAACCACCAAGCGGCGCCGTGTCGACGTCGAGGGATACCGCCGGGCCGTTGCTCGATGCATTTCGGTAAACCAAGAGCGGCGGGGTGCCGGTGACCCGCTTCAGGTCGAGCTGCGACGCCAGGGCGTCTTCGATGGCCGCCCCACCGGATAGGGCAGCGGCCGTGAACGGAGGCGGTGCGATCTGCGGGACGACAACCACCAGGTCGATGCCATACGCCGACAAGAGCCGGCCGAGCCGCGCCGTGTCGCCGCTGGCCGCAAGGTCGAGCAGTTCACCGACGTGGGCCGATTCACCGTAGGCACCAGGGACCCATCGGCGAGTGGCGTCGATGGCAAAATTGTCGCTCACGGCGTAGGAAATGCCGCCCTCGCTGCGCAGGGTGTCGATTGGCATGACGCCTGGATCGCCGATGAACAACACCCGAACGGTGCCATCGACGGTGGCGGTCAGCGGAGCCACCGATGCCCCGTAGCCGTTGGTCGGGAGGTCCCATCGACGCCACTGACGAGCTGCCAATGCCGAGCACTGCGGTAGCGCGATGCCGATGAGCCCAGCGATTGCGGTTCCTTGCCGCCAGCCAAACCGGAAGGCCGCCAGATCCGGATTCGACCGAACGAATCGCCACGCCGACCGAGAAGCGCAGGCCCAGCGGCCGAGAAGGCAAAGGACGAGCTCGGGCGCCGGTAGATCGACGCCGATCCGCCGCGTCGCCCGCCCACACCATGACAAAGCCACCGTTGCCACAATCCAGCCGGTGGCGCCAGCATCGAACCGGTGCCCTCGGCCAACCACGAGGGCCACGCCAGCCGCGAGCAAGACGCCAATGGCGAGAAGCGACAGGCCGCGGGTCCGGGCGAACCGAACAAGGTCGGCCATCGAGTCGAAGTTGGCATAGGCGGAGTTTGGTCCGACCAGCCACGACCATGATCCTTTCGCCAACACGTCATAGGACCACGGGATATGGAGGGCCGCTGGAGACACGACGGCCACGACCGCCGCGATCACGAGTCGAGCAACACCAGCTGGCCGAGCGAGGAGGATGCGTGACCGACGACCAGCAAGGCCCCGACGCAATGACCACCACGGCAGGAACGAACGTGGCGATCAAGGCGACCAACAGACCCCAGCGAACCAGTCGAACCCCGGCTTCGCGTGGCACCACGCCCGCACCGGCGCTGTCTGGCCGCGACCCAAACGGCTGGGCGCCCTGCACCCGGAAGAGTGACAAGCAAGAATGGCGCGGCAGCCCAAATGACGAGGGCATCCCAGCGGGCATTGGCCATGATGGCGGGAATGAGTGGGGTGCAGACGTAGACCATGGTTGACGCGCCCGCAGCCCGATGACTCCCGAATGGGCGAACCAGGCGCCACATCCCGAATGAACCAGCGATGAACGGGCCCACAACCAGCACAATCCGGAACAGCGGTCACGCAGCTGCCCAAGAGCACCGTCTTCACCACGCTGAGCACGATGAGTGCTGTTGGCGCATGGCCAGCACCGCCAACACCAACCCCGCGCCAGCCGCCCCACCATTCGGAGAAGGCGCCGGCCTGGAGATCGGGGATGAGACCGACAGGCTCAATGGCGCGAGTCAACAAATGCCGACTGCCGAACAGGATCATCAGGCTGGTGAAACTCAGCAGCAGGAATCCGTCGCGGACAATTCCCGCGTCGTCTTCATCGAGAGTGAGCTTCGCACCGCCGAAGAACCCGAGCACCTTGCCCTGCGAGCCGCCGAGCTGGTTGCGCAGAAAGGACGACACTCGGGCGGACCCGCCAGCCTGCAGGGCCCGAACCTCGCTGTCGGGAATCTGCCGAATTGCGGCCAACGCCTTGCGACGGGTTCGAATGTCGCCGAGGTGGCTGATGTTCCATCCAATGGCACCGATTACGTCGACGGCCTGGCGGCGTCGACCGGCCAGTATGGGTAGAGGCTCTCCAGCAGGACCAAGGATGAGCATCAGTGGCAGGAACCGCACAGGCGTCGAGCGCGAACCGGTGATGAGCAGGGTGCGGAGCCGACGCGGGCGAGGATCGCCGACGATCGTCGACCGATACACCAACGAGTTCTTCAGCCCGATGTCGAGCCACGGCGCTTCGGCACGACCATGACGAGCTCCAGCAACGTAGGCAACGCCAACACAGGTCGAGATCGTCGCCGAACTTCGGCTGGCCTCGATCGAACCATGGAGGCCCGGAAGAGATCGGCCCGGACAAATTGGACACTGCGCTCGGCACGACGAAGACATCGCGAACGACGTCGTATTGTTCTTGGTCGAAGTCGCCCGGCTCAATGAGGTCGACCTGGACCCCGAATCGGTCCAGTATGCCGACGTGGCGCAGCCGACGAGCATCGTCCCAGTCGACAATCTTCGGACCAACGATGCCCGCGTTGGAGCGGAACACTTCTTCGACCATGGCCGAGACGGCGTGTGATTCGAGAACGACATCGTCGTGGCAGAACAAGAGGAACTGGGCGCCAGTAACGAGTTCGAGCGCCTGGTCGGCGGCCGCCGCTCGCCCCGGATTGTTGGCCAGACGATGGACGAAAGCAGAGGGCGCGATGAGGGCGGCGCGGTCGGCAGCCGGTTCATCACTGCCAGCATCGATAACGAGCAACGACGGACACGCTCGGTCTTGGTCGATAATCGACTGCAGGCATTCTTCAAAGCCATCGTTTGGGTTTGAGGTGACGATGACGGCGACCACCGCCGGGGCGACGGGTTCGTCGATGGTCGACGTCGCGTCAGCACTCGCAACCACGGCATCGTCGTCGATGGCAATGGTCGCGTCGTCGACGAGTTCGGCGAAGTTGGGTCGGTTGGAGTTCCCATAACGAGGGCCACAGACTACCCCGCCCGCGACGCGAGTGTGGTCAGGCTGCCGATGCTGGCGACGCGTTTACCGGGACAGATGATCCCGCTGTTCGGGGCCGGTTCGGAGTAAGGTCGACCCTCTCTTCGAACATGGCCGATGTTCAGCATGCGGAGTTGTCAATGAAGGCGCTTGTCACCGGGGCGGCGGGGTTTGTAGGCCCCCATCTCGCTCACCATTTGCAGGATGAGGGCGACACTTTCGTACTTATCGACCGAGGGTCTGGCCCTGACCTACTCGATCACCAAGGGTGGCTCGATCTCTTTGAGCACGAGCGGCCCGACGTCGTCTACCACCTCGCTGGATGGAGCGATGTCGGCGCGTCCTGGCAAAACCCACTTACGGCGTTCGACGTCAACGCTCGCGGCACGCTCCATGTGCTCGACGCGGCGAGGATCATGAACGTCGGCCGCACGATTGTCGTGTCGAGCGCCGACATCTATGGCCTTGTTCGACCCGACGAACTCCCGTTGACCGAACGCTCCCCTGTCCGACCCCGCTCACCCTACGGGATGAGCAAGGAGGCGGCCGAAGCGGTGGCCAGACAGGCCCACCTCGGCTGGGGCCAAGAGGTTGTCATCGCCCGCCCGTTCAACCACCTGGGCGCTGGGCAAGGCCCCGGGTTCGTGGCTCCGTCGTTCGCGGCCCAAATAGCAGCATGCGAGCGCGCCGGCGGCGGCTCGCTCGGCCACGGCGACCTCTCGACCCGGCGTGACCTGACCGACGTTCGCGATGTCGTGCGGGCCTATCGCCTACTCGCCGAGCGGGGCGTGAGTGGCGAGACATACAATATTTGTACTGGTGTTGACGTCGCCATGTCTGATGTCCTCGATCAGCTCATCAAGCAGTCGACGGTCGACATCACGACCTACGTCGACGAGGCGCTCATTCGCCCCATCGACCTTCCCGTCCATCGTGGGAGTGCAGTCAAGTTGCGCGACGCCACCGGTTGGACACCGACCTTCTCCCTGCGCCAAACCCTGGCGGAAGTCCTTCGTGACGCTCGAATGCAGGCGCCGGAGACCTAGTCGCCACAGGCAATCCGCCCAAGGATTCCGCCCCCGATACCACTACATTGCGGATCTACTTCTTTTTCTGGAGATGACATGACTCGCCGAGCACTAATCACCGGGCTGACCGGACAAGACGGTTCCTACCTCGCAGAACTCCTTCTGGAGAAGGGCTACGAGGTTGCGGGCATGGTGCGACGCTCGAGCACCCTCAACTTCGAGCGCATCGCGCATATCCAAGACGACATCCAGATTGTCCAGGGCGACCTCCTCGACGAGATGTCGCTCATCGACGTCGTCCGCACCACGAAGCCCGACGAGGTCTACAACCTGGCTGCTCAGTCGTTTGTGGCGACCTCGTTCCAACAGGCGGTGTTGACCGGCGAGATCACGGCCCTCGGCGCCACCCGCCTGCTCAACGCGATCCGTGAGGTCAACGCCGACGTCCGATTTTATCAGGCCTCGTCGTCGGAGATGTTCGGCAAGGTCGTCGAGGTTCCCCAGACCGAGGACACACCGTTCTACCCCCGCAGCCCCTATGGCGTGGCCAAGCTCTACGGCCACTGGATCACGGTCAACTACCGCGAGAGCTACGGGCTCCACGCCACCAGTGGCATCCTCTTCAACCACGAGAGCCCTCGCCGGGGCCTCGAGTTCGTGACGCGCAAGATCACCAACCACGTGGCCCGCATCAAGCTCGGCCTCACCAATGAGCTCCGGCTCGGCAACCTCGACGCACAACGCGACTGGGGCTTTGCTGGCGACTACGTCGAGGCGATGTGGCTCATGCTGCAGCAAGAAACGGCCGAGGACTTTGTTATCTCGACCGGCGAAACCCATTCGGTCGAAGAGTTCTGTCGACTGGCATTCGAGCATGTCGATCTCGACTGGCACGATTATGTGGTGCAGGATCAGGCCTTCATGCGCCCGGCCGAGGTCGACCTACTCATCGGCGATCCGGCAAAAGCCAAGAACCAGCTCGGCTGGGAGCCAAAGACCACCTTCGCCGAACTCGTGGCGATGATGGTCGAAAGCGATCTCGAGCTCGTGGCCCGCCAAAACGCAGCCCGGTGACGCAACCGATCGTCGTCCTGTGCGGCGGCGTTGGGGCCGCCCGACTGCTTCGCGGCATGGTGCGTGTCGTGTCCGCCGAGCGACTCGTCGGCATTGTCAACGTGGCCGACGACATGGTGCTCCACGGCTTGTCGATTTCACCCGATCTCGACACCATCACCTACACCCTCGCCAACGAGGTAAGTGTTGAGCGCGGCTGGGGTCTTGAAGGCGAGTCATGGCAAGCCATGACCATGCTCAAACGCTATGGCGGCAGGGACTGGTTTAGCCTCGGCGACCGCGATCTTGGCACGCACCTCTTCCGTAGCCAGCGCCTCTCTCAGGGAGCAACGTTGGCTGAGGTCACCCGCCGAGATCGTTTGCCGCCTGGTCGCTGCCGCTCCGTCTGCTTCCGTCACCAATGATCGTGTTGGCACCGTGTTGTCCACGGTCGAACACGGCGACCTGAGCTTCCAAGAATACTTCGTCGGCCATCAGCAAAGCGTGCCCGTGACCGGCGTGCGCTTTGACGGCGCCGACACCGCAACACCTGCGCCGGGCGTCATCGAGGCCTTGCAAACGGCAGAGCGCATCATCATCGCTCCGTCTAATCCCATCGTCTCCATCGACCCGGTGCTCGCGGTCCCCGGTGTGCGCGACGTGCTTGTCGAACGCCGCGACGACGTCGTTGCTGTCTCGCCAATCCTGGGTGGACGGGCCTAGAAGGAAGGCCCGGCCGACCGACTACTCACTGAACTTGGCCGAGAGTCTGTCGGTCGTTGGCGTGGCCGAGTGGTATCGAGCATTCACCGGCACCTTGTTGATCGACACCCAAGATGCCGCGCTCGTCCCCGCCGTTGAAGCGCTTGGCGTTCGCTGCCGCGCCATCCCGACCATCATGACAACGGTGGATGACGCAGCAGCAGCGCCGCGTGCGTTGGCTAGCTAGCGCCAACGACCTCTTCTTCGTCCTCTTCACGGCGCCGGGTGGCGACCATCATGAACCAGCCAATGGCCATGAGCGCAACACCGAGGCCGATGATGGGCGAGTCGTCGAGCCGGTGAACGCCAGGGTAGTCGGGCGGCCGCCGTTGGCACAGGCCGGTGGCGCCGCCACCATTCTGGCTTGGTCCGGTGGACGGTGTGCCGCTACCGGCATTGGAGCCGCAGTGCGAAATCCGATCGATACCGATTCGAGTCTGAACATAGGTCGGGCGCATTCGAGCGAACCGTCGACGATCCGTAGAACGGCCGTCTTCCTGGTTCCGCTGTCGAAGTCGCTGTCGACCGAATCGTCGTTACCACGATTCACCTTCGGCGTGATCATTCTGCCGTTCTCACTCACGTACTCGATGCGATAGTTGCCATCGGGTAGTGGGCCAAAGTAGTAGCGGCGTTCTCGTCCGTGACTGCGGTCGCGCGCTGGCGGCCTTTCCCGCGCTTGCCGTCCGGACCGATTGGCCAGGCATGGTCCCATTCGCCACCCTGGATGGGCAGGAGAACGACAGTCACACCAGGCAGCAGCGGTTCGCCAGCATCATAGATGCCGTTGAGGTTAGCGGTATCTTCCCAGGCCACGCCGCCGATCGACGAGCCATCGAGCTCGAGCGGCGTCGGCCCGCCAACCTGCGCCAGGCAGCGAGGTGCCAACGGTTGTTGCGGCGGTGGCCGACACGTTGTTGTAGAGACCAGAGCCCAGGACCTGGGCGACGTTCTCGAGCGTCTTCGCCTTTGCGTAGACCGTAAAGTCGACCGTGACCCAACCTTCCTCGCCCTGAGCGAGCGAGTGGTACCAGCCAAAGGTAATGTCCGACGAACCATCGAAGGAGGCATTGGCGGTCAGGTTGTCGCGGTGGCAACGACCTGGCCGTCAGGACTTCACCCAGCTGGGCACCGTCATCCTTCACCTGGATCTTGTTGATTGGTTGGTTTGACTCGTTCCGAGGCGGATCGTGTAGCGGACCGTTACTGATCCGTTGGCGTTGGTCTTCCAGTCAACGACCGACTTCAGCGCCAGCCACGACTGCCTTGAATGGTGGCGTGACCTTGGTAACGCCTTCCTCATCGGGCGTGCCGTTGCCATCGGGATCCGGGTTCGCACCGTTGGTTGAGAGGTCGCTCGAGGCGTCCCCACTGATCACACCGGTTGACGTCGCCGAAGCCTGGTTATCGGTGGAGCCGGCATCCGGTGTCCACGTCAGCGTCATGCGGACAATGCCGCTTTGACCAACGGCCAGACTGTCCGTGCCGACCAGAAGTGCATCATCGGCCCCGCGTTGTAGGCCGGGTTGACGACGAAGTCGCTCGAGGTCACTGAGTTGACGACGACATCATCGCCGAAGGCACTCAGCTCATCGTTGAGCTGCACGTTGGTCACAGGCTCATTGCCCGGGTTCTCGATCGTGAATCGGAACGTCACCGAGAAGGTGCCGTCACCGTTGGCCGACAGCGGCGCCATCGACCTGCTTCGCCGCACCAGCCTGTGGTGCCAGCAGAATGGACCGGTTGACGTGGGCCCAACGGGGGTTGGTTGGGTCGGTCGGATTGGTCGCGATCGTCGTAGTCGAGACGGCCGGTTGGCCACTCGCTCCACCGGTGCACTAGCGATACCCAGGTTGTCGATCGGGTCGACCGACACCGGGGTAAAGGTGACGGCGTAACGGATCTTGCCTGTTTCGCCGACCGCCAACGGCGTGGTGCCTGACCAACAGATTCTGATCGAGTCCACCGTCGAAGCTGGCATTGATGGCCAGCGACAGCGACGCCAAGCCGCTGACCGTGTAGCCAGGCAGGTAGTTCGACGCCAGGTCGTCGGTGACCTGGAGTCCAACGGAGATGCTTCGTTGCCGGTGTTGGTGACGGAGATGACGTAGTTTGTCGTGAACGTCCCGTCACCGTTGTCGACCAGGGACTCGAGTGACTTGGCCGAGCGGCTGGCTGGAGCCAGCGGCATCGGACCAGTTGGGGTTGGGCCGACTGGATCGCTGAGGATCACGTGGTCGGAGCCGACCGATGACAGGGCCGTGGTGTTTCCGCCGGAAACCCTACCAGTTCCCATGGCGACGGCTTGGTTGTCGATCGAGGCGGCCGAGACCGGCACGAACGTGACGGCGAACGGCGCCACCGATCCCTGCGCCCCAATAGCCAGATTGTCGGCACCGGTCAGCAGATTGGTGTTGGTCGATCCGTTGAAGCCAGCGTTGACCGTGAGGTCAGACAGTCACACCCGACACCGTGTAGCCCGCTGGTGGCGGCCGCTCAACTTGATCGGTGATCTGGACACCAGACAGCACCTCGTTGCCGGTATTGGTGAGACGGTGTAGGTCGTGGTCATCGTGCCGTCGCCGTTGTCGACCAAGGAGTCGAGGCGCTGGCCGCCACGATCACTGGTGTGACGCTGAACGGTGGCGTTGTGGTGATGCCCTCCTCGGTCGGTGAGCCGCTGCCGTCAGGGTCGGGGGTGAGACCGTCAGCTGAAGCGTCACTCGTTGAGGTGCCCGTGATTGAGCCAACACCATTGGCAACAACCGAGTTACCGATGGGGTCGACGCTAACGGGGGTGAACCGCACGGCGAGGTCGGTCGAGCCGGAAGCGCCCACCACGAGCGAGTCCGTGCCGTCGAGCAGGTTGAGGTCGGTGGTTCCGTCAGATCGGGGTTGACCGAGAACGTGCCCGACGTCAGCCCAGCAATCGTGAAGCCAGCGGGGAAGTTCGCCGCGAGATCTTCGACGACCTGGAGGTTGTCGATGTTCTCGTTGGCATACGCACCAACCGTGATCGTGTAGCCGACGGTGAAGGTGCCGTCGCCGTTATCCGGTCGTGCCGGTGTACGCCTTTGCTACGCCGGCGGTCGGGTTCAACGCCGGTACCGTGGACGTCCGGGTCGCCCTTCACCGCGCTGCCCGGGTCGCGGTCGCCATCAGCGTCCGCGTCGAGGCCGCTGTCGGTGATATCGGTCAGGTCCTTGCCCGACGTCCTACCGACGCCGGTGACGGTGCCCTGATTTTCGACCGTGGCCGAGTCGGGCGTGAACGTCACCGTCAGCGAGACGGTGGCCGAAGCGCCGGGAGCCAGACTGTCAGTACCAGCCAAGAGATCTTGGTCGGTCGTGCCGTTGAAGCCAGGGTTGACAGTCAGCGCAGCCGAGGTCAGCGCATCGATGCTGAATCCACCGGTGAACTGATCGACAAGCGCATCGCTGAGCTGAACGCACTGTCCACGGCCTCAGATCCAAGGTTCTCGATAGTGAACGTGTAGGCACCCGTGAAGCTGCCGTCGCCATTGTCGACGAGTGAATCAAGGTTCTTTGCCCCGCCGATCGCCGAATGCGGCTCGACTGGACCGGTTGGCGTGGGGCCAGTCGGGTTGGTCGGGTCGGTTGGGTTACCGCCAACGGTCGTCGGGACCGAGATCGACGAGCCTGATGCCCTGCCGGTTGCGGTGAATTCGGCTTGATTGCCGATAGATGCGGTGCTCACCGGGGTGAACGTGACATCGAAGCTCACGCTGGCAATATCGCCGATAGCGAGCGAATCGGTACCGAGCAGAAGGTTCTGGTTGGCACCACCGTCGAAGCTGGGGTTGATCGCCAGGGTCGACGAGACCACGGCGCTCACCACGTAGCCAGCGGGGTAGTTGCTTGCCAGGTCATCGCTGAGTCTGGACTGCATCGAGGGCTTCGTCGCCGTCGTTCGCAATCGCAATGCTGTATGACGTGGTGAACGTGCCGTCGCCATTGTCGACCAGATCGTCGGTGGCCTTGGCGGCAAGTCCGGCCCGGCCGTCGTAACGATCGGCTCCAGTCACGGTTGGACCGGACGGGTTCGCCGGATCCGTCGGATCCGTGCCGACCGTCGTCGGTGCCGTCGCCGGCGCTCGATGCCCGACCGGTACCGCTCGCCACAGCCTGGTTATTGATCGGTGCCGACGAGGTTGGGACGAAGGTGACATCGAAGCTCACCGATGCGCTCTCGCCCACCGCAAGGCTGTCCGTGCCAGCCAAGAGGTTTTGGTTGGCCGAGCCATCGAACGCACCGTTCACGGTCAACGTTGACACGATGTTGTTGACGACGTAGCCAGCGGGGAAGTTCGACGCGAGATCATCGCTGATCTGGACCGAGTCGAGTACCTCGTTGCCGTTGTTCGCTAGTGCGATCGTGTACGACACCGTGAATGTGCCGTCGCCGTTGTTGACGACCGGGTCGACAGCCTTGGCTGCAGCAACGGCCGGAACCACGGGTATCGCCGGAGTTGGCGTTGGGCCAACCGGATTGGCTGGGTCGAGCGGATTGCTACCGACTGAGGTAGTGACCGAGACGCCCGAGCCGCTTACGTCGCCCGTGCCGGTAAGGGTCGCCTGATTGTTGATCGGCGACGTCGACGCTGGCACAAAGGTGACATCAAACGAGACAGAGCCTGATGCTCCGACGGCGAGAGTGTCGCTGCCGTCGAGGATCGCTGTATCGAGTCCGCCGTTAAAGCCACTGTTGACACTGAGTGTGCCAGAAGTGAGGTTGCTGACCGTGTAACCAGCCGGGTAGGCGGTTGCCAGATCGTCGCTGATCTGAATGTTGTTCAGCCGTTCGTTGCCGTTGTTGGCAACGACAATGGTGTAGCTCGTGGTGAACGTTCCGTCGCCATTGTCGACCAATGCGTCGACGGCCTTCGCCGCTGCGCCGGAGGACGTGATCGGCATTGCGGTCGTGAGGGTGGGGCCAACGAGGTTGGCTGGGTCGGTCGGATCAACACCGACGGTGGAGAGGGCAGATGTGCCATCGCCTGAGACATCGCCCGTGCCAGAGACCGACGCGCGGTTCGGGATGGAGGCGATCGAAACCGGCGTGAAGGTGACGTCGAATGTCACTACCGCCTGGGTGCCGATTGCCAGCGTGTCAACGCCCGAGAGCAGGTTCTGATCGCCATCGCCATCAAAGCCCGGGTTCGTCGCCAATGTCGCCGACGCCAGGTTGCTCACGGTGTAGCCGGGCGCAAAATTGGAGGCCAGATCATCGGTGATCTGGACGCCGTTCAGCAACTCGTTGCCGTTGTTAGCAATCGTCACGGTGTAGCTCGCAGTGAACGTACCGTCACCATTGTCAACGAGGGGCGCCACAGCCTTGGCCGCAGCCGATCCTGGAACCACCGGGATCGACCCCGTCGAGGTCGGGCCAGTTGGGTTGGAGGTGGCGGTCGGAATCGTACCGACGGTCGTGTCCTCCGAGATGGCCGCACCAGAGGCGAGCCCCGCACCGGTGAAGGTGGCAAGGTTGTCGATCGGGTCGGTCGAGGTTGGCAAGAAGGTTACGTCGAACGAGACCGACGCCGAACCGGCGACGGGGAGCGTGTCGGTTCCGACCAACAGGCTCGTCACGGTGTCACCGTCGAACAAGGCGTTCGGCGTCAGGGTTGGCGACGTGATGTTGCTCACGGTGAAGCCAGCCGGATAGTTCGTGGCAAGATCGTCGCGGATCTGCACCGAGCTCAGGGCCTCGTTGCCGTCGTTGGCGATCCACACCGTGTAGGTGGTGGTGAAGGTGCCATCACCATTGTCGGTCAGTGCGTCAACAGACTTCGACGCTGCACCAGAAGGCACCACGCCGATGGAACCAGTTGGCGTCGGGCCGGTTGGGTTCGCAGGATCGAGCGGATCGGTGCCAACGGTCGACAGGGCCGTGGCGGTCGCGCCTGAGGCCACGCCAACGCCGGACGCTTCGGCTTGGTTATCGATCGCCGTGGAACCGGCGGGCACAAAGACCACCTCGAACGAAACGGTCCCCTGGCTACCGACGGCTAGCGTGTCGACGCCAGCGAGCAGGTTCTTGTCTGCTCCCCCATCGAATCCTGGATTGACGGTAAACGTCGATGAAGCGAGGTTCGTGACCGAATAGCCGGCCGGGTAGTTGCTGGCGAGATCGTCGGTGATCTGCACCGAGTTGAGCGTCTCGTTGCCGTCGTTGGCGATCGCAACCGAATAGGTCGTCGTGAACGTACCGTCACCGTTGTCGAGCATGCCTCCGAAGGCCTTCGCCGCCGCCACCGACGGTGCGAGCGGGATCGCCGGAGTCGGCGTTGGGCCAGTTGGATTGGACGGGTCCGTCGGATCGGTACCGACCGAGGTCAGCATCGAGGCCGAGGTCGCCGTGACATCGCCCGTGCCAGTCGCAAGCGCCTGATTGTCAATCGGGTCGCCGCTGGTGGGGATGAAGGTGACGTCGAAGGAAACACTGCCCGATGCGCCAACGGCCAGGCTGTCGTTTCCGTCCAGCAGGTTGGTGTTGACGCCGCCGTCAAAGGCCGGGTCGATGGTCAGGTCGGCCGAGGTCAGATTGCTGACGGTGTAGCCGGCCGGATAGCCAGCCGCGAGATCATCGCTGATCTGTACGGACGAGAGCGATTCGTTGCCCTCGTTGGCGATTGCAATTGTGTAGCTGGTGGTGAACGTGCCATCACCATTGTCGATGAGCGCACCCACCGACTTCGCAGCGCCAATGGTGGCGACGACCGGAATCGGACCAGTCTGTGTCGGACCAGTAGGGTTCACTGGATCGGCCGGATCGGTCCCGACGGTCGAGGTGGCCGTCACCGGCGCTCGAGGCGGCGCCGGTTGCCGAAGCGACGGCCTGGTTTCCGATCGAGGCGGTGCTCGCAGGCAAGAAGGTGACCGAGAATTTGATGGTGCCTCGGTCGCCGACCGCCAGGCTGTCGCTGCCCAGCAGCAAGTTTTGGCTCGTGTTGCCGTCAAACGCCGGATCAACACCTAGTGTCAGCGACGTCAGCCCGCTAACGGTGTAGCCACCGGGGAAGTTGCTGGCCAGATCGTCGACCACCTGGACGCCAGCAAGACTCTCGTTACCGGTGTTCTCGATGACGACGGAATAGTCGACGGTGAACGTTCCGTCGCCATTGTCGACTAGCTGGTCGAATGACTTCGCCACGGCGACGCTGGGCACCAACGGGATCGCTGGCGTCATTGTTGGCCCGACGGGGTTCGTCGGGTCCGTTGGATCGGTCCCGATCGTGGTCAGGTCCGTTGTGACCGTGCCAGATGCCGCGCCGGTGCCAGAGGCCCGACCACGGTTCGCGATGGATGCCGAACTGGTCGGCACAAAGGTGACATCGAACGACACCGTGCCGGTTGCGCCGACGGCCAGGCTGTCGGTGCCTGCAAGCAGGTTCTGATCGCCGCCACCGTCGAATGCGGGGTTGACGGACAAATCAGCGGAGGCAGGGTTGGCCACGGTGTAGCCAGCCGGATAGTTCGTCGCGAGGTCGTCAACGATCTGCACGTTGTTGAGTGCCTCGTTACCGTTGTTGGCAACGACGATCGTGTAGCTCGTCGTAAATGTGCCATCGCCATTGTCGACGAATCCGGCGATCGACTTGGCCGCGACCGTTGAAGGCACGACGGCGATGGGGCCACTACCGACGGTTGCCGTCGCGGACGCAGGTGACCCAGAGGTTGCTCCCGTGCCGCCAGCGTCGACCGTGTTGTCGATCGAGGCCGGCGAGACTGGCACAAAGGTCACACCAAAGGTGACTGAGCCAGAAGCCGTAACCGCCAGCGAATCGCTGCCCGAAAGCAAGTTCTTTTCGCCAGCACCATCGAACGCGACGTTTGGCGTCAACCCGGTCGACGTCGGTGTGCTCACCGTGTATCCGGCCGGGAAGGTCGCGGCGAGGTCATCTGTTACCTGCACCGAGGCCAGCGCCTCGTTGCCAGCGTTGGTGACCGTGACCGTGTAGGTCGCAGTGAAGGAGCCATCGCCGTTGTCGACGAGGCTGTCAACCGTCTTCGACACGCTCATGTCGGACACGACGTTGATTGGCCCCGTTGGGGTCGGTCCAGTCGGGTTCGTTGGATCGGTCGGGTTGGTGCCGGTGGTCGATGGTGAGGCCGTCGTCACGAGCGAGGCATTGCCCGTCGCGCTGGCGATGGCCTGATTGTCGATTGATGCTGCTGCGGTCGGCACGAAGGTGACCGTGAAGCTCACCGACGCCTGGTCGCCGATGGCGATCGAGTCGGTTCCCGCCAACAGATTCTGGTCGACATTGCCATCGAAGGCCGGATTCACGGTCAGGTCAGCTGACGTTGGAGCACCAACGGTGTAGCCAGCGGGGTAGTTCGTGACGAGATCGTCGATGATCTGCACGGCGTTGAGCAGCTCGTTACCATCGTTTGCGATCGTGACGGTGTAGGTCGTCGTAAACGAGCCATCACCGTTGTCGACCAAGGAATCAACCGATTTTGCCGTCAGCACCTGCGGGTTCAGATTCGGGATAACTGGTGTTGGCTCATTCTCTGTTGCTTCGTCGGGGTTACCGTTGCCGTTGCCGTCTGGGTCAGAGCCGGCATCAGACAGGTCGCTCGTCGGATTGCCCGAGACCACACCGGAACCCGTGGCCATTGCCTGGTTGACGATCGGGGTCGACGTCGGCACGAAGGTGGCGACGACGTCGACCGAGGCCGTCGCCCCAATCGCTAGTTGATCGGTGCCAGCGAGCAGGAGCTGGTCGCCGTCACCATCGAATGCGGGGTTCACGGTGAGGCTGCCCGACGAGACGCTATTGACGACGTAGCCAGCTGGGAAGCCCGTGACGAGATCATCCTCGAGTTGGATATTCGTCAGCGCCTCGTTGCCGAAGTTCTCGACCACGAAGGTCATTGTCACGGTGAAGCTGCCGTCACCGTTGTCGACCAGATTCGATACGGTCTTCGCCGCACCAACAAGCGGGGTGACCGCAATCGGGTCGGTTGGTGTTGGACCTGTTGGGTTGGTCGGATCAGTTGGGTCGGTACCAATCGTCGACGTTGCCGAGGTAGGCGTCCCCGACGCAGCACCCGAACCAGAGACGATCGCCTGATTGTTGATTGGTGACGTGGACACCGGCGTGAACGTCACGTCGAACGAGACGGCGCCTTGCTCGGCGAGGGCCAGTGAGTCGGTGCCGGTGAGCAGGCTAGTGTCGCCACTGCCATTGAAGGCCGGATTGACCGTCAGGTTTGGTGAGACCAGATTGGTGACCACGAATCCAGCGGGGAAGTCGACCGCCAGATTGTCGGTGATCTGGACGCTGTTGAGCACCTCGTTGCCAGTATTGGCGATCGTGACGGTGTAGGACGCAGTGAACGTGCCGTCACCATTGTCGACGAGCGGGGCAACGGCCTTGGCGGCAGCGGCCCCTGGGGCGACGGCCAAGGGGCCGGTTGGCGTCGGTCCGGTTGGGTTGGTCGGGTCGGTCGGGTCGGTGCCGACCGTGGAGACCGCGCTGGTCGGCGTGCCCGTGACGCCGCCGGTGCCAGTTACCTCGGCCTGATTGTCGATGGACGATGCGCTGACGGGCGTGAACGTAACCGAGAACTGCACCGTTCCCTGGGCGCCGACCGCAAGCGAGTCGGTGCCGTCGAGCAGGTTCTGATCGGCACCACCGTTGAACGACGGGTTGGCGCTGAGATCGGCTGACGAGATGCCAGACACAACGTAACCCGGGGCGAAATTGGTAGCCAGGTCGTCGGTGACCTGGACGCTGGTGAGCGTTTCGTTGCCCGTGTTCGCAATGGTGACGGTGTAGTCGGCCGTAAATGTTCCATCGCCGTTGTCCGTCAAGGGGGTGACGGACTTGGCGGCTGCGGCCGCAGGCACCACGGGAATGGGTCCGGTCGGCACTGGGCCAGTCGGATTCGTCGGGTCGGTTGGGTCAGTGCCAATCGACGACACGTCGGTCGCCGGGCTGCCGGACGCTGCGCCGATGGCGTTGGCGGTGGCGCTGTTGTCGATCGAGGCGGTGCTCGTCGGCGTGAAGGTCACGTCAAACGAGACCGATGCCTGAGCCCCGACGGCGAGCGAGTCGCTGCCAGCCAGAAGGTTCTGGTCGGCATCACCATCGAACGAGCCGTTGATCGTGAGCGTAGGCGACGTGATCCCGGAGACGCTGTAGCCAGCCGGATAGTTGCCGCCCAGCGAATCGGTGATCTGAACACCGGTGAGCGCCTCGTTGCCGAGGTTGCCTACCGAGACGGTGTATGAGGTGGTGAACGTGCCGTCGCCATTGTCGGTCATGCCAGTCAACGCCTTGGCCGTCGCGACGCCGGGCAGGACCAAGATCGCTCCGGTGGAAGCCGTGCCGTCGTCGGTGGCGGGAGCCGCGGACACGGCACCGATGGCCGAACCTGTCGCGGTATTGGTGATCGATGAGGTGCTGGTGGGAGTGAAGGTAACGACAACCGAAACCGTTCCGCTAGCCCCAAACCCAAGCGTGTCGGTGCCATCGAGCAAGGTGGCCGTAGCACCACCATCGAAGGCAGGGTTGACGGCGAAGTCGGCGGAGGTTACCGAGTCGACGACGTACCCGGCCGGGAAGACGGCGGCAAGGTTGTCCGTCGCCTGGACGGAGGTGAGTGCCTCATTGCCGTTGTTCGCCACGGTGATCGCGAACGTGGCGGTGAAGCTGCCGTTGCCATTATCGACGAGCGAGCCGAGGCTCTTGGCGGTCGCAACACCTGGCACTAGCGGGATCCCCGCAGTCGCGGCGGACGACGTTGCCGTCGTCGGTGTCGTTGACGCTGCGCCAACGGCGTCGACAGTGGCGTCGTTGCCGATCGCCGTCGTGCTTGTCGGGATGAACGTCACGTCAAACGTGATCGTCGCCGAGGTGCCAACGGCCAAACCATCGGTGCCGGTGAGCAGGTTGGTGGAGCCATTTCCATCGAACCCAGGGTCGGTCGACAAGGTGGCCGAGCTCAGGTTGGAGACGACATAGCCGCTCGGGTAGTTGGATGCCAGATTGTCGCTGACCTGAACGCCAGCGAGGGCTTCGTTCCCCGTGTTCGTCACCACGATCGAATAGGACGTGGTGACCGACCCATCACCGTTGTCGGTGAGCGAGTCGACGGTCTTGGCGATCGTCGACCCCGGCACGAGCGGAATCGATGGCGTCATCGTCGGACCAGCGACGTTGGTCGGGTCGGTGGGGTCGGTACCTACGGTGGTGAGATCCGTTGCGACAGCCCCAGAGGCTGCGCCGGTCCCCGACGCCTGGCCCCGGTTGGCGATCGGATCAACGCTGGTCGGAACAAAAGTTACCTCGAACGACACACTGCCCGTTGCGCCCACGGCCAACGAATCGGTGCCGGCCAGAAGGTTTGGTGTCGCGCCGCCGTCAAAGGCAGGGTTGATCGTCAGATCAGCTGACGTCAGGCCACTGACGGTGTAGCCAGCGGGATAGTTGGTGGCCAGATCGTCAGACAACTGCACCCCGTTAAGGGCCTCATTGCCGTTGTTGGCGACAACGATCGTGTAGCTCGCGGTGAACGTGCCATCGCCGTTGTCGGCGAACGAGTCGATTGATTTCGCGGCGACCGTGGAAGGAACAACCCCAATGGGGCCAGTACCGATGGTCGACGTGTCGATTGTCGGGCTGCCTGATGTGGCGCCCGTTGCCGTGCTGTCGACCGTATTGTCGATCGAAGACGCTGAGGTCGGCACGAAGGTGACGTCGAACGACACGCTTCCCGTTGCTCCGACCGCCAGTGAGTCACTCCCGTCGAGGAGCCTCACATCGGCGGCTCCGTCGAAGCCGGCGTTCGCCGTCAGGCCCGAACCGGTAACGTTCGCCACCGCGAATCCGGCCGGGTAGGTGGCCGAGAGGTCATCCACGATCTGCACGCTGGCGAGTGGCTCGTTGCCAAGGTTGGCAAAGTTGACCGTGTAGCTCGTCGTAAACGTCCCATCGCCGTTGTCGACGACAGCATCGACTGTCTTGGTGACCGTTGCCTCAGGTACGACGTTGATCGGCCCCGTTGGGGTTGGACCAGTCGGATTCGTGGGGTCGGTCGGATCGGTGCCGATGGTTGAAGGCGAGGCAGTTGTGAGCAGCGAAGCGTTGCCAGTGGCGCTGCCGACTGCCTGGTTTCCAATAGAATTGGCACTAGTCGGGACAAAAGTTACCGTGAAACTGACGGCGGCCTGATCACCAACGGCAAGCGTGTCGGTGCCGGCCAGAAGATTCGCATTGCCAGCGCCGTCAAACGACGGGTTGACCGTGAGAGATGCTGACGTCGGTGCACCAATGGTGAATCCGGCAGGGTAGTTCCCGGTCAGGTCATCGACGATCTGCACATTGTCAAGCAGCTCGTTGCCCTCGTTCGCGATTGTGACGGTGTAGGAGGTGGTGAACGTTCCATCGCCGTTGTCTACGAACGAATCAACCGACTTAGCCGTCAGGATCTGCGGATTCAGGTTGGGAATAATCGGTGTCCGCTCGTTCTCGGAGCCCTCGTCCGGGTTGCCGTTGCCGTTACCGTCTGGGTCCGAGCCAGCATCCGAAAGGTCGGTTGTTGGGTTCGCAGAAACCGCGCCAGTGCCGGTGGCGATCGCTTGATTGGTAATCGCAGTCGCGGTCGGGACGAAGGTGGTGACAAGCTCCAGGGTTGCTGTCGCACCAACAGCCAGTGTGTCGGTGCCCGTCAGCAACATCTGGTCACCGTCGCCGTCGAAGCCAGGGTTGACCGTCAGCTGAACGGAGGTGATGCTGTCGACCGTGTAGCCAGGTGGGAACGAGCTAACCAGGTCGTCTTGGAGTTGGATCCCCGTCAGGGCTTCGGTTCCGAAGTTCTCGACGACGAACCCAATCGTGGTGGTGAAGCTGCCATCGCCGTTGTCGACGATGTTCGATACAACCTTGGCGGCACCAATAATCGGTGTGACCACAATTGGCCCAGTTGGGGTCGGTCCCGTGGGGTTGGTCGGATCGGTCGGATCGGTGCCAACGGTCGAGACAGCCGACGCAGGCGAGCCGGACGCGTGACCTGTGCCCGATGCCGTGGCCTGGTTGTCGATCGACGCCTGGCTCGTCGGCGTGTAGGTAACCGCGAAGCTCACGGAGCCCTGTTCACCAATGGCCAAAGAGTCAGTGCCTGTCAGCAACTTGATGTCAGCAAAACCGTTGAAGCCGGGGTTGACGGTGAAGTCCGATGACACGGGGCCGCTGACGACATAGCCGGCAGGGAAGTTCGGCACGAGCACATCGGTGATCTGCACGGTGTCGAGCAGCTCGTTGCCGTTGTTTACAATGGCGATCGTGTACGTAGCGGTGAACGTGCCGTCACCGTTGTCCGTGATTGAGTCGAGGGCCTTGGCCGCTCCGACCGAAGGCACGACGGCAATCGGACCGGTCGGGGTCGGACCCGTCGGATTGGTTGGATCGGTCGGATCCGTACCGACCGTGGTGAGGGCTGATGTTGGATTGCCTGACGCAACGCCGGTTCCTGACGCCGTTGCCTGGTTGTCAATCGATGCGGCCGAAACGGGAGTAAAGGTGACATCGAAGGTGACCTGACCCGATGCGCCAACCGCGAGCGTGTCCGAGCCGGCCAGCAGGCTCTGGTTGGCACCACCGTCAAATCCGGCGTTGACCGTGAGTGTCGGAGAGGTCAGGTTCGCGACGCTGTACCCAGCGGGGAATGCCGAGG
This sequence comes from Acidimicrobiales bacterium, assembly GCA_041394345.1. Lineage (GTDB taxonomy): Bacteria > Actinomycetota > Acidimicrobiia > Acidimicrobiales > SZUA-35 > JBBKWJ01. The sequence continues at coordinate 15,062 of JAWKIN010000010.1, read as the reverse complement.
CGAGGTCATCACTGATCTGTACGGCGGTGAGTGCTTCGTTGCCGTCATTCACCACTGCGATCGTGTAGGACGCAGTGAACGTGCCATCGCCGTTGTCGACAAGCGGAGCAACCGACTTGGCGGCCGCAGTCGATGGATTGAGCGAAATTGGACCCGTTGGGGTTGGACCAGTCGGATTGGTCGGGTCGGTCGGGTTCGTGCCAACAGTCGAGGTGCTCGTTGCGGTGACGAGCGATGCTTGGCCGGTACCGGCGCCGACAGCCTGGTTGGAAATCGACGATCCACTCGTTGGTACGAACGTGACGTCGAACGACACCGAACCTTGGGCGCCGACGGCAAGGGTGTCGGTGCCGGCGAGCAGATTCTGGTCGCCGTCGCCACTGAACGGCGTTAGGGGTCAGGGTCGGCGACGAAATCGACGACACGGTGAAGCCCGCAGGATAGTTAGCCGCCAGATCGTCGGTGATCTGGATCGCCGTCAGCGCTTCGTTGCCGGTGTTGGCCACGGTGACGGTGTACGACGTCGTGAACGTGCCGTCGCCATTGTCGGTGAGACCGTTGATCGACTTCGCCGTCGCGGTCTTGGGGATGACGCCGCGCCCGTGCCAACGGACGAGTCGTTGGTGGTCGTGATGGCAGAGGCAACACCAGTACCGGAGCCGGAGGCGAGATTCTCGACCGATGCAGCCGACGACGGTGTGAAGCTGACGGCGAGCGTGAGTGAACCAGAGCCAGCGAACGGCAAGGAGTCAGTTCCAGCCAACAGGTTGGCGTCCGTCGCCCCATCGAAGGCGGTGTTGATCGTGAGGTCGCTCGAGGTCAACGAGTCGACGGTGTAGCCAGCAGGGAAGACGGCGGCCAGGTTGTCCGCGATCTGAACGCCAGCGAGAGTTTCGTTGCCGTTGTTGGCAACGACGATGCCATAGGTTGCGGTGAACGTACCGTCACCATTGTCTACGAACGACGACAACGACTTGGTTGTGCTGATCGCCGGTGCGAGGGGAAGGTCCGAGGGTGAAAGCGGCGTTGGGTCATCTTCGCCTGGGTCTGTTGCGATGTAGTTACCTGACGCGTCAGGCTCGACGCCGTCATCGGAAAGGTCCGCAGCAGGGGTGTTTGTGCTCGAACCACTCGCGGTGGCCGATGCCTGGTTGTTGATTGTGTTGGTCGAGGTTGGGGTAAACCGAACGCGAAGCGTTGCGCTGGCCGTGGCGGAGAACGCAAGCGTGTTGGTCCCGGACAACAGATTGGTGTTCGCTCCCCCGTCGAATCCTGGATTGACCGTCAGATTTGGCGAGGTGAGTGACACAACCGAGTAGCCAGACGGGAACGACGAGGCCAGATTGTCAACCAGCTGGATGTTCTTGAGCGGCTCATTGCCGAGGTTTTCGACGACAAAGTTGTAGACAACGTCGAACGATCCGTCACCATTGTCCAAAACCGAGGCGACGTCTTTGGCCACACCGATCGCAGGCGCCAATGGCACCGTCATCGTTACGACCGTTGACGAGCAGCTCGGCGGCGCGTCGTCGTCACAAATGGTGTAGTTAAAGGTGTCGGTACCCGAGAAGTTCAGCGCTGGAACGTAGGTGAACGTGCCGTTGCCGTTGTTGGTAACCGTTCCGCCATTGGCCGACGTGGCGTCAAACGTAGAAAGCGCGGCCTGGTCGACCATCGTGTCGTTGGCGATCCAGTTGACAACCGCAGGCGTGCCGTAGGCGACGAGGCCCGAATCGGGCGCCGCAACCGGATTGCCGGTGTCGGTCACGGTTACGGTCACCGTGGCCGTGGAGCACGACGGCGTCGCATCGTTGTCGCAGATCGTGTAGGTAAAGGTGTCGGTGCCGGAGAACGCAGGGAGCGGCTTGTACGAGAACGTGCCGTTGCCGTTGTTGACGACGGTGCCACCGTTGGCGGAGGTGGTCTGAACGCTCTGGAGTGTCGCTCCGTCGGCGAGCGTGTCGTTGCCGCTCCAGCCAATGGTGATTGCCGCACCGCCTTCGGCCATCGTGGCCGAGTCGTTCACGGCCAGTGGATCGAGATCGGGGATCTCCAGAGCGAATTCGACAAGGTCACCAATGCCGACTTCGCCCAGCATGACCGTGTTGAACGTTAGCGAGGTGATGTTGGTGCCGGTAATCCTGACCGAGCCGCACGCTGAGCCCTGGCCTGCGACCGTGCTGCATTCACCGGTGGCGATTGGCGGACCAGTAATGATTGACGGGGAGATCGTGCTGCCGCTGACCAGAAGGTGGCCAACGCCACTCAGCTTCGTGAGGGCAGCCCAGACGCGAGCGAAAGGCGGACACCGTTGGTTGCGGTACCGCCGTAGCCGCCAAGTCGGTCGAGATGAAGAATGGGGTTGGAAACGGGACGGCTGAACGTGAACGTGACACTCGAGGCGGTTGTCGGAAACAAAATGGACGCCGAGCCGTTGCCCGGCACTGCCGGGTTCGAATAGGCATTGACGGCGCCCATCGTGTCGGCGACGAGGCCCGGACCGGAAACCGTGATGGTGACATCGCCGGCCGTCGTCGTCGTCGGACTCCACGCACCGGAAAGATGCAGGTCAGCCGCCACGGCTGACTGGACGGAGGTCACTATGCTCGCCGCCACGGCCAATGCCGTCAGCAGGACAAACGCACGTGATTGAACCAGCTCCTCAGCCGGTTCCAGACGCGCCACGGGTCGTAATGTTTCCAGACATGACCCCACAGTCGGCCCGTCGACCGCAGAATTGAGCAGTTTCGAAGTCGAGCGGGGCCATCGGACCCACTACCCTGACTGTCCATGCCCAGTCGCCTCGAAATCATTGCTATCCCCGGACTTCCTGATGTCGTTCCCGGCGATGATTTGGCTGGTCAGATTATCGAGGCGTGCACGGCCACCGCGCCGCTTCAGCCTTACGACGTGCTCGTTGTCAGCCAAGGTCGTGTCCAAGGCCGAAGGTCGATTGGTCGAAGTCGATGCCGACGACCCCCTGGCCCACAAGCCGCTGGTGCTGCAAGAGTCGGTCCGAGTGGTCCGCCGTCGAGGCGAGCTGATTATCAGCGAGACCAAGCATGGCTTCGTGTGCGCCAACGCTGGCATCGACCGCTCAAACGTTGGTTCCGGAATCGCGGCGCTACTCCCTGAAGACTCCGATCGGTCGGCCCGCCGAATTCGTGACGCTATTCGCCATCGCACTGGCGTCGATGTTGGCATTATCGTCGCCGATACGTTTGGTCGTCCGTGGCGACGGGGGCTCACCGACGTCGCCCTCGGGTGCGCTGGCATCATGCCGATTCTCGACCTCCGCGGCACCGACGACGCAGGCGGACGGGAACTCCATGTCACCGAGGTGTGCATCGTCGACGAACTCGCTGGCGCAGCGGAGCTCGTTCGGGGCAAGTCAGACGGCATCGCCGTCGCCCTGATACGCGGGGTCGAAGCGAAATGGTTCGGTGCTGGATCGGTCGTCGGCGACGTCGTGCGAAGTCCGCAGGAAGACCTGTTCCGATGAACGAGGCGTGGATCGCCTGCGGCGGCGACGAGGCGGCCGAGCGGTCGGTCCGTCGATCAACGGCCAGCACTATCCTCCCGTCAGCGTTCGACGTCACTGGCCTCGCCGCTGACACCGCCGAGGCGGCACTGCTCGCCGTCGCAGAGTTGGATGCGAGGCGACGCAACCGGCTGCCACCAACGGTGCAGCTCGACGTCGCGCACGTCTGCGCCTCCTTTGGGGCCGAGCGTCATCTCCAGACCACGGGGTGGGAGCTGCCACCGGCCTGGGACCCAATCGCCGGCGACTACCAGACAGCCGATGGCTTCATCCGGCTACACACAAACTACGACCACCATCGCACCGCAGTCTGTGACGTGCTTGACGTTGCGCCCGATCGTGACGACGTAGCGGCGGCCGTGGCGTCTTGGAACGGGCTCGAGCTCCAACACGCCGTCGTGGCCGCCGCTGGGGCAGCTGCATTCATGTTGTCTGAATCTGGGTGGTCCCACTCCGCCCAAGGCCAAGCAGTCGCCATCGAGCCGCTCGTCGCCACAACCACATCACCAACCAGCGGGGCCCGGACCATTCCGCTGGGACCCGAGCCGCTGAGCGGGATTCGCGTCCTCGACCTCACTCGTGTGATCGCAGGCCCAACGGCAACCCAATTCCTTGCGAGCTACGGCGCTTCTGTTCTCCGGATCGACCCACCAGGGTTCGCAGAAGTGCCACTCGTCTTGCCACTAGTGACGGCCGGCAAACGTTGCGCCTCGATCGACTTCACGATCGACGCTGGACGCGATCAATTGACCGAGCTGCTGGGCGAGGCCGACATCGTGATCACCTCGCTTCGAAGCGACGCGCTCGATCGGGCCGGATTCGATGACGCCGCGCTGTGGCGCATCAACCCCGGCGTAGTCGTCGTCCGCAACTCGGCCTACGGCTGGACGGGCCCAATGGCCACCACCCGCGGTTTCGACAGCCTCGTGCAAATGAGCACGGGCATCGCCGCTAGCGGTCAGACCTGGGCTGGAGCCGACCGCCCAACCCCCCTTCCTGTTCAGGCGCTCGACTATGGCACCGGCTACCTCATGGCGGCCGCCGCCGTGCGCGGTGTCACCGAGCGCCTCGACACCGGCCACGGTTCGGCGCATCGCGTCTCACTCGCCCGCACCGCCGAATGGCTGAAACAGCGGCCCCGTCCCACCGACACGCCGCTGGCTAGCAGCCCCATCGGGTTTCTTGAGCCGGCGGCCACCGCCTGGGGCCCCATCCAACGCGTCGCACCGCTGGGGGGTATCGACGGCATCACCCCGCGTTATTGCATCGATCCCGGCGAGCTCGGCCGACACGAGCCCCGCTGGGAAGCCCAATGACTTCGACCCCACCCCATTCGCTGCCGCCCATACTCCACTACCTCCCACCTGCGCCCGACCCCGAGGCCCTACTAGACGGCTTCACCTCGTTCATCGACGCGCAAGGCATGTCGCTGTACGAGGCACAAGAAGAGGCAATCTTCGAGCTGCTGGCCGAAAGCAACGTCATCCTCAACACCCCTACGGGGTCGGGAAAGTCGACGGTCGCCCTTGCGCTCCACTTCGCCGCGCTCGCTGCGGGTAAGCGAAGCGTCTACACCGCGCCGATCAAGGCGCTTGTGTCCGAAAAGTTCTTTGCCTTGTGCCGAGATTTTGGTTCCGACCGAGTGGGCATGATCACCGGCGATGCCAGCGTCAATCCGGATGCGCCAATCATCTGCTGTACGGCCGAGATCCTGTCCAACTGGGCGCTCCGTGACGGTGACGCGGCCGACGTCGACGTCGTCATCATGGATGAGTTTCACTACTACGGCGACGGCCAACGAGGCATGGCATGGCAGATCCCGCTTCTTGAACTCACGCACTGCCAGTTCTTGCTGATGTCGGCCACGCTCGGCCCAACCGAGTTCTTCGAGCGAGACTTGACGAAGCGCACGGGGCGAGAAACGGTCCTGGTGAAGTCGGCCCAGCGACCAGTCCCCCTCAACTTCGACTACCGCCGCACCACCATCCACCGCTCGATCGAGGAGCTCCTCGAGACCGATCGGGCGCCCATCTACGTTGTTCACTTCACCCAACGCGAGGCAACCGAGGCGGCGCAGGGCTACCTCTCGCTCGATCCGCTGTCGAAAACCGAGAAGGGGCTCGTCAAAGAGGCCATTGGCAATTTCCGCTTCGACTCGCCGATCGGCAAGGACATCCGCCGGTTCGTCATGGGCGGCATTGGCGTCCACCACGCAGGACTACTCCCGAAATACCGCCTGCTGATGGAGAAGCTGGCCCAACAAGGGCTGCTCAAGATCATCTGTGGCACCGACACGCTCGGCGTTGGGGTCAATGTGCCGATCCGTTCGGTCCTCTTCACCCAATTGCACAAATACGACGGCACCTCGACCCGAATCCTCCTGTCGCGAGTTCGCCCAGATTGCGGGACGGGCCGGACGAAAGGGATTCGACGACGAGGGTCATGTGTGGGTCAGGCTCCGCCTCACGTAATCGAGAACGAAATTGCGGCCGACAAAGCAGCGACGGACGCCAAGAAAAAGAAGCTCGTCAAGAAGAAGCAGCCAGATCGGGCCTACGCCCACTGGACCGAACACGTTCACCAAGCTCAAGACCGGGGCCCCAGAGCCAATCAAGTCGAGTTTCGCCGTCAACCATCAGATGGTGCTCACCTTGCTCGACCGTCCTGGTAATGGGTGCGGGGCGGTCAAGACGCTCCTGACCAACAACCACGAGTCACGGAAGCAGCGAACGCACATCAAGCGCGCGATCTCGATCTACCGCTCGCTGATCGATGCCGACCTCCTTGAAGTCCTCGACCAGCCGGACGAAAAGGGGCGTCTCGTTCGGGTGATGCTTGACCTCCAGAACGAGTTCGCACTGCACCAGCCGCTGTCGCTCTGGGCGGTCGAGGCCATCGACTCGCTCGACCCGGCATCCGAGGACTACACCCTCGACGCGCTCACGATCGTCGAGGCCGTGCTGGAGTCGCCCGGCGTCATCATCGCGGCCCAAGTCAATCTGGCGAAGAAAGAGTTGCTCGGCGAACTCAAGGCGGCTGGCGTTGACTACGACGAGCGGATGGATCGGCTCGCCGAGGTACGGCCGCCGATGCCAAACGAATGGCTCTACGAGAGCTTCGGCGCGTTCCGCGTCAAGCATCCGTGGGTGGGTTCAGACAACATCAAGCCGAAGTCGATCGTTCGCGAGGTCTACGAGCAGTCAATGACGTTCAAGGAGCTCATCGGACGCTACGAACTCAAGCGCTCCGAGGGCGTCGTGCTCCGCTACCTTTCCGATGTCTATAAGGGGCTCGCACAAAACATCCCCGACGGACGCGAAGACCGACGAGATCGACGACCTCGTCGAGTGGCTTGGCATTCTTGTTCGCCAAGTCGATTCGAGCCTCATCGACGAGTGGGAGCGGCTCCTGAATCCGGCCGAGACCGTCGAAGCGCCAGACGAGCCAATCGCCGTTACGTCGCGACCCGAGCCTTTCGCATCATGGTTCGCAACGAGGCCTTTCGCTGGGTTCAACTCCTGGCGAGGGCGGCGCGCGAAACCTCAGCATCTTGCGAGACGTCGAACCCGAGCAACGCCACCCAGCCCGGTCTGCGGGCCGAAGAAGTCATCGAGGCACTACTCCCCTACTGGGAGGTGTATGACGCGATCGACACCGGTCAAGCGCTCGCGCTCCCGAGCACTTCACTACGACGCCGACTCTGGCGTGGTCACACAAACACTTGTTGATCCACTCGAGCATTTCGAGTGGCGGTGGTGGGCCATGTCGACGAGGAACTCAGCGACCTTCTTGGCCGTGCCGTATTGGCGATCGACAGGATTGAGCAGCTCTAGGCCGACGCTGGGGCTGGCACCTTCACGCCATCGAGCCTGCTGTCCGCCGCGACAGGCTCGCCGTCGCCAATGACCGAATAACCAGAAACCGGCGCGCCCGAACCGATAACCGCATGTGGTCCGACAATCGAGTCGACGATGGTGGCATTGGCGCCGATGGACGCCCCGTCTTGGATCATTGAGTTGCGCACCACCGCACCAGCAGCAATGGGCCGCCGGCACCGACGATCGAGGTCGAGACCTGGGCGGCCTCATCGATCGTTGCGGCCTCATCAATGCCACACTCGTTGCTGCGCGTTCCGTCGATCAGATCGAGCGCCACCTGGAGGTAGCTCTCGGGGTGCCAGCGTCGACCCAATAGGCCGACGATTGAAGAGCGAACAGACGGCCGGATGCGACCATCTCGGGAAACACTTGGCGTTCGATCGACACGCGAACGCCTTCGGGAATCCGGTCGAGGACGGAGGCTTCGAGCACATAGGTACCCGCGTTGATCCAGTTGCTGGGAGCTTCGTCGGCCGGCGGTTTCTCGATGAAGGCCTCTACTCGATTATCGGCGTCGATGGGCACGACGCCGAATCGTGACGGATCGTCGACCGGGGTCAATGCGATCGTGCCCTCGCCGCCCCATTCCCGATGTTTGGCCACGAGTTCACCAATGTCGAGATCGGTGAGTACGTCGCCGTTGACGGCAATGAACGTGTCGTCGAAGCCAGCGGCTCGGGCGGCAAAGCCAATCGCACCAGCCGTATCGAGCGGCTCAGGCTCGACGGCGTAGTGCATTTTGATCCCGGCAATCATGCCGTCGGGAAACGCGTTAGTGAACACCTCTGGCCGATAGCCGAGCGCCAACACGGCCTCGTCCACACCGCCAGCGGCCAGCTTCGCCAAGACTCGCTCGAGCATCGTCTCGCCGTTCATCGGCAGCATTTGCTTGGGCCGGGCGAGCGTCAGTGGCTGCAGCCTGGTGCCAAATCCTCCGACGAGTACAACAGCTTTCATGACCTCTCCTTGATGAGTCTTCACAAAACGCGATGGCGCGGGCATCGCCCTTTACTATCGGCCTGTTTGTCCAAGCATTAAGCATCAGCTTCGATCAGCTGGGTAAAGAGTTTCTCGTACGCCATCGCTTGCGCCTCTGGGGTCATCCACGCTTCGACGAAGGCCCGAGCCCGCTTTCCTTGTGCCGCCAGCAGCTGACGATCGGCGAGCATCTCGCGAAGGGCCGCCACGAAGGCGTCCTTGTCATCGGGTGGAATCGATCGGCCACAGTCAGCGTCGGCGATCATCGCCGCAACTTCTGAGCCTTCATCGATCGAGGCCAGGATCGGCCGCCCGGCCGCCAAAATGCCATAGAGCTTCGACGGCGTCGACGACTTGGCCAAGCCGGCTTTCAACAGAATCAGATGAAGATCAATTGCACCGAGCGCATCGCTGACCTCGTGGCGGGCCACAAAGTCGCCGACCGTCACGTTTGGCATGGTGGCGGCCCACGCGTTGACAGCGGGCCGGGCCGCGCCTTCCCCATTGATGAGAAAGCGAAGACCGGGCGTATCAGCGAAGACCTCTGCCGCGTGTCGGACAAGGTCAAACGACTGGGAGAGACCGACGTTGCCGGAGTACCCAACCACCAGATCGTCGCCCAATCGGCGGGCCGCGCGGAACGGATTGATCCGATCGACGACCGTGACGCGCTCGAGGTCGACGAAGTTATGAATCACCTCAACGCGCGTGTCGGCGCCGGCTTGGCGGATCTTGGCGGCAACATTTGCCGCTTGGTCCTGGGACAGCACCGTGACGGCGTCGGCTCGGGCGTAGATGGACCGCTCATACCACCGAGCGGCGGCAATAACTCGCTTGTTGGAGAGTGCCCCGAGGTCGACAGCCACGTCGGGAAAGATGTCTTGGACGTTGAAGACGAACGGTACGCGGTAGCGCTTTGCCGCCAGCCAGCCTGCATCGCCGATCACGATCGGTGGACTCATCGCGAGTATTGCGTCGGGTTTCGGTGTCGACAGCGCCGCGCCAAGGACAAGCGCATTGAAACCAGCAAATCCCGCCGCGCGCGCTGGAATGTTTCCCTTGTCCGTCGGAAAGGGCCAGACCCTGGTGACGGTTCCGAACGATGTCGTCTCGCGACGCCACGGCCTGCCCCGCCACTCGGCCTCAACGTCGTGTTGGCGGTACCAGGGCAGGCTCGTGACGACGTGGATCGTGTGGCCGCGATCGCCCAACGCGTGAACCAGGCGCGTCATGACCTCGCCAGTCGCGGCATGAAGGTCGGGCTCGAAGTGGGGACAGAGAAAAAGTAGGTTCATGCGACAGGGGTAATCCCCAGCGCATCACAATAGACCGCAGCGAGGCCGAGGCCATTCACGGCGTAGGTGAAATCGGCAGCTCGGCGACGGCCACCGGCAACGAGACGGTCGCGGGCCGCCGTGTCGTCCAGAACCGATTGCACGGCGTAGGCCAGCTGGTCGGGCGCTCCGACCGGCACGACGAGTCCAGCGTCGCCGACGACCTCGGCCGCCGCTCCCCTGCCGCGGTGACGACTGGGCAGCCGTTGGCCATCGCTTCGAGCAGCGGATAGCCGAAGCCTTCATACTCGGACGGAACGGCACAGGCTGCGGCCTGATAGAGCGCAGCGAGCTCGCTAGCGGGAACCCGCCCCAAGAACAGCACATCACAGAGACCAGCCTTGGCCGCTTGTTCGTGGAGTGCCGCCGTTCGCTTCCGAGGCCGACCCGTAAACACCAGGGCAAGATCGCCGACGCCAAGCTCGCGCAGTTTGGCCAGCGCGCTGATGGCATCGCCATGACGCTTGTGCGGATAGGCGATTCCCGGCGACAGTAAGAAACGTCGACCAGCAACGGCGTTCGGGACGCTTCCACCGGTCTCGGCCTCAAACCCATGGGGCAGCACCACGAGCTGATCGTCGGTTGCCCCGAGCAGCGCACGGCAGCGATCGGCGGTGAAGTTGGATGGCACGACTATTTTCGACGATCGCTTGACCGTGAGTGGGAGCAGGAGCCGGAGCCACGAGCGCTTCACGGCCGAGAAGTTGGCGGGAAGGTCGAGTGGTTGGAGATCGTGGATCGTCGTGACACGTGGGCCGCTACCGGTGAACGTAATGGCACCGCCGGCGTGGTGTATCAGGTCGTCCGAACGGCTGACCAGGCTGAGCCAGGTATTTTCGACAGCAATCCGAGCCGCTTTGTTTCTCAACGCGGCAGGCACGACGACGAGCTCAGTTCGTCGGCCAATGCCGGGTGGGCCTCGATCAGGTCTGGTCGGAGATAGGCACGGAGTCGGACCCGGTCGTGCAGCGTGCGGGCGACGGCGAGTAACGATCGAACCGTTGACTCTTCGCTCCCACCGACCGTGCCCGGCACGAGCACAGCAGGTTGATACCGACCGTCTTCGGGTTGATTGAAGCACTCACCGAGCCGAGATGCCGAGTTCGATCGCTTCGTCAAAAATCTTGGCGTAGTGCTGGCCGGTGCTCTTCCAGCTGCAACGCAGCGCTTGTTGACGGCCTTGCTCGCCCAACTCGCTGGCCAACTCGTGGTCGGTGAGGATGCGCCCGATGGCTGCGGCGAGGGCCGACGAGTCGGTTGGATCGACCAAAATAGCGGCGTCGCAGGCCACCTCGGCCGTTGCCGTGCCGGTGGAGGTAACGACCGGCGTGCCTTGCGACATGGCTTCGAGGACCGGCAAACCAAAGCCCTCGGCAAACGACGGGAGCACAAAGACCGAAGCCGCGGCGTAGAGGGCTCGCAGGTCGGCGTCATCGACCTGGCCCGAATGGCCCGGTCGCCGAGGGACTTCAGGACACCGTCGCCATCGAGGTACCCAGCCCTCGGGGCCAGCGACGACGAGCGGGGACATCGGGTATCTGCTCCATGGCGCGATCAGCCCTACGGCAGATTTTCGAGGCTCGAGCGTTCCGACCCAAAGGACAAAGCGTTCGGGCAGCCCGAATCGACTGCGCACCTCGTCGATGCTGGCCTGGTCGACGGGATCAACGGTGACACCCCACGGGATGACTCGAAGGCGCTTCGCATCGATTCCGTATGACTCGCAGTCGGCGGCCACCACTTCGCTCGGGCAGGTGATGAGGGTCGAGCGTGCTTTCGTTACCTCCCACGCCAGTGGGAAGAAGGTACGACCCCGTCGGCTCAGGCGCTCGGGCGCGTCGAGGAAGGCCAGGTCGTGAACCGTCGTCACAATCGGCACTGTTGCTGGCGGCAGCACCATCGCTGAGGCCCAAACCAGATCGACGGGGCCAGTGACCTGTTCGATCGACGGGAAGCCCAGCCGGTGCCAGCTGTCATAGAGCACGGGCCGAGGCAGACGGGCATGTTTGATCGGAACCGGCGACGCGAAGGCCGATGCTGCTGATTGCCGATGGGCGGCGGCAACGCCGACGATGTCGAGGTCATCGAGTGCAACGAGCGCCCGAAGGGTCTCGGCGGTGGCCCGAGCCGTTCCCCCTGGCACCCGATGCCAGAATTGCTCCACCATGACTGCGATGCGCTTGGTCACCATGAGAGTCTGGCACCGATCGGCGACAAATGCGCTGTCGCTAGAGGTTGAGCTCGCGAGCGAAGTACTCCGCGGTTGCTTCGACGCCCTGCTGGAGCTGGATTGTGGGTTCCCAGCCAAGTTCGCGTCGAGCGACCGTGAGGTCGGGCTTTCGCTGCGTTGGGTCGTCACTCGGTAGGGGTTCGAAGACGAGTTCAACGTCGCTGTTGAGACAGGACCGAACGACCGTTGCCAGCTCAAGCATCGTGAATTCGTGTTCGTTGCCAATGTTGACCGGGAGTTGATAGCCAGAGTCGAGCAAACGAAGCTGGCCCTCAATCTGATCGTCGACGTAGCAGAAGCTGCGGGTTTGGCTCCCGTCGCCGTAGATCGTCAGCGGCTCGCCCCGTAAGGCTTGAGTAATGAAGTTTGAGACGACCCGCCCGTCGTCGGGCCGCATGCGCGGCCCATACGTATTGAACGTGCGAACAATACGTACGTCGATGCCGTGGACCCGGTGATAGGCCATGGTGAGCGCCTCAGCGAAGCGCTTCGATTCGTCGTACATGCTCCGACCACCGATGGGGTTGACGTTGCCCCAATAGGTTTCGGGTTGTGGGTGAACAAGCGGGTCGCCGTAGACCTCGCTCGTCGAGTTCATGTGGAACGTGGCACCCTTCGCCCGAGCCAGCCCGAGCAGGTTGTGGGTGCCGAGACTCCCGACCTTGAGAATCTGGATGGGAATGCGGCTGAAGTCGATCGGCGACGCGGGGCTCGCCAGGTGCAGGATCTGATCGACCTCACCGGGCACCCACACGTGGTTTGACACGTCGTGGTTGACAAACGTGAACCCCTGACGTCCGAACAGATGCTCGATGTTGGCGATACGGCCAGACACGAGGTTGTCGAGGCACACGACCTCGTCGCCGCGGTCGAGGAGGCGGTCGATGAGGTGCGAACCAAGAAAACCGGCACCGCCGGCGACAACCACGCGAGACATCGGCTAGCGACCAATCCCGCGATAGGTGAACCCGCGGCGAATCAGTTGCGAGCGATCGAGCAAATTGCGCCCGTCGATCACGTGACGGCCGGGCATCGTGGAGGCGAGCACGGTCGAAATCCCAGTCCCATTCAGTGAGCACGACAGGACGTCGGCCAACTCGAGAGCTGCATAGGGATCGTCGACAACGGTGACTTCGGGATGACTCGGCAGCGAACGGGTGACCGGGTCGTACGCCGTCACCGTGCGCCCGCGCCAGCACGCGATCGATGACTTCAAGTGAGGGCGACTGTCGGAGGTCGTCGGTGCCGGCCTTGAAGGTCAGACCCCAGACCGCAACCCGACCGGAAGGTGCCATCCTGGGGCAGGACATCGATGACCTTCTGCGTTCGATCGAACTGCTCCTCGTTGACTCGCAATGCTTCACGGAGAAGCGGAAGTCGTAACCGGCGTCTTCGGCGATGCGAGCAGGCGCAATCGTGTCCTTGGGAAAAGAGCTTCCACCCCAGCCGGGGCCAGGGTGGAGGACTCTTTGCCGATGCGCTTGGTCGTAGCCCATGCCGAGCACCACGTCGTTGACGTCAGCATCAACGGCCTCGCATAACGTGCTCGCGTTGATGAACGAAAGTTTTGACGCCAAGAAGGCATTTGACGCGTACTTGATTGTCTCGGCCGAAATCGGGTCGGTCACCATGATCGGCGCCGGAACCTTGGCGTGGAGAGCGAGGCCACCCGAATCGATGCTTCTTGGTTGTCCGGAGCCGATCACGGCTTTTGATCCGGGTTGAGGAAGTCTTCGACTGCGGTCCCTTCACGTAGGAACTCGGGGTTGGACACCACCGATACGTCGGGCCGACCCATCACTCGGGCAACGATCCCGGTTGACCCAACCGGCACCGTCGGCTTATTGACCACGACGGAGTTGTGGGGAACGACAGTGGCAATTTCGCGGGCAGCCCGCTCCCGGGTAGCTCAGATCGGCCGAGCCGTCTTCGCCCTGGGGGCGTTGGGACGCAAGGTAATGGAACTCAGCATTGGCCGATGCGGCGGTCGATCCGAACGAAGCTGAGTTTCTGCGACCAGACCAGCCTGGACCAGCGCTTCGAGGCCCTGCTCGACGATTGGGATCTCGCCTCGGTTGAGGGCGGATGAATTTCCTGGGTCGATGTCAGCGTGGTCACGTCATGTCCGAGGTGGGCAAAACGGGCGCCTGTGGTGAGGCCGACGTAGCGGCGCCAATGATCTCTTTGCCATGGCACCTCACGCCGCTACGGACAGTTGGGGACCGGCGACGCAGTCAGAATACTGGGCCACTGTGGCGGACGAACGGGCCATCGTACCCCTTCAAACGGGTGACATCCCTCGGCCATGGGCCGATCGACCTAGTCAGCAGGACAGGGAGTTGGTTGGGGGACTCGAGCTCGCCGGGATGAGCGTTGTGGTCGTAGGCGCTTGCTCCGTGGTCGATGGCTTCTCGTCACTCGGGTCGGCATCGTCGGTCACGTCGCTGGTATCGGTCGAGTCGTTCCCGAGTGGCCCAACCGACACGGCGACGGTTCGGCCCTCGATCGCATCGCTGTAGGCAACGCGCATCGTTGCCGAGTCGCTCCCGTTGGCGACCAAGGCGTCATACACAAGCTGTGCTGCCTGTTCACCGTCGGGGCCGTACTCGATCAGCACACCGCTGTCGGTCAGGGCGTAGGTCGGATCGGCGAGCAAGAAACCGTCGTTCGACAAACCGTCGACCATCTCTAGCGCAGCGGTCTCAACGGCCCCGTCGTAGAAGAACTCGACAAAGACCGTCTCGGGGTCGGTCTGCTTTGCCCCTCGAAGGAGCGCCAGCATCGCCTCGGCTTGGTCGTCGAGGCCGAGCACCACGCTCTTTCGTTCGATCATGGCAAACTCAACCGGATAGGCGTAGGTGGCGAGTTGGTCGGCCTCGAACGATCGAAGATTCGTCGCCAGGTCGATGATGATTTGGGCCGTCAGCCGATCGTCGACAGTCACCGACTCAAGGGAACGGTCAACGAGCTCACGCAACTTGAACGGATTGCGGGCGCCTTGGGAAATAGCCTCGGCGACCAGCCGCTGGATGAAGTCCTGCTGGCGGGCAATTCGCCCGATGTCGCCTTGCGTATCCTCGATCCACTCGCCGTCGTCGCCG
>JAWKIN010000009.1:0-126326 GCA_041394345.1 Acidimicrobiales bacterium | reverse complement strand
TCGGTCGCTCGCTTTGGTGCTCGACGTAGGTGGCGAGCCCGGCGCAGAAATATGGCGTGGTGCGGCCGTTGTCGCCTGTCTTTTTGGGCCTGACGAAGAGTGCGATGTGATCGCCTCTTGCCTCGTGCTCAATGTACGAGCGACCGAGTTTGCTGTCGGCCGCTGTTGTCGATTGTGACTCCCAGTGGAACAAGCGATCGCTGACGGCGTAGTCGAGATAGCGGGTGGTCGGTGAGTAGTCCTTGTCCGACTTTTCGAGCGTCACGAAGAATATGTGTGTCCTCGTGGGCTCGTGCCAATAGACGCCGGTTTGAAGTGGCAGTGGGGCTGTCACTTTGGACGCACCAAATGCGGCGAGTACCTCTTCGCGGGTGTAGCGGGCGTGTACTTGGAGTGGGATTGGATGAAGCAGCCCGATTGGCTTGTGAAGGTGCGTGACGCGGTCGTCGAGCATGGCGAGCAGTTCGACGATCTCGTCGCGCAGGGCCTCGTGGCGCCACAGCGTTGCGATTGCGTCGTCGAACGTCGCGTAGGTTGCTTTCCTCGGTGTGAGAATGGTGAGCAGGACGCCTTCGAGCTGGCGGCGGGTTCGTTCGTCGAGCTCGGTGGCGGTTGGTGGCGCTGGCTGAGCGAGCAGCTGAGTGAGTGTCTCGATGCGCTCGCCGTCGTCAATGTGGAGGAGCCGGCCAATGCCCCGGCCAACCTTCTCTTCGTTTTCGGCCGCGCCTGGAATGGCGATATCGGCGGCCCGGCGAAGTGCAGTCCAGTTTTTGCCTCCCCGGTAGAGGTCGTCAAGGTCGAGGCCAGTCTCGTGCAGGTACTCGGCGAGACCGACCTCGCGTCCCTCTCGACGGGCGAGCATTCGAAGCTCTGCCACCCGCTGCTTCCAGGTTGACGGCAGGGCTTCCCTGATAGCGCGAAGCACGATCTCGGTCGCAACCCGATCGAGGTTGACCTCACAACCTGCCGGGAGATAGGGGAACCCCGAGGTGATGTCGCTCTCGAGCTCGCGCCGGGTGCGGCCGAGCATGCGTCGGTAGCGAAGGTCGAATCGGAACGCTGCGTTCTGGTGCCCAACGAAATCGAGCACGGTGAGCACATCTTTGTCGGCCGACTTACGGAGTCCGCGGCCGAGCTGCTGAAGAAAGATCGTGGCGCTCTCGGTGGGTCGCAGCATGAGGACCACGTCGACGCTTGGGATGTCGACACCCTCGTTGAGTAAGTCAACGGTGAAGAGAATCTGCACCCGCCCGGCCCGGAGATCTGCGAGTGCGGCGGCGCGGTCGGCAGGCGTCGACTTCGACGTGACGGCTCGGGCATTGAGCCCAGCTTGCTGAAATTGGGCCGCCATAAAGTTGGCGTGGTCAATGCTGACACAGAAGCCGAGCGCCTTCATTTGCTTCGGGCTTCCGATTGTTCGATCTACGGCAGTGACGATTTTGGATGCCCAGATGTCATCTGCGGTGTAGAGGTTGGTCAGCTCGGTTGTGTCATAGCCCGTGCCACGACGCCACGTGACGCTCTTCAGGTCGGTCCCGTCGTGAATCGCGAAGTAGTGGAAGGGAGCAAGGAGTCCCTGTTCAAGGGCATCCCAGAGTCTCAGCTCGACTGCGATGCGGTTACCGAACCAGCGCAGCACGTCGAGACCGTCGGTTCGTTCTGGAGTCGCAGTGAGCCCGAGCAGGTGAGTCGGCTTGAGATGATCGAGCAGTGCGACGTAGCTCTTGGCTGCGGCGTGATGAAACTCGTCGATGATGACGACATCGAACTGGTGCGGGTCGAGCGACTCGATGTCGTTGGCGGTGACCGATTGCACTGATGCGAAGACGTGATCCCACTGGCTCGGCTTCCTGCCTCCGGTCCATAGTTCGCCGAACGTGCCGTCGCGCAGTACGTGGCGGAAGGTGGCTTGGCTCTGCTCCAGGATTTCGGTGCGATGGGCGACAAAGAGCAGGCGGGACGAGCGGAGCGAGGCCCGTAGGTGCTTGTAGTCGAGCGCCGCGATGATGGTCTTGCCGGTTCCCGTCGCCGCCGCAACAAGACAGTGCGGCCGACCCTTACGTCGTTCCACTTGAAGCTGCTCCAGCATCTGACGCTGAAAGGGAAATGGCTCAATCTCAAACGGCGTGAGGATGCTGTCGTCGCGTTGACTTTCGGCGAGCGCGGCCGAGAAACGGGACGGGTCGAAGGGCTCGAAATGGGCATCGGCCCAGTAGGTGGCAAAGGTCCGTTCGAAGCCAGCGACGACCTCGGGATTGAGCCGCTGGGATGCTCGCACGTTCCACTCGAGTCCAGTGACCTGGGCCGAGAAGGTCAGGTTGGATGAGCCGATGTACACGGTAGAGAAACCGGTCGCTCGTTGGAAAAGCCATGCCTTGGCGTGCAGGCGAGTGGTCGAGGTGTCGTAGGAGACCTTGATGTCGGCGCCGATCGCCGCCAAGGCTTCGAGCGCTCGCAGTACGGTGCTGGCGGTGTAGGTAGTGGTCAGCACTCGGAGTTGTTTTCCCGCCTCGACATGTCTGCGGAGCGGGTCGAGCAGGCTGCGAATGCCCGACATTCGGATGAACGCCAGGACGAGGTCGATGCGATCGGCCGAATCGACCTCGGCGGCCAGCTCGCGACCGACGCCCGGCTGACCACGCTCGTTGGTCATCAGCACCGTGTCACGCAGCGGCGTGATCGGGCGGTTGATGGGGATCGGCCGGCCAGTTGGGTCGATCTGCTCGATGGCGGCGAGTCGCTGGACTGGCTCGGCGAGCCGGGTTTGGTCGTCAGCGATGCCGGGCAGCGACGTGTCGATCAGGTTGTGCAGGTCGCTGACGAGTTGGATGGCGGCCGCAGCCCTCTCCTGGTCAGCGACGGACGCGAGTGTTCGTCGCGTGAGCGAGGCCACAACCTCGGCGATTCGATCGGGTAGGTCGGCGGTGTCGACGTTGCTGATTGCCGCAGCAAGGCGGGTGGGATCGAGGCTGTTGATCGTCTGCTGCAGTCGCCGGTCGATTAGCTTGTCGTAGAGCCCGGATGCCACGTCATCGCTCACGCCTGCCATTGTGGACCGCCTGGCGCTGGCGGCGGGGGATGAGCGGGCCACCATGTTTGGCTGGGACGCCGACGACGCCGTGCGACCACCAGGGTCCTCACAGCCCGTTGCTAGATGCCGTACACCCGCTCGGCCGTCGTCGCGAACATGGCGGCCCGCTCGTCGGGCGAGAAGTCGACGGTCAGCTTCTTGCACGCGTTCCAGAACACGCCGTACGACAAAGAAAATCGGTCGACCGGGAAGTTGGACTCGAACATGCAGCGCTCGGGGCCAAAGACCTCGATGCCATGCAGGTAGTACCGCGATTGCTGCGCAAGAAACTCGTCCGACGTCGGCGGCTTCGCAGCGGTGTGCCAACCAAAGCCGTTGTCGGGCATGGCCAAGCCGCCAAGCTTTAGCACGACGTTTTCGCACTCGGCGATGGCGGCGAGGTCAAGCTTCCACTGCTCGAAGATTGCTTCACGCTCGGACGCATACGGTCCAACGCCGAGCGGTGTGCCGAAATGGTCGAGCACCATCGTGGTTTCTGGGGCCGAGCGGGCGAGTTGGAGGAACTCCTGGTTCTGATAGTGGTAATGCCACGAGTCGTAGGTGAAGCCTCGCTCGCCGAGTCGGCGCACGCCGGCTTGGAACGACGGGTCGCTCGACAACCCCTTTGGGGCTCTTCCGGGAATCCGCAAGACGTCCGGATGGTTGGCACTTGCGAGTGCGTCTCGGATACCCACGAACAATCCACCAGAGGCTTCCACGTGTGCATCGAGCACGTCATCAAGATTGTCGGCCCGCAGGTCGGCTTTCGCCACAATGCCACTGATCATCGATGCGCCACCTTTGGCGGCAGCCGCCACAAATGCGGTTTCACCGACGACGAAAAAGTCGGGGTCACCCTCGGTGCGGTAGGCCGCACCACACTCGATGAAGACGGTCTTGTCGATCCTGTGCCCGGAGTTGGTGTCGACGGCGAGGGCGTCGGGGCCGTAGGGCAACGACCCACCCTCGGGCCACAGATGATGGTGTGGGTCAACGATGCGAAGTTCGGGCTCCAGCGTCTCCTCGACGACTTGGTCTAGCCACTCTTGGGTCCCCGGTGCGATCTCAGACACGATGCCACTCCTGCTCGACTTTTCGCTCACCGTAGTGGTCATCGGCCTTGTGGGGCGAGACGACGGCACACAGAACGATCGTCATCTACGCTCGTGTCCAGTCCGCCGACCGAGCTCGCCGGGCCCCGGCTTGCGCGAGCGACCTGCGCCAAATCCTGACAATCCGACGAATTGAGGACCACACAATGGTCGCAGCAGGCACACCCAGCACCGAATCGGCCCGTGTTCGTTCGCTGGTCGTCGATGCAGTCGAAGCGGCCGCTGTTCTCATGGGCCGACCATCGGTGGCAGCGGCATGGGACCAGCCGTCAGCCCTTGAGGGGATGACGGTCGGCGCCTTGTCTGCTCACCTCGTCCGGGCGGCTGGCGCAACAATCGCCTATCTGGACCGGACGCCAGGCCGACACCAAGAACGACGGCGACCTCCTGACGCCAATCAGTTACTTCCACGCGGCGCTCGAATCACCAATTCATGAGCAGATCAAGTCGGTCTCGGCCGATGAATCGGCGATTGGTTATGAAGGCACGCTGGCGAAGCTCAGGACGCTGGCCGTTGAACTGAAGGCGAGGCTGGCCGCCGAGCCGGAAGGGCGGCTGGTCGGAGCGCTCGGCGGTCGTCTGCTGAGCCTTGACGACTTCTGTCGCACGCGGCTCATCGAGGTACTGCTGCACATGGATGACCTCGCCGCAAGCGTCGCCGAAGCGCGCCCGGAAACGGACCCTGCCGGACCGGCCATCGTCGCCGATATCTGTTTCGGCATCGCCCGGCGGGTCCACGGCGATTGGAGCGTGCTCCATGCGCTTGCCCGGGCCGAGCGCTCAAGCGGCGCTCCGGTCTTTCCTGTCTTTTGAGTCGTCGACGGTGAGACACATGGCGCCACTTCGATCGATTCACCCGCCGGCTGCCGACATCGGGGCGACGCATCGGGCCAACGAGACGGCGGTACGCACACCCTGAATCGGCCATCGGAGGTAGTGCCCGGACGAATTCCCGACGGGCGAATCGCACGGTCGGCTAGCTTGTTGCTTTCGTAGGCTGCCTCCGTCTGCGGCACCCCTTAGGAAACGGACGAGTATGGGCCACGGCCACAACGCCACGGACGAGAGCTTCGCGTCGCTGCGCTCACTCATGCGCCAGAATGCCGGTGTCCTCATTGTCGCCACGATGATTCGGACCGCCGCGGTCGTGGCCATTGCACTCCATCCTTACTTCTTGGCCGAGTTCGTCATCGCGTCGGATGACAAGGAGCGAGCGTTTCTGTTCCTGATGCTCCTCCTGGGGTCGGGCATCTTGCATTTTGTCCTCTGGGCGTTGGCCGACTTCTATACGTCGCACTACGTCAATCCACTATCCGTCGAGTACAAGCGAATTGCCTTCAACACGGTCTGGAATCGTGACTACAAGACCTTTGTCGACCACTCGTCGGGCAAGGTCGGCAGCTACGTCAACGACTTCCGCGACCAATCGCTCACGCTCTGGGACTCTGTGCACTACTCGTTCCTGCCGATGTTTGTGTCGATCCCGGTCTATGTCGTGCTTCTCGTCCGCAGCTCGCCCGGCAGCGCGGTCACCTATGCGGTCTTCCTGGTTGTCGCAACGGCCGTGATGATGGCTATCTCCAAGCCGGTCAACGCCAGCCAACGCCTGCTCACCGACACGGCGGCAACCAATAACGGGCGGGTCTTCGACTCGTATGCCAACTTCGTCAATGTCTTTTCCTTCCGGGCCCGGCGGCGCGAGATCGCTCGGAACGACGCCCAGATGGAGGAACTCACCAATCAGACCGTGCATTTCGGGTACGCACTATCGACGTATTGGACGGTGGCGTCGTTCCTGGTTCGGGTTGTGTTGTGGGCCGGCATCATGCTCTACAGCTGGCGGTCCTACGACAGCGGGTCGATCTCGTTCCCGGCCCTCGTGGTTTCGATTACCGTGCTCCTCGATTTCACCAATATGTACTGGGATGTCGTGCATAACGGGCCTCTGGGTCGACAAGTCAGCCAGCTTCCGTGAGGGCTACAACTACCTGTTCCCGGGCGAGAACATTGTCGACCAGTGGTACGACGACCGGGGCACCGACGGCGGGCCTCGCCCCGACACAGCGCCAGAGGTGGCCGCCACCACGGGCCTGCTGCGCAACTCGCTCGAGATCCGCAATCTTTGCTTCGCCTACCCGGATGATCCCGACAACCTCGTGCTCAACAACGTCAACCTCCGAGTCAACAGGGGAGAGAAGATAGGCATCGTGGGGCGCAGTGGTGAGGGCAAGTCGACCCTGCTTAAGATCCTGCTTGGGTTCTACGAGCCGACATCGGGTGAGATCCTGGTTGACGGCGCCGTGGCCAATGCCGAGTTGCTGGGCCAGATTCAGTCATATGTCCCACAGGACACGTCGCTGTTTCAAGAGACGATTGGGTACAACATTTCGTATGCTGGCGCAACGCTGGTCCCGGACCCGGACGACATCGCCGGGGCGGCACGCAAGGCAAACATCAGTGAGTTCATCGATTCCCTTCCGGCCGGGTACGACACGCTCGTCGGTGAAAGCGGCATCAAACTCAGTCTCGGGCAGCGTCAGCGGATCGCAATCGCTCGAGCGTTCCTCAAGCCGGCCGACGTCCTTATTCTCGACGAAGCGACCTCGGCGCTTGATTCCGAGACCGAATCGCTCGTGCAAGGCACGCTCGAACACCTCTGGGCGGACAAGTCGGCGATCATCATTGCCCACCGCCTCGCCACGCTTAACAACGTTGACCGCATCGTCGTGATCGAGGGCGGCTGCGTGGTGGAGGAGGGCACGAAAGATTCACTTCTCGCCCGGGACGGCGCGTTCGCCGTCGCTGTGGGAACGCCAACGGGCGGGCATGGTCTAGCCGTCCTTCTCCGCCATGTCAGTGGGGCGGTGGATCAACGGTGATCGGGTCTGGCGCAGAAGAACTTCGTGATAGCGAGGTTGGTTAGCGAACGTACGTTCGGTAGTGTGTGGGCACTTCGGTATCGCTAGGTCGCTGGACCTCGCGCCGAACCTTCGGAGCTCCGGCTCCCACTCAGACGGTGCAGTTCGGCGCCCGAAGCGAGCATCTCGACACCGGCGGACTCGTCGGTGCTGCCACCAGCTGTCTGCCGATGATTTTGCCCGTGAGGCTCGCCGACTCGCCGACGCAGCAAAGGAAGACTGGGGCCTTGGCCGGTCGATACCGGACGGCACTCGCTGGAAGCAGACGTCGCCAAACCGGGCGAGGTGTGCGCCTCGTGGGCAGCGTCGTGCAAACTGAACCGATGGACCTTGGATTGACGGGCAAGCGCGTATTGATCACCGGGAGCTATCGCGGGACGGGTGCGGGCACGGCACGTGTATTCGCGGCCGAAGGCGCTCAGGTGTTGGTGCACGGACGGGAAGTCGGTCACGCAGCCGATGTGGTGGCTGAGATCCGGCGAGCTGGTGGGGCGGCCGACGAGGTGGCAGGAGATCTGTCGACCGATGCGGGGGCGCAGGCAATGATGGCGTCGGTGGAGGCCACGTTTGGCTCGGTCGATGTGTTGGTGGCCAACCTCGGGTCGCCGGGGGCATCGACGTGGGACTCGATGGATAACTGGGCACAAGAATGGGATGCCAATGTCTTGGTTGGCGTGCGGGCCGTGCAAGGTGTGATGACGTCGATGCGAACGCAGGGTTGGGGCCGCATCGTCTTCATCGGGACAGTGGGAGCCCGGCGGCCCGGTGGCCGCAACCCTGGCTACTACGGGGCCAAGGCGGGATTGCACACAATTGTCCGATCGCTGGCCAAAGAACTGCGAGGTTCTGGCGTCACCGCCAATCTGGTGAGTCCCGGCATGGTCGCCACAGCAGAGGTGCGAGAGAGCCTGGCGGCGCATGCAGCGAAGCGTGGTCGCAGTACCGAGTGGGCCGATGTCGAAAAACGGGCGGTAGCAAACCTCATGCCCAACCTCACCGAGCGCCTTCCCGAGCCAGACGACATCGGTCGGCTCGTAGCGTTCGTCGCGAGCGTCGGTGCGTGGCATATCAATGGCGCAGACCTCGCTATAGACGGCGGTGCACTTGACGCCTGAAGGTTGCTCGTAGCGTCGGCGCGGTGACCTCCGACGTCGATACGATTTGGCCCAACAACGGATTGGAGATCGCAATGGCTCGTGTCAGTACCTACCTCAACTTCATGGGCAATGCCGCCGAAGCATTCGAGTTCTACAAGTCGGTCTTTGGCACTGACTACGACGCTGAGCCGATGCGCCTCGGCGATGCTCCGCCCCAAGAGGGAATGCCCGAGCTCAGCGACGCCGAAAAGGCCATGATTATGCGCGGCGCTGCCGATCCTCGGCGGCCACGTACTGATGGCGACCGACATGATCGAGTCCATGGGCCACGAGCTTCAGATCGGCAACAACACGACGATCAACCTCGAACCCGACACCCTCGAGGAGACCGAGCGACTTTACGCTGCGTTGTCCGAAGGCGCATCGGATGCCATGCCACTGCAAAAGATGTTCTGGGGTGCGTGGTGGGGCACCTGTCTTGACCGGTTCGGGATCCGCTGGATGTTCAACTTCTACACCGACGAGACGTAACCAGGCTGGACCGGTAGTGTCCGGTCAATGACTACTGCCTCGCAATCGGTGACCTTGGCTGGCGGCTACGGTTCGCCCTACAGCATGAAGATGCGCGCCGTCCTGCGCTATCGCCAGATCCCGTTTCGCTGGGTCCTGCGCAATTCGTCGTTCGACGACCTGCCTCCGCTCGGTCGCCATCATTCCGGTTATTGCGTACCACCAAGCGGACGGCAGCTATGCCGACGTGACGGTCGATTCGAGTCCCCCAGATCACCCGCCTCGAGTCCGAGTACACCGCCCGCAGTATTGTTCCTGCCGATCCGGTCGTGGCGTTTCTCGATTTCCTAATCGAGGACTACGCCGACGAGTGGGTCACCAAGGCGATGTATCACTACCGCTGGACCTACGCGCCCGACATCGCTAAGGCCGGTCGGTTGCTGCCGCTCAACGCCAATCTCGCCACCGACGCCGAGGCGCTGGCCAAGATGTCGGCCTTCATCACCGATCGCCGTCGGTCGACGGGCACTTGTTGGTTCGACCGACGCCAACCTCCCCGTGCTCGAGGGCAGCTACGTCCGTCTGCTTGATCTTCTCGAGGCGCACTTCAGCACCAACGAGTTCCTGTTTGGTGATCGGCCCGGACGCAGTGATTTCGGGCTCTACGGGCAGCTGAGCCAGCTCGTCGGGTGGGATCCAACCTCGGCGGCCATTGCCATCGACCGGTCGCCTCGCACGGTGAGTTGGGTGGCGCGGCTGGACGATCTCGCCTCGCTGCCCGACCGTGGCGACGACGCCTGGGTTGCCGCCGAGACAATCCCGGCCACAACGATCCAGCTGTTGGCCGAAATCGGGCGCACCTACGTGCCATTCCTGCTGGCCAATCAGCACGCCATTGACACCGGGGCCGACGAGTTGTCGTGCACCATTGACGGCATCGACTATCGCCAGGGCCCATTCAAGTACCAGAGCAAGTGCCTTGGATGGCTACGAGATGCCTATGCCGCGCTTGATCATCAATCTCGTTCGGCGGTTGACCCGATCCTGACCCGCACAGGGTGTGCGGCACTGTTTGGCGACTAGCGCAGTTCGCAACCATCAGCTGAAGGTGCCAACATGAGCGGATCAGTCGCCGCCCTGCTAGGAGCACCATGTCGATTACCGCCGAAGAAGTCCGAGAACGAACCGCTGCTGCCATTGCGAGCGTGGGAGTTGATGCCAGCGAGGTCGACTTCCGAGGAGCCCTCTGGGACGCTGGCGTCGCCATGATCCAGTTCCCGGTCGGCAAGGGAGGGCTCGACCTCGCCCCCGGTATGCAGGCAGTCGTGGAAGAGACGATCCGTGAGGCCGGCCGGGCCTATCACCCGCTGGCGATCAACACGATCGGTATTGGCATGGGCCTGCCAACGGTGCTGACCTACGGTTCGGACGAACACCACGAAAAGTACCTTCGTCGCATCTTCACCGGCGAAGATTTCTGGTGCCAGATGTTCAGCGAGCCAAGTCACGGATCAGACGTTGCCGGGCTATCGAGCCGGGCCGTCCGCGACGGCGACGAATGGATCGTCAACGGTCAGAAGGTCTGGACAAGCGGCGCTCACGTCGCCTCGTTCGGCATGCTGTTGGTGCGTACCAACCCCGACGTGCCAAAGCACAAGGGCCTGTCGTACTTCATTCTCGACATGAAGTCGCCAGGGGTAGAGATTCGCCCGCTCTACCAGATCACGGGCAACGCCGAGTTCAATGAGGTCTTCTTTGACGATGTGCGTGTGCCGCACGCCAACTTGTTGGGCGACGTTGGCGACGGCTGGCGTGTCGCAACGACGACGCTGATGAACGAACGGGTCGCCCTCGGTGGCTCGACGACGCCTCGCGGTACCGGCAACATCGGCGTGCTGGTCAAGCTGTGGGAAGAGCACCGTGATTCCCTCGATGCCGTTCAGCGGAGCGTGATGGCCGATCGGGTCAGCCAGCTCTGGATCGAGGCTGAGATCATCCGCCTCACCACGATGCGGGCCTGCGGTAGCGGTGATGGGCAACCCCGGGCCCGAAGGGTCGGTTGGTAAGTTGGCATCAGCCGAGCTCAACATCCGCATCTGGAACGCCGCCATCGACCTCATTGGGCACAACGGCATGCTCCACGAGGCGGGCTATCCGCTCAATCGAGACGACGAGGGGCGAGGCGATGCGTCGGTGTCGAAGGCGTTCTTGCGGTCGCAGGCGAACACCATCGAGGAGGGACCTCAGACATCATGCGCAACATCTTGGGCGAGCGGGTGCTCGGCCTCCCCGGCGACATCCGTGTCGACAAAGGCAATCCCGTGGACGGACATCCCTACCTGAACGCATCCTTGGCACCAACCCGCCCACCTTGAGGCAACTGGACGGTGTAAACACCCCGTTAGTGGGGTGTTTACACCGTCCAGTTCGCAAAGGGCAGGGGAGTTGGTGCTAAACCAAGGAACATGGCTGCTTACCTCATCGTCAATTTCGATATCGACAACCCCGACCTGTATCGGACGTACCAGAAGGGGGCGCGCCCGGCGCTGTCCATCGGCACCGACAGCACCGTGCGGGTGTTTGACTCCGCCAGTGAGTGCCTTGAGGGTGAGGCGGGGCATCAGACCGTCGTCCTCGAGTTCGAGTCGAAAGCGAAGGCCCGCGAACTGTATGAGTCAGGCGACTATCAAGCCGTTATCGGCGATCGATTCAACGCCACCTCGAAGCATTTCGCCATCCTCGTCGACGCCTTCGCCCCGCCGGCCTAGAACGAGCGAACTGGACGGTGCAGACACCCCATTAGTGGGGTGATAGCACCGTCCAGTTCGCAGCACGGCTAGGCGGTACGTCGGCGCCGGCGGGTGCCGCCGACCAGCATAAACCCAGCACCAACGAGCCCCAGCGCCAGGATCACGATACTGCTCGTGGTTGAACCGGTGAACGCCAACGCGCTTGGGATAGACGATGCTGCGGTGGCTGGCGCCTTGAGCGTCAGCGTCGTCGCACCGCCTTCGGCGACGAGAACGCTCTGGGTCACCACCGAGCCATCAGCGGCCACCCCACGGACGACGGCGTTGCCGACGATCAGCGGGTTGTCCGCTGACCCTTCGACGGTAAAGGAACCGTCCGCTGCGGTGGTCACCACAAACTTGTGGCCTTCAACATCGGTGAACGTGACGACCGCATTCGACACCGGCTTTCCTTTGGCGTCTCGGAATATGCCGGTCACGAGGGCGAAGTTCTGGCCGAAGTTGATGCTCATCTCGTCGGCGCTGTCGATCTCGACCGTCACCAGCTGGTCCTTGGCGCCGTCCTGATCGTCGGTCAGATAGACGCCCTTTGGCAGGGTCGTGCGATCGACCTTGACGATGAAGCGCCCGTTCGGCACGTCGGTGAACACATAGGGACTATGGGTTGTCGCCGTGCGGAGCGTGACGTCGTCGCTCGTGCCGAGCGTGCCATCGGGTCCCGCTGCCATCAGCCATACTCGAACGTTCGAGATGTCGGTCTCGTTTGCTTCGATGCGGCCATTGCGATTCAGGTCCCAGAACACCTGGCCGGAGATGGTCTTACCCACCGGATCGATGAAGTTGGGAATGCCGTCGCCATCGGAATCGGCGTAGGGATCGCCACCCGACTCTTCGGCATCGGAAACACCGTCGCCGTCTGAGTCAAGCGAGCGGGAGTCGGGGACGCCGTCGCCGTCCGTGTCGACGATTGCAATTTGCCCCCGATCGTCGAGCCCATCGCCATCGTCATCGAGCAAGCCATCGATGACACCGTCGCGGTCGGCGTCGAGACTGCCATTGCCGCCTTCGAAGATGTCGTAGATGCCGTCGCCGTCAGCGTCGAGATCGAGATAGTCCGGCGTTCCGTCGGCGTCAGTGTCGATTGGATGAGCTGCGTCGTCTCCTGCCTCGTTGGCATCCGGGATGCCGTCGTTGTCGGAATCTGAGTCGACGTAATCTGGCACGCCGTCGCCGTCGGAGTCGACGAGGTCAGCCGGGTCATCGCCGGCCTCGACGGCATCGAGAATGCCGTCATTGTCGGCGTCAACGTCGGCGTAGTCGGGAACACCGTCACCGTCGGTATCACGGGGATGGGTCGGATCTGTGCCGACCTCGGTCGCATCGAGAACACCGTCGCCATCGGCGTCGAGTGACTGGGCATCCGGGGTGCCGTCGTTGTCGGTGTCGACGATCGTCGTGGTTGCGGCATCATCGAGGCCATCACCGTCTTCGTCGGTGAACTCGTCGATGTCGCCATCGCCATCGAGGTCGAGACGGCCATTGCCACCTTCGATTACGTCGTTAACGCCGTCGCCGTCTGAGTCCAGATCCCGGTAATCGGGAATGCCGTCGTCGTCGGTGTCGGTTGGGTTGGCGGCATCGCCACCGGCCTCGTTGGCGTCGGTGATGCCGTCGTTGTCGGCGTCGCCGTCGATGTAGTCGGGTACGCCGTCAGCATCGCTGTCGACAGGGTCGGCCGGGTTGTTGCCCGCTTCGACGGAGTCGTTAATGCCATCACCGTCGGAATCGAGATCGGCGTAGTCGGGCGTGCCGTCTCCATCGCTATCGACCGGGTTGGTGGGATGGGAGCCAGCCTCAACTGAGTCGGGGATGCCGTCACCATCAGCGTCGAGCGACTGGGCGTCAGGCGTGCCGTCACCGTTGGTGTCGACGACCACGATGGAGGCCGTGTCGTCAAGCCCATCATCGTTGGCGTCGCTGAAACTGTCGATGATGCCGTCGCCGTTGGTATCACGGTTGGCGTTTCCACCTTCGATGATGTCGAAGATGCCGTCACCATCGGCGTCGAGGTCGAGGTAGTCGGCAATACCGTCGTCGTCGGTGTCGACCGGGTTGGTCGGGTCGGCGCCGGCCTCGAGCGTGTCGGGGATGCCGTCGTTGTCGGAGTCGAGGTCGGGGTAGTCGGCAATGCCGTCATTGTCGCTGTCGACCGGGTTGGTCAGGTCGGCGCCAGCCTCGATCGCATCGGGGATGCCGTCGTCTGAGTCCAGGTCGAATTAGTCGGGTGCGCCGTCGTTGTCGGTATCCACTGGCGTGCCTGACCCTTGCGGATCGATCTCAACGCTGTCGGGAAGGCTGTCGCCGTCGGTGTCGCCACCCAGGTCGAGGATGACCGAGGCCAACGCCGAGTCGTTGCCGGTTGTCGCATCGGCGACGCTCTGGTTGGTGAGCGCTGCGGTGGCAGGAGCCAGCACGTCGCTCGATCCAAGCTGCAGCACGACCTTCACTGGAATCGTTACCTGAGCCGTGCCACCGTCGGTGATCGGCCCAGCGACGATGCAGGAAACAAGGCCGGCGTCAACGGTGCACGCCGACGGATTGGCGGCACTGGCATCAAACTCGACGCCAGCGACGAGCGGGTAGGTCACGGTGACGGAACCGCACTGTCGGACGGACCATTGCGCGACCTGGAGTTCGACCGTTCCGGTCTCGTCGGGGCCGATCGTTGGCACGGAGATAACCGAGGGTGCAAGGTCGGCTGCAGGTAGACCTGTTGTCAGGTCACCTGACACATCGCTACTGTTGGCCGGGATGTTGTCGGTTGCGTCAGTCGATGCGTCAACACTGGCCCCGGTCGGGATCGTGCTGCCTGGGGCGTCGGTGTCGACAATGACGGGAAGTACGAGCATCGCGTCGTTACCGGCTGTGATCGTGCCGGCGGCGCAGGTGGCCGACCGGCCAGGGGAGCATCAGCGATGCAGCCGGCAGGCAAGGCGGCCATGTTGATCGTGACCCCAGCCGGAGGTGTGTAGACGACCGTCGAATTGGCGGCATCGGACGGGCCGTTGTTGGTCACTAATACTTCGACCAGGGCCCCTTCGCCCGGTACGACAGGGCCAGGGTCGCGGCAGTGATCGCCAGATCGGCGACGGCGGCCGCCGTATCGAGCGCCGCGTCGCTGGCGGCACCGTCGGCGTCGGTCGCATCACTTGTGCTGTTGGCAGCGCCCGTCAGCACCGTGCCAGGAGTTGCCGAGGCGGACAGCGCAATGGAGAAGACCCGGGTCTTGAACGTGCCGGAGAGCACGGTACCGAGGTCACACAGGATCGAGCCAGCGGTGGCGGGGTCCTCGATGCACCCAGCCGGCAGGCTGAGCATGTCGACAGGTGACGCAGGCGGCGTATAGCTCACGATGGTGTTGGCCGCGTCGGACGGACCGGCGTTCGTCGTCGTAAGGGTGATGGTCGAGTCGGTGCCGGGAACCAGTGGAGCGACGTTGCTCACCATGGTGCTCAGATCGGCAACTGCAGCCGCGACAGGGACGGTTGAGTCGGCGCTGTTGTCCAGCGTGTTCGCGTCGTCGGGGTTGGTGACGGTCACCGGGCCTTACCACTCAGCGTGCCGCCTGGGGTGGCGGCGGCGGGGACCACGATTCTGGGATGACAGCCGTGGTCGAAGCACCATCGACGAGTGGTGCGAGCGTGCAGGTGATCGAACCAGCCGCCGGCACATCTGCGACACACCCTGCTGGCAGGTTGGCCATGTCGATCGAGCTTCCGATTGGCGCGGTGTAGACGACGATTGTGTCATCGTCGGTGTCGGAGGACCGTTGTTGGTGATCGTCATGGTCACGCTGCCGGTCGTGCAGCACGTCGCGGCGTCGGCATCGATCGAAACGGTGACATCACGGCGGCAGCATCGGTCGTGAGATCGGCGGAACTGCGTCGCCGTCGGGTCGTCGCTGTCGGACGCAGCGCCCGCAGTACACCACCGAGTGTGGCTGACGGGCTGGCGTCGCTCGACACGATTACCGGGATCCGAAACCGATCCGGCTGCTCCGTTCTCAATGGTGCCAAGTACACATTCGATTGACGTTGCATCGTTGGGATCGACCGCACATTCGGTCGGCAGGTTGTCCACAGTCGATGCTCACGCCGACGGGTGGGGTGTAGTGAAGGGGTCGTGTTGGAGGCGTCGGATGACCCGTTGTTGGTGGTGGTGATGACGACGATGGTGGACACGCCGGGAACGACTGGTCCGGGATCACTTACCGTGGTTGCGAGGTCAGAGACCTCGGGCCCAGCCGTGACGGAGCTCGTTCCGCTGTCGTTGGCGGTGTTTGTGTCGTCGGGATTGCTGGCCGCGGCCAGTCCACCGGTGAAGATCGTGCCGTAGGTGGCCGATGACGGCACCGAGACGAATCAGAAGCTGGGCGGTGGCACCGTTGGCGAGGCCGCCGATGGTACAAGTTGTGGAGCCGTCAACGGGGCTATCAGCGACGCAACCGGATGGCAGGTTGGCCATGTCGATCGTGGTGCCAGTCGGTGGTGAGATAGACCACGGTGGTCGATTCGACCGAGTCGCTCGGACCTGTATTGACAAGGTCGATGACAACATGGTCGCTCTCACCTGGCGTGATGGCTCCAGGTGCCGTGACGGTAAGGCCGATGTCGGCGATGGCCGCCCCAGTGGTGATGACGGATGTCGCCGCCACATCAGTTGGGTCGATCGCCAACGAACTTGTCGTGGCCACGCCATCGGCAAGGGGCGCGTTGGCCGCGACCGATGGGTCACGAGGACCGGAATGGCGACTGAACCCGGGGAATAGCCGCCTGAGGGCGATCAGCCCGAGATCACACGAGACCATCCCAGCCGTGGGTGTGTCGTTCGTGCCTCGGCCGGCAGGTTGTCGACATCAATGGCGACACCGGTTGGCGGTGTATAGACAACGGTACTGTCGGGAGCGTCGGACGGGCCAGCATTGGTTGCCGTCAGCGTCACGGAGGCCGAGGTGCCCGTTAGCAACGGACCGGGGTCAGCGGCGACGATGGTCAGATCCGCTTCACCAGCTGCCGTCGACAGGTTGACGCCGACGTTGTCGCCGTCGGGGTCAATCCCGAGTCCGGAGACGATGCGCCAGCGGCGCCGACCAGGCCCTGAGGGTTGACGCAGGAGCGGCGGAGGCAGCGACGAGGGCAGCACGGCAAATGTCGTGTCAGCGCCATCGGCAATCGTGCCCCGATCACACGTCGTCGAACCACGGCAACCGGTGAGTCGGCAGCGCAGCCGCGGGGAGGTTGGCCATGTCGATTGTGACACCCGTGGGCAGGGTGTAGGTGACGATGACGTTGTCTGGGCATCGGACAGGCCCGAGTTCGTGGTGGTGATGTCGACCAATGCGCCTTGGCCTGGCGTGATCGGGCCCGGGTCGGAGACGACAGTTGTCAGGTTTGACACACCGGCGGCGGTCGTGATGTCGGGCGGGACGACCGACGCACCATCGGCGTCGGTTGCGTCAATCGTGGTTGCGCTGGCGGTGCCTCCGGTGAAGACCGTTCCCGGCAGGGTGCCCGATCCGATCGTCAACGGGAGGGCGAGGGTGGCACTGCCACCGCTCGCGATGGCACCAGTGTCACACGTGACCGAGCCGAGAGCGGGAGAATCGGCGACACAGCCCGCTGGCAGGTTCGCCATATCGATCGAGACGCCGGCTGGGGGCGTGTATTCGGTTGAGGACGACGGTGTGTCGGACGGGCCACTGTTGGTCACGGTCAGGGTGACGTTGGCCGTGTCGCCGGGGGCGATGGTCGTTGGGCCGGTGGCGCTGATATCCAGATCGGAGATCCGGGGACCCACCGTGATCGCCGGGGAGGCAGAGGTCGAACCGTTGGCGTCGGGAACACCCGAGGCGGCTCGGACGGTGCCCGTTGGGTACGAGGCGCCAGGCGTAGCGCTCGACGGCACAATGACCGGGATCGAGAAAACCGAAGAGCCAAGCGATGCAAGATCGCCAGCTGAGCATTGGATGGGACCAGCGGCGGGGCCTGAACAGCCGGCTGGCAGGTTGGCGACGTCAACGGTGACGCCCGCAGGCGGGGTGTAGTAGGCGATGGTGCCAACGGCCTCATCGGGACCTGCGTTCGAGACGGTGAGCGAGACATTGCCGGTTGTTCCTGGTGAGAGCGTTCCCGGGCCGGTCGCGACGGTGCTCAGGTCCGCAGACGCCGCGGCGAGGAGATAGCTGACACGGAACGTGGTGGAGGCCCCAGGTGCCAGTGAGCCAGCGTTGACCGTCAGGTAGATGGCGCTGTCGACTCGTCGTTGCGGTCCCCGCCGTGTAGATGTTGTCGGCCGCAGCACCAGAGTGCAGATTGGCAATAGTGAAGCCACTGCGTAACCACGAGCTCGTTGCTCCGTAGGCGACCTTCGCCCGTGAATCAAGGGAGTTGAGCAGGAGGAACGAGCCGTCGGGCTGCGTCGCCTGGACCATGGCTGGACCGGAGGCCGAGCGGATCTCCTGGGTCGTCGTATAACTGCCGTTGATTGTCTGGTTGTTGTCTGGGTCGACGCCGCGGAAGTAGTAGAGGTCGCTGATCGTGGCACCGGACGTATTGGTGTAGGTGATGTCGATGTTCAACGCCGACTTCGATGTGGCTACGGAATAGACCTGGTTTACCTGGATGCCAGAGGTCGTCCCCGACCATGTCACCGCTTGTGACCCGCCCGAGGTCGACAAGTTGCTCAGTGAACCAGGTATCTGGGTATCGACGTCGTTGTTGAAATAGGAGGTCGAGCCAACCTGGATGCCCCACCCCTCGAACGGTGCACCGGGTACAAAGAAGTCACCGTCGTCAACGCCGACGCCCCAGCCATCCTCGCCACGATCGACGCGGAAGCCGAGCCTGTTGCCCGATGACCGTGGGTGGAAACCCGCTGGGGCGGCGTTGCCGGAGCCGGCACGGCCGTTGGCCGCAATACCGACCTCGACGAACGTGCCTTGCAGGAACGCTTCACCCGACACGATCGTGCTGGCTGCTGATGCACTACTCGAGCCAACCGCGATAGTGGTGCCAGCGACGATGCCGAGGGCAGCAAGGCTTCGCACGAGGCGTTTGGTTGAGAACTTCGTCCAAATCATTCGATCACTCCAGGACACGGCCTTCGAGGGAGGTAGCCGGCTTCAGGCCTCCTGTCGGAAGTATCCTGAGCCGAGATCAGCGCCCCGGGACTATTGCCCCACAGGTACCGTCGATGGTCCTGCGAACACCGCGCAACAATCGTGAGATTTGGCCATCAAGTTTCGGTGCTGAGCTGCCGATACACCGCCATGAGGCCCGTGATCCTGAAACATGACGGCCGCTGTTCGACATGCGAGAGGGCGATACTCGGGCGGACAAAGGCCTGGTGGGACGGTGCGAACAAACGCGTTCTCTGTGTTCTCTGCCTGCCAACGCCCGAGGCGGCAGCCGCCCGTGCTCCGTCCCACTTGGTCGAGGCCAGCGGCTCGCCGAGCCAGCTGACGCAGGTAAGCGAACTTACCCCCGTGCCCCCGATCCAGAGTGATTGGGCGCCGGCGCTCGTCGCGGCCACGACAATCGTTGCTCCCGATTGGAATGCGCGAGTGTCCGCCGATCGGTTGTTGCCGGCCACAATGCGCCGAGATCTGGGTGACCATGCGATCGTGCTGGACGACCGAGTCTGTCCTGCGACCGGCGAAACCATCGAACACGTTGTGCTCGTCCCTACTGGTGTGTGGGTCCTCGATCTAACGAGCGGCCAGCCGCACAACTCGAAGTCGTCATTCGGGTTCGCTCGACGGTCGGCCCGCGATAGTTACCTCGACGGTCGAAACCGAGGCAAGCTTGTTGGGCCCGTGCAACGCCAACGAGACCTTGTCGCGTCTGCAGTTGAGCGGACCAACCTCGGCCTGGTGCCCGTGCGGGGCGCAGTGTGCTTTGACGACAGCGACAGTCCACGGTTTGGCGGCACCGGCGACACAAACGGCGTTCTCGTTGGCTATTCCCGCTCCGTCGTTCAGCGCATGCGGCGCGGCGGGCTTCTGAGCGACGACGACGTCCTTGGGTTGGCGCACCGACTCGTTCACGAGCTCCCGCCTGCCACCTGAGGTCGATCGACCGAGACGGCTCCTGTCGTCGCGGCGCCCGCTAGTCATGGTCAATTGGCAGCCTGCGGCCGCCGGACTTACGTGGTCCTTAGTGCCCGAGTTTCTCCAGATAACGGCTTCGAGCATCTTGTGCAACAAGCAACACCATCCTTGTGCGAATTTCGGTCTGGGTCGCTAACGATCCGCAGCGTTCGACCGACACGGATCAGTCTGAAGTCTGCTCGTAGGAGAATCTGGTGCCAACGCCACGGACACCCGCCGAATCTAAGCTTGTTCGTCACATCCTTGCCATCCTGCTCTTGAACCGCCCTCGGAATGATGACTGCTCCATTCTTTGAGAGGATGGAACAATGTCAGAACAGAAAAGGGTTGGGCGATACCCGGCCGAGGTTCGTGAACGAGCAGTCCGCATGGTCCGCGAACACGAGCACGAGTACGCATCGCAATGGAAAGCAATCCAGTCGATCTCCAAGAAGCTCGGCATCAATCACGAGACGCTTGGTCTGGGTTCGCCGTCATGCTGGAGACCGATGCCGGCGAAACGGCCAGGATCACAACCGGACGAACGTGCCCGCATGAAACAGCTCGAAAGAGAGAACAAGGAACTTCGCCGGGCCAACGAAATCTTGAAGGCAGCATCGGCTTTCTTCGGCGCGGAACTCGACCGCCAGTCGAAGAAATAGTCGCGTTTATCGACGCTCACCGAGGTGAGTTCGGGGTCGATCCGATCTGCGAGGTCTTGCGTGAGCATGGCGTCGGGATCGCCCCAAACACTTACCACGTCGCCAAGCAACGGCAACCGTCGAAGCGGGATCTCCGTGACGCAGAGTTGATGCCCGAGATTCAACGAGTGTTCGACGAAAACCTGTTTGTCTATGGCGCCGACAAGATCTGGACCCAACTCAACCGAGAGAACATCACGGTCGCTCGATGCACCGTCGAGCGTTTGATGCGCCAGATGGGTCTCTCGGGCGCACGCCGCGGCAAAGCCTTCAAGGTGACGACCACGAGCGATGACCGCCTCGAACGGCCGCCAGACCTAGTTGACCGGAAGTTCCGAGCGCCAGCACCGAACCGGTTGTGGGTCGCTGACCTGACGTATGTGAAAACACATTCAGGGTGGGTCTATGTCGCGTTCATCGTCGACGTGTTCTCCAGGATGGTGGTCGGATGGCAGGCTTCGACTTCGCTGCGGTCAGATCTCGCGATCGACGCGTTGGAGATGGCAATTTGGAACCGGCAACGAGCTGGTCAGGACCTATCGGCGTTGAAGCATCACAGCGACAGAGGCGTTCAGGCCGGATTCAAGTGGTCGTCGCAACACCCCGTCGTGGAGGTGTTGTGTGGTTCGTCGTCAGCAAGCAGCAGATCGAGCGATCCGGCCGAAGTTGAGGTCGCCTGGTCATCCCAAGTTCCAGCGTCACGTCGAGGCAGCGTTCTGGGCCGAGATCGCCAAAGGTGCTCTGCCTGAGGAAGCGTCCGCTGTTGCTGGTGTGGCTCAGGCGGTCGGGGCCCGGTGGTTCCGTCATGCTGGCGGCATGGCGCCATTCGACATCAACAAACAGCCCTCGGGCCGATACCTCAGCTTCGCTGAACGCGAAGAGATCGCGTTGCTACGGGCCCAGGGCAAGGGCGTGCGCGAGATCGCCCGGTCGATCGGCCGTGACCCGGGGACGATCTCGCGGGAGCTGCGCCGCAACGCTGCGACCCGCAGCGGCTCAATCGAGTATCGGGCGTCGGTCGCGCAATGGAAGTCGGACATGGCTGCGAAGCGGCCGAAGGTTGCCAAGCTCGTGGCCAACAAGAGTTTGCATGCCTATGTCGAGGACCGTCTCGCCGGCAAGCTCAGCAGCCTGGAAAGCGGAGAGGTCGTGGGTCCTGCGGCGCCTCGGTGGACGGGCCTGAACAAGCCGCATCGCAGGGACCGGGCGTGGGTGAGGGGATGGAGCCCTGAGCAGATCGCGAATCGGATCAAGCTCGACTTCCCCGATGATGAGTCGATGAGGATCAGCCACGAGGCCATCTACCAGTCGCTCTACATCGAAGGACGAGGCGCTCTGAAGCGTGAACTCGTGTGGTGTCTGCGCACGGGGCGAGCATTGCGAGCACCCAGAGAACGATCCCGTCGCAAGACCTGGGCTCATGTCACACCCGAGACCCTCATCAGCGAACGGCCAGCCGAAGCTGAGGACCGTGCTGTGCCTGGCCATTGGGAGGGTGATCTTGTGATCGGGCTCGAGCGCTCAGCGATCGGCACGATCGTCGAGCGGACCACCCGGTTCACGATTCTGGTTCACTTGCCACGAGAGCCCGGCTACCAACACAAGAGCAGCCGCAAGAACGGGCCAGCGCTCGGCGGCTACGGCGCTGTGACGATGAAGAACGCACTGAGCGAATCGATGAGCACGCTGCCCGAACAGCTTCGCCGATCGCTCACCTGGGACCGAGGCAAGGAACTCTCCGCCCATGCTCAGTTCACCGTCGAGACCGACATCCCGGTGTTCTTCGCCGACCCGCAATCGCCATGGCAGCGCGGCACGAACGAGAACACCAACGGCCTGCTTCGCCAATACTTCCCAAAGGGCACCGACCTCTCCAGGTGGTCCGCTGAAGAGATCGAAGCTGTCGCTCACGAGCTCAACGCCAGGCCCCGCAAGATCCTCGGCTGGAAGACCCCAGCCGAAGCGTTCGATGAGCACCTACGCTCTCTCGCACAAGCAAGTGTTGCAACGACTGGTTGAACCCGGTCAGTATCTCTGCATTGCCTACTCCGAGCGGTTAGCTGAGAACGACATTGTCGCCTCTGTTGGTTCGAAGGGCGACAGTTATGACAACGCCCTGGTCGAGTCGTTCAACGGCCTGTACAAGTGGGAACTCATTTACAAGCAGGGGCCTTGGCGGGGCCTCGATGATGTCGAGTTCGCCACGATGACCTACGTCGATTGGTTCAATCATCGGTGTCTTCATGGTGAGATCACCGACGACGCAAGCTACATGACGCCTGCCGAGCACGAGGCAAGGTTCTATGATCAAACACTGACAGCGATAGGAGTTGTCACCCAATAGCCGGAGCAGTCACACAACCCGGGGCGGTTCACCATCGATGGCGAGTCAATCGCTGGCACGATCTGGAACGACCAGAACAAGGATGGCATCCGTCAATCCGGCGAAGCCGTCCTGGCCGGGGTCGAGGTCACGCTGACGTGGACTACGCCAGCTGGCACCCGAACCCGGTCGGTTACAACCGACGAGAACGGTCGCTACTACTTCGGCGCTTTGCCGGATGGCACGTATCGGATTGGCGTCAACCCGGGTAGTCGCTCGGTAACCGACGCGCCGAACCGGGGCAACGACGACCGCTTTCGACAGTGACTTCGACGCCACGACGAAGAAGACAGCCGTTCTCACGATCACCGCAGGTAGCAGCGAGTGTGCAAGCAAGTACGTTTCAGACCCGACGCTGTTGACGCCGCACTCGGGGACAGCCCGACGACGGCGGAACCTCCAGCGGTGGCGAGTCCAGCAATGGTCAGTCCGGCAATGGTGGCACCGACACCGGTCCGGGTGGCCGTCCAACGGGGCCGCTCGCCTTCACCGGCGTGTCGACCAGCCGTATCCTGATCGCTGGCTTCGTTGCTGATCACATGGCTGCTTCTTCTTCATCATCGGCCGACGCCGTAATGAAGAAGAAGCAGTCGACGAGGTCGAAAAGGACGACGTCCTCCAGTAGCGGTCGTGCCCGGTTGATGGCTAGCTGAGCGGCTTGGCGAGCTGAGCTGAGCGAGTCTTGGCCGGGTCCGTGAGCGCAGCCATTGCGATATCGAAGTCGGGGAGTGAAAACACATCACCGTCGTCATTGATCATCACGAACCGGTCGAGTCGGAGGAACGTTCGGTCGTGGCTTACCGCGATAACCGTTCCCTGAAGCCGTCGAGCGCCCGTTCATGCCTCGGATGAGTCGACGTCGAGGTTGTCGGTCGGCTCATCGAGCAACAGCACGTTGTGCCCTTCAAGCTCAAGGCACAACACCTCAAGACGAGCCTTCTGGCTACCGGACAACGTTTCGAACGCCTGCCTGGCCTGGTTGTTCAGGCCATATCGGGCCAGGGACTTCATGGCCTCTCGTCGTCAGGTACGCGCCACGTACGATGTCTACCGCTTCACGACCAACAAAGTCGGCTCGGTCATTGATCTGGGTAAAGGTGCCAACCGAGGTGCGCGACCGAGTTTGATTGTGCCCTCAGTCGGAGCGATCTCGTTTGCGAGTGCTCGGAGGAGGTGGGTCTTGCCTGTCCCATTGGGCCCGATGAGCCCCACTGTTCGCCGAAGTGCACCTCGTCGCTGAAGGGCAAGAAGAGGTCGTTGATCGAGACACTCTCTAGCGCGAGGACTCGCCTGGCCGAATCGGCGCCACGAAGGTTGACCCAGATGGTTTTGGTCCGCACCGGTGGTGGCGGGGGCCCAATCTTGCAGAACCGTTCCCAGCGTCTCGGCGGCGTTTGCCTTTGTATGTTTTGAAGTTTGGGCGGCCCGCTGCTTCATGATTCTCTATGTGATGGAAGAGACGGCGTTCTTCGTCATTCCATCGCTTGAGTGCGTCGCCGAGTGGAGTTCCTGCCGCTTCGCGCGCCTCGGGGAACGTGGCGTACGAACCCCCGTGTACTCCAGGCGCCCGGACCTTCGATGACGACCACCTTCGTCGCCACTTTCTCGAGGAGCGACCGGTCGTGGCTTACCATCACGCTGCGGCACTGGCTGAGCCTGATCTTCGAGCCAGAGCCGCGCCGGTATGTCGAGGTAGTTGTCTGGCTCGTCGAGTAGGAGAACATCGGCACCGAGCTGAGGAGGAGGTCCAAGACGAGGCGCTTCCGCTCACCACCGGAGAGCTCGCGAACAAGTCGAGTGGAGAAATCGTCGACGGGTGTCTTCACGCTGCGAGCGGCTGCGGCGGCCCACTTCGACTCGAGGTCGTAGCCGCCCAGGTCGCCCCACTCGGTCAGCGCTTCGGCGTAGGCCATCCTGAATTCCGTCAATCATCGCTCTCTCGGCTGCGACGAGTGTGCGGCCGCGGTCCGAGCTCGGCCGGCGCAACCTCGATGAGCATTTCGCAAGGGTGTCGTCGGGATTCGACATGCCGACGTCCTGGGTCATGACGAGGCAGTGCCGCCGACTGAAAATGTTCCCTCGTCCGGAATGAGCTCGCCGGAAAGGATCTTGAGGATGGTGCTCTTACCTGCGCCATTGGCGCCGACGATGGCTGCGTGGTCGCCGGGTGCGACCCCAAAACTGACATCAAAAAAGAGGGACGCCGCACCAGGGTGCGCGAATTCGAGGTCAGATACGACGATGCTGCTCACGGCTCTAGCTTGCCGCTCGCGACCATGCTTTCCTCGCGTCTGGTCCCGAGGGGCTGGGCACAGCGGCCCATGACGGGGGCGATGCCAGCCCCTACCCTCTGGCAATGCGTATCGAGTCGGCCGCGTCATTGCCGTTTGCCCCTGCCCACGACGCTCGCTGCGTCGAGTTGCCGACCAAACTGAGCTGGCAACAGCTGCTGCGGGCTCACAATGTCGCGATATTTCTTCGATTGGGGACGCCCAAGACGATCGTGTACTCGCTCTACCAAAACACCGTGTTCTTGCTCCTCCTCGTCGTGTCCGCCCGATCGGGTGCTGTGCGCCTGTGGCTCCTGCTAGCGGCTGCGGCGCTTTTTAGCCCGTGGTCACCGCTTGTCGTCGTGGTCGACGTGGTGGTGTCGATGGCACGAGGGCACTGGAGCTGGGCGCAGTCGCACTGGACCATGGATCGACACGGGCTCCGCCACGACCCGGTGGTGCCGTGGGGCACTGTCGATTGGGGTTCGGTCACTGGAGTCGGACGTCGCGGTGATGTCGTAATCGTGGTCCACGAACGAAAGCTCGGCGTTGGTCTCGCCGCCCACGACGGCATCACCGTGGAGGAGATCGTGGCGATCGCCGATGCGAACACTGGCGTCGCCACCAAACGCATGAATGCACTTGCGTATACCTTGGCGTTCGGTCCCTGGTCGTAGCTCTTTACGGGCGGGAGGGTTCGAAATCACCCTGAGCGACGAGCGTCTGCCAGGTCGTCTGAGCAACCCGGAACTCGGCGAGGTACCACGGACCAGGCGAGTCAGTAGGTGCCCAAATGGGGGAGCCGAGTGCGGCGGTGATGACGAGGTTCTGTCGAGGCGGCAGGGGCGACGAAGGCGGCGGCGGTGTCGTCCATTCGGGGTCGAGCAGCACCTCGGTGAGGTGGGGCGTGGCGTGCCAACAAGATCGGACGTGTTCGGGCGGGCGATCGATGACGACCACGCGATCGCCGACTGTGACGTTGGCGGGTCGTTCGCTCTCGCTGGCTGGCATCGGTCCAGACTACTCTGAGCCGCTATGGCATCGCCGTTCACTTCCCGCACCAGCGACGCCCGCTTGCTCGGCCAGGTCGGTGCGGTTGCTGGCGTGGTGCTCATGAGCGCCGCCCTAAGTTCGCCCGCTCTCTGCCCCTACCGAGTGTGTACCGGGCATGCGTGTCCTGGTTGCGGTCTGACCCGGTCGGCGCTCGCTCTCGCCCGAGGAAACGTCGGCGAGTCTTGGCGATTTCATCCTCTGCTCGTGCCAATCCTCATCCAGGTCGCCGTGCTCTTCGTCGTTCGACGGCGCGGGTGGCACCCGGGTTCGCCAAACGCGAGCCAGGCGAGCCTTGTCGCCTTCACGTTGCTCGCGGCCGGCAATGCGGTGATGCTTTTCGGGGTCTGGGTGCTTCGCTG
This sequence comes from Acidimicrobiales bacterium, assembly GCA_041394345.1. Lineage (GTDB taxonomy): Bacteria > Actinomycetota > Acidimicrobiia > Acidimicrobiales > SZUA-35 > JBBKWJ01. The sequence goes on along the minus strand of JAWKIN010000009.1, from coordinate 99,957 downwards.
GCGGCTTGGATTGCTGGAGTATGTGCTCGCCGACTAGCGGTGTGGCAACGGAGCGTCAGACCCGTCACGATAGCCTCCCGTCCTATGACCACCTGGGCTCTTGATCTTGACGGCGTGTTGTGGACGGGCAAGGACCCAATAGCCGGCTCGGCCGATGCAGTTAGTCTGCTCCGCCAGGCTGGCCACGATGTCATTTTCGTGACCAACAATTCGTTCGCCACGATCGCCGAGCAAGAGGCGAAGCTGGCCTCGTTCGGGATCGAGGCCGCAGGTCATGTCGTGTCCTCGGCCCAGGCGGGAGCGTCGCTCGTTGAAGCGGGTGAGCGTGTCTATGTGCTTGGCGGGCCGGGCGTCGTTGAAGCCGTTGAAGCGCGGGGCGCGGTTGTGGTCGACACTGGCGTTGATGCTGGTGTCGTCGATGCCGTACTTGTTGGCCTCGATTGGGGTTTGACGTATCACCGCTTGCTCCACGCGTCGCAGCATGTTCGCGAGGGAGCCCGGTTCGTGGCCACAAACGCTGACTCGAGCTATCCAACCGAGCATGGCTTGTATCCCGGAGCCGGCTCGCTTGTCGCCGCTGTCGCCGTCGCGTCGGGCGGAACGCCGGTCGTTGCCGGTAAGCCACATGCTCCCATCGCCGAGCTGGTGAAGCACCGGTTTGGAACGGAGGGGATCATGGTTGGCGACCGCGCCGACACCGATGGTCGCTTCGCCCGGTCGGTTGGGTATCGCTTTGGTTTGGTGTTTTCCGGTGTGATGAGCCGCGCCGATCTGCCGACCGATCCGATGCCTGACGTCACCGCCGACGACCTGTACTCGCTGGTCCTAGCCGAACTGGGCTAGGCGCCGTGTGAAGGAATCCAGTCGGACGGGTGAGGGTAGGGGCCGCGCCCAGCACCACCCGTTGGGTCTTTGAAGAGTCCACGAACAGCGAGCGCGAGGACGAAGCCGAAACCAAAGCCGACCACGTGGGAGACCCACGCCACAGCCGAATCGGCAGCAGTGAAGAACTGCAACGCAAACCAGCCGAGCAAGAACCAGCGCGCTCGAATATCTACGACGATCAAGAACACCAGGGTGCGAATCGGCGCGTCGGGGAACCACGCGAGATATGCCCCCATAAGGCCTGCGATTGCACCGGACGCGCCGAGAACCGCGATGGTGCTCGATGGGTCGGCGGCGACGTGTCCGAGTGTGGCGAAGATTCCCGATACCAAGTAGAAGGCGGCGAACGGGATATGGCCGATGCGGTCTTCGATGTTGTTGCCGAAGATCCAGAGAAAGAGCATGTTGACGCCGAGGTGGGCCCAGCCGGTGTGCAGGAAAAGTGATGTCAGCAGAGACAGGTTGACCAGCTTGCCCGGAAACAGGGGAGCGCTGGGGTCGGTCGGGTCGCAGGCTGAGTCGTTGCCCCGGTCATAGGTGGCCGCAACCTCGTTGATGGTGAGGGTCGGCCCAGCTGTATCTCACAGGGCACGGCCGCAACCTCGAGGTTGAACCGGAGTTCTTCGTCGATGCGGTACTCGCCTGCCGGGGTCGAGATCTGGCCGACCTGGCCGTCCGCCTTGTGCGATGACGAAGGTGGCGACGCAGAGCACCATGATGAGCCAGGTCACGAACGTCAAGCGAGAGGTCGGGTTCTCGTCGCGCAGCGGCAGCATCCTGGCACCGTACAAGACCACAACGCCCCGATGGCCGATCACCCGGTCGCCCCGTCATCGCTTAACTTCGTTTGGTCCGACTTCGCGAAGTTAAGCGGGGCGGTGGGGCGTGGAATCGTGTCTGGGCGTGTGTCAAATGTCTCACAGTTTGCAGGTGCTAACTATTGCAAGCGCTAGCTGTCGTGCGTAAAGTAGTTCGCATGTTCACAACAGCAGACATCGCCAAGTTCCCAGAAACTGCCCTCGAGCAGACTCGCAAGATGATCGACGAAGCCACCAAGCAGGCCGACGACATGCGAGCCAAGTTCGAGAGCATCGTCAAGGAAGGCTTCGACACCTCGAAGCTCGACCTCCCAACGTTCGACTTCGCGAAGCTCGACATCCCTGGTGTCGACGCCGCCAAGCTCGAAGCCGACGTCCGTGCCTTCGTCGAAAACGTGATGGGGTACACACTCGTCACTCGTCGTGAGCTCGCCGACCTCGAAGGCCGCCTCGCTAAGGCCGAGAAGGCACTTGCCGTCAAGGCGCCTGCCGCCAAGAAGGCAGCACCGAAGAAGGCCGCCAAGAAGCCAGCCGCTAAGAAGGCCGTCGCCGTCTCACCTGAGGCCTCGGCTTAGCTATCTGCCCTTCGGGCCCAACCCTTTCCCCTCCTACCGCCCCGGACCAGTTCCGGGGCGGTAGCGTTTTTGCCTATGACTGCCCGCCGACGCCTCGACGCTGAACTCGTTCGCCGATCGATCGTCGCCAGTCGCGAGTCGGCCCGCCGCGAGGTCGAGGCGGGAAATGTCCTCGTCGGTGGGTCGATCGCCACGAAGCCGGCCCGTCTGGTGCTCGCCTCCGACGCGATTGAGCTGGTTGGCCAACCGCCTCCCTTTGTGAGCCGAGCCGGTGGGAAGCTCGCTGGTGCGCTCGCGACGTTTGGCGTTGACCCGGCCGGGCTTCATTGCCTCGATGCCGGCTCGTCGACCGGCGGATTCACCGACTGCCTCCTGCAGGCCGGAGCCGCTCGGGTCGACGCGGTCGATGTTGGTACGCACCAGCTTCACGAACGAATCCGGGCCAATCCGCTGGTCGTCGTGCGTGAGCAGACTGATATTCGGACGGTCACGCTCGACATGATCGACGGACCGGTCGATCTCGTAGTTGGCGACCTGTCGTTCATCTCCCTCCGAGTCGTACTCGACACGCTCGTTGGTCTCGCTAAACCTGGGAGCGACCTGCTCTTGTTGATCAAGCCGCAGTTTGAAGCGGGCAAACAAGAGGCATCGAAGACCAAGGGCATAATCCGAGACCCCGAGATCTGGCGCCGCGTGATTCAGGAAGTGTCGGCTGCGTCGAGCGTGGCTGGAGCTGGCATGATGAACCTCATGACGTCACCGGTACGGGGCACGGCAGGCAATACAGAGTTCATCGGTCGCTTCGTTGTAGGCGCCGCCGGTGTTGCCGACCTTGATGCACTGCTCGACGACGTCATCGGCCATCGGGTGCTCACCGGCGATGGCGATGGCGACGGCGCGAGTGCGTCGCCCACGGCGGAGGCCGGAGCATGACCACGCTCGCGCTGATTGTCCACCACTTCCGCGACGAGGTCACGGCACTGGCCGCTGACGCACAGGCCTGGTGTATGGGCGCTGGCGTCACGTGCGTCATGCATCACGAAGATGCCGAGGTGGCGGGTTCGCCCCAGTTTGCAGCCGATCTTGCGACGCTGCAGAGCGCTGACGTGTGCCTGAGCCTCGGAGGCGACGGCACAATCTTGCGGGCCGTCCAACTCGTTGGGGCGGCTGGCGTGCCAATTATCGGGCTCAATGCGGGACGGCTTGGCTATTTGACCGAATTCGACCCGACCCAGCTCGTCCATGCGCTCGAACTGTGGCAAACGGGCCAGTTGCTGGTCGACCAGCGAATGCTGCTTCGCATGTCGATCGATTCTCCTCGCCAACAAGTCACGGGTTATGCGTTGAACGAGGTCGTGATTGAACGGGCCGAGAGTGGCCACACCGTTCGAGTCGATGCCCGTATCAATGGCCGCTCGTTCACGTCGTATCTCGCCGACGGCATCATCGTGTCGACGCCAACCGGCAGCACGGCCTACTCGCTCTCGGCCGGTGGGCCAATCGTCGAACCATCGTCGGAGGCCATCCTGCTCAATCCGGTTGCCCCACACATGGTGTTCGATCGGACGATGGTGTTGAGTGCGAGCTCAACGGTCGAGTTGAAGGTCGAGGGCTACCGAACTGCCGCCGTCACACTCGACGGTCGTCAGGTCGCCACGCTCGAGCCCGGCGAGTCGATCCACTGCTGCTCGGCCGACGTATCGGCCAAATTCTTGGTGACCGGCCAACGTGACTTCCACTCGATTCTGAAGGAAAAGTTCGGTCTAACCGACCGATAAGACTCATGCTCGTCGAACTCGTTGTCCGTGACCTAGGTGTCATCGATCAGCTGTCCCTCACGTTCCCCAGCGGGATGATTGCGCTCACCGGCGAGACCGGTGCGGGCAAGACGCTACTGATCGATGCGATTTCGTTGTTGATGGGCGGCCGGGCTGACCCTGGTTTGGTTCGGGCCGGGACCGAAGAAGCGACGGTCGATGGCCGGTTCGTCCGTGACGGTGAAGAATACGTTCTGTCACGCGTCGTGCCAGCAGATGGACGGTCGCGGGCCTATATCAACGGTCGTCCAGCCACTGCCGCTGGTTTGGCCGAGCTTGGTGCCAGCCTCGTCGACCTCCACGGCCAGCATTCTCACCAGTCGCTCCTTGGGGTCGAGGCTCAGCGACGGGCGCTCGACTCCTTCGCCAAGATCGATCTGGGCCCGCTTGAAGCTGCTCGGAAGGCCCTGCGCGACATCCAATCGCGTCTCGACGAGCTTGGTGGCGACCCGAGGGCTCGTGCTCGCGAGCTCGACCTGATCCGCTATCAGGTTGAAGAACTTGATGCGGCCGCCATCAAAGATGCCGACGAACTCGATTGGCTCGCTGAGCGCGAGGAGGGACTCGCGCACGCTGTCGAGTATCAGACGGCCGCCCACGCGGCGTTCGATTTGCTGGCCGACGACTCCACCGGTGCCGAAATTTCAGCCCGTGATGCGCTTGCCAAGGCGCTGTCGCTGCTCGGCGACCGTGGTCCGTTTCGGGAGATTTCATCGCGCCTACGCGATCTTTTGGCCGAAACGGAGGATCTCGCCGACACCATTCGCTCGGTAGCCGATTCGATCGAGCAAGATCCCGATGAGCTCGCCGCAGTGCGAGAACGACGCCAGCAGCTGCGCGATCTTTGTCGCAAGTACGGCGAAACCCTTGCCTTGGTTATGGAGGAGCATCGAGCGCTCAGCAACCGATTCAACGAGCTTGTCAGCTATGACGAGCGAGCGGCATCGCTAGACGCCGAGCGCAATGCCGCCCTCGCCGCGGAGGCAGCCGAGGCAGCCAAAGTGGGAGCCAAACGTCGAACCGCAGCGCCGAAACTGGCTAAAGCCATCGAGGCCTACTTGCCCGAATTGGCGATGCCAAAGGCGAAGGTGGGCATCAGTGTCGATGGGGACGATGGTGCTCAGGTTGAGTACCAACTCTCAGCCAACCCCGGTTCGCCTTTGCAGCCGCTGGCCAAAGTGGCGTCGGGCGGCGAGTTGGCCCGGGCCATGTTGGCGTTGCGCAGTGTTTTGTCCGATGCTCCGCCAATTCTCGTGTTCGACGAGGTCGATGCAGGAATCGGCGGCCAAGCCGGATTCGCGGTGGGACAAGCCCTGTCGGCGCTTGGCGATCGCCATCAGGTTCTCGTCGTGACGCATCTTCCTCAGGTCGCCGCATTTGCCGATTGTCATCTCACCGTCGAAAAGCGGCAGGGTGAGGACACGACGGTGTCCGAGATTCGTGTGCTCGAGAAGGACGAGCGTGTGGCCGAACTCGCCCGCATGCTCTCGGGCCAGCCCGACTCGAAGACGGCCCGCAAGCACGCCAAGGAGCTGATGGCCGAGGCCGCGCACCGGCGCTCGGCCCCAACCGCTTAACTTCGTTTAGTCGGACCAAGCGAAGTTAAGGGGTGGTGAGTAGGCGGGCGATGTCGGTGGTGAGCTCCTCGGCGTCACGGCTGATCTCGGCGGCGACGGTGTCGAGCGCCTCGGCCACGGCAAGGATGGCCGACTCAGCAAAGGCCAAACGCGGTCGGCGGCTCAAGATCCGCTGTATCCGTCGTGCGACGACAAGCGGATCGCCGAGCGTCGTGGGCATCGACCAGCCCGCGATGTCGCCCAAGTGCGCCGCCCACGGCTCGTTGTCTGGTGCGTTCACCATGGGCTCCAACTGGGAAACGACACGAGCGATGCTGGCCGTTGCCTGGCCCATGGCGTCGCAGTTGTCGGACCGCTCCAGCAGCACGCCGTCGATCAGCAGCTCGGGCCCGATATGGGCGACCGCTCGCGACGCTCCCGCGACAAGCTGGTCGTTTCGAGCGCCGCCGCCCGCGCCGTTGCCAGGTGACAAATCGGTCGTGGCGGTGGAAGACCTCATCGGTCCGGTAGTGCAGGACTACGCCAGCATCGACCTCAGCCTGGCCGGAGGGCCGCCGGAGGCGGAACCGGCCCATGGCAGCGAAATCCGGCAACGCCGAGCCCAACCCGATGAGGGCGAGGCTCGTCGGGCTGAGGTCATCGCCACTCAGTTGGCTCGAGCGGTCGGCAACACAATTATGGGCACCAAAGTTCACGATGTGATGGCGCTGTAAATGATTGCCTTGAGCTCGGCCCGGCTTGGATAGGCCGACGACGGCATCAGCTGTGTGAAGCCAATGACGATCAGGTCCTCGGCCGGGTCGATCCAGAAGAGTGTCGACGCGGCGCCGCCCCACGCGAACTCGCCGGGCGAGCTCAGCACGCCCGAGCGGCACGGGTCGAGGACGACCGAGAATCCGAGGCCAAAACCGATGCCTTCGTAGCTCGTTTCGGAGAAAACGGGCTGTCCCATCGACGCCAGATCGCCGCCCGACGGCAGGTGATTGGAGGCCATGTACTGCACCGTCTTGCGACCCAGGATGCGAACGCCGTCAAGCTGCCCACCATTGAGGAGCATCGAACAGAATCGGTGGTAGTCCGCCAGCGTCGAGTTCAGGCCACCGCCACCAGAGAGGAATGCCGGCGTATGGCGGGCGCTTGCTGTCTCGCCATTGCCTTCGAGCTTGAGCATCAGGGTGTCGGGATCGGCCCCTTCGGGAACCCCAAAGGGGCTGATGGCCGGGTGCGCGTAGTTACTGGCGAGTCGATCGGCCTTCTCATCGGGCACCGAGAAGCCGGTGTCAACCATGCCGAGCGGGTCGAAGATGTGGTCCTGGAAGTAGGCGTCGAGGGACTGGCCGCTGATGAGCTCGACAAGGTGTCCAGCCACATCGGTCGCAACCGAATAGGCCCAGCGCGTGCCGGGGGAGAAGAGCAGGGGAATGTCGCTCAGGATCTCGCAGAAGTCAGCCAACGAGGTTGCCGGGCTGCTCACGCCCTTCTTCCGATAGATCGCGTCGACGGGGTGGTTTCCGATGAAACCGTAGGTCAGACCCGACGTGTGTCGCAGGAGATCCTGGACGGTCATCTCCCGCTCGACGTTCTTTGTCGAATAGTTGGCTGGTGTGCCGTCAGCCCACACCTTGAGCCTGGCAAACGAGGGAATGAACTTGGCGACTGGATCGGTCAGCTGGAATCGCCCTTGTTCGTAGAGCTGCATGAGCGCGACCGAGGTGATCGGTTTCGACATTGAATAGATGCGCACAATCGAGTCGGTCGTGAGGGGCCGCTGCTCCTCGATGTCGGCGAATCCTTGGGCCGACAGATGGGCCACCTGGCCGTGCCGAGAAACGAGCAGGGAGAATCCCGGGTACCGCCCAGTTTCTAGGTAGTTGGCCGCCATGTGGGTATCGGCAATGGCCAGCTGAGCGGCGTTGAGCCCCACAGATTCGGGACGGACAAGATCAAAGGATGCAGGCATGCGCAGAAGCTAGGGCGGCAGCGATTCGTGGCGCCAATCCAGCTCGGATTGGCCCGGCCGGTCCGCGGTTGCATCACGCAAAGCTTTCACTGATGTCATTTCCCTCCGCCGAGAAAGACGCAGCGACTCGATCCCGCGTTATCTTTATGCAGCGGAGTTGTAGGAGCGGTAGATGCGCCGCGTGAACGGTCAGGGGCATCCATGACGAAACACATCTTCGTTACCGGTGGCGTCGTGAGCTCGCTTGGTAAGGGCCTCACCGCATCGTCACTCGGACGACTATTAAAGCAACAGGGCTTGCATGTGACGATGCAAAAGCTCGACCCGTATCTCAACGTCGACCCGGGCACGATGAACCCGTTTGAACACGGCGAGGTCTATGTCACCGACGACGGTGGTGAGACCGATCTTGATCTGGGTCACTACGAACGTTTCATCGACGAGTCGCTTACCCGAGGATCAAACGCCACCACCGGCTCGATCTACAGCTCGGTCATTGCCGCAAAGCGCCGCAGCGACTACCTCGGCAAGACCGTGCAGGTCATCCCTCATATCACCGACGAGATAAAGCGTCGCATCCACCAACTCGACTCCGAAGACGTCGACGTGTCGATCACCGAGGTCGGTGGCACCGTCGGCGACATCGAAATCCTCCCGTTCCTCGAGGCAATCCGGCAGTTCCGGCTCGACGTCGGTCGCGAAAACGTGTGCTACGTCCACGTCACCTTGGTGCCATTCATCGGCCCTGCGGGCGAACAGAAGACAAAGCCAACCCAGCACTCCGTCACCGAACTGCGAAGTCGCGGCATCCAACCAGACGTCATTGTCTGCCGGTCCGATCGGCCGCTAAGCGAAGGTCTTATCTCGAAGATCTCGAACCTCTGCGATGTGCCCGTTGACAGCGTCATCAACGCACCCGGCGCGTCGAGCCTCTACGAGATACCGCTCACGATGCACGAGGGCAGGCTCGGCGCAGCCGTCTGTCGCCTGCTTGGTTACAGCCACCTAGAACCCGACCTCGCGGAGTGGCGGCGCCTGGTCTCGCTCGTCGAGCGAGCGTCGAAACCGCTCAAAGTTGGCATCGTGGGCAAGTACATCGCCCTCCCCGACGCCTACCTTTCGGTCGCCGAGTCGCTGCGCCACGCGTCGATCCGCGGGGGTCGACATCGACATCGAATGGATCTCCTCCGACGATGTCGAGGCTTGCTCGTCGACCAGATGCTCGGCCATCTCGACGGCATTGTGTTGCCAGGTGGGTTCGGCGAAGCGCGGCGTTGAAGGCAAGATCGAAGCTGCCCGCTACGAGGGTAAACAACATCCCGTGTCTGGGCCTTTGTCTTGGCATGCAGGTGATGACAATCGAATACGGGCGCAACGTCCTTGGGCTGACCGGGGCGCACTCGAGCGAGTTCAATACGGCTACCGACGAGACGCCATACCCGGTGATTGACCTCATGGACTCCCAACGAGACGTCACCGATAAGGGTGGCACGATGCGACTCGGCGCCTATGTGGCCGTCCTCGATGAGGGCTCACAGGTGGCCAAGATCTACGGTGAAACCGTCGTGAAGAAACGCCATCGTCACCGATTCGAGTTCAATCCGAAGTTCAAGAGTCGCTACGAGGAGTCCGGATTCCGCTGCTCGGGCAACTCACCAGACGGTCACCTCGTCGAGTTCATCGAACTGCCCGGGCACCCGTTCTGGGTCGGCACGCAGCCCATCCCGAACTCAAGAGCCGGCCAAACCGACCAGCCCCGTTGTTCCAGGCGTTCATTGACACGTCGCTCGATCTCGCTGAGGCCGCTGACCCGAAGCGCTATGCCGAAGCAGCCAAGCGTCGGATCGAAAGCCGACGACGCCTCGATATGAGCGCTGCCGCCGACCGATCGCCGTTTCACCACGTCAGTGACGACGTACAAGTCGTCGGGCAGGTCATTACGTTCGTCGAGGGCCACTTCGCAGGGGCCGGACGGCCTGACGTTTACTCGCGACATCGTTCGGCACCCCGGCGCAGTGTCGGTGGTGGCCGTCGATGACGGTCATATTTTCTTGGTCCGCCAGTATCGGGCCCCGCTCGACACTGACCTGTGGGAGAGATCCCCGCCGGCAAGCGCGATATCGACGGCGAACCCCAGGTGACGGCGGCCCGCGAGCTCGAAGAAGAGATCGGCCAGACCGCAGGCTCGCTCACCGAGCTCATGCTGATTCACCAGTCTCCTGGTTTCTGCGATGAGGATCAGTACATCTACATCGCCACCGACCTCACCGCCGTGCCACAGCGACTCGACGGGATCGAAGAACAACACCTTGTTGTGGCCAAGGTGACGACCGACGAGGCAGTCGCTATGTGCCTTGACGGTCGGATCACCGACGCCAAATCGATCTGCGGCATTCTGGCCGCTGGGCGTAAGCTCGGCTGGTGAATCCGTCGCATTGGCTTCACCTGGCGCGGCGGTTCGTCGAATCGTGTCGCCCCGGAGCACCACAGGCCAGCGACATCTTCTGGGTGCAGCGCCAGCTAAGCGACACCGAGTTCACGCTCTGGTCTCGTCTGTCCAACCCCGACCAGCGACACTCCATCGGGGTGGCTCGAGCCGTCGGCGGCCATCGATGATCCGGAGCGGTGGGTGATCAGTGCGGCTCTATTACATGATGTCGGCAAAGTCGTGTGCGGGTACCGAACGCCCGCCGCGTCGTCGCAGCGCTTGTGTGGGCCGTCGTGCCGAGCGAGCGAGCGTTGGTCTGGCAGCACAAGGGGCGGCCTCGCCGGTCACTGGCGCACTATCACCTCCACCCGAGCCTGGGAGGCGAGTTATGTAGCGCTGCCGGATCGCACCCGCTTACGTGTGCGTGGGCTGCAGAACACCATCTGGATTCTGAGGTTTGGTCAGTGCCACAGACAATTGGTGACGTTTTGAAAGCCTGTGACGACGACTAGGTTCGCCAGAACGTTATTTCAGGCTCGTACTTCATGTGACGAGAGTCGCATCATGGTAGGGTCGTCCGGCACGACTCGTGGTCGTACTCACGGGCAGTGCTCAACTAATTTTCACTCTATTCGTTCACTAGGGAGAGTTTGTGAGATCCGCGTAGCGCTTCTCGGCCTCTTACTCCTGGCGATTCTCGGGCTGAGCGCCACGCCGGCGCTCGCGCAGGACGAGACGCTCGGTGTCGAGGTCAAGCTGTTGGCGACATACGGCGATGGTGAAAGGGAAACCGGTCCCCGACGTAGCGTTTAGCGTCGAACTCGATGGTGTCCCCATCGGCGAAGGCGTCACCGACGCCGACGGCATCTTCTTCCTCCCGGTCGACGACTTCGGTGACTACACCATCACCATTTCGCCAGACACGTTGCCAGAAAACATCACCCTGAAGGATCCAACGAGGACCCAGGGCACCGCAACGGTCGAGGAGAATCGGACGACGGGTCGAGCCATCTTCGCCGTTGAGTCTCGATCGGGTCTAGCCGCCGCCGACAGCAGTAAGGGCTTTCCGATCATCCAGCGCATCTTTGACGGGGCCAAGTTCGGGATCTTCCTCGCCATGGGCGCCATCGGTCTCAGCATCATCTTTGGCACCACGGGTCTGACCAACTTCGCCCACGCCGAAATCATCGTGTTTGGCATGATGTCGGCCTACGCCTTCAACGTCGGTCTCTTTGTCATCTTCCCCTTCATGAGCACGTGGGGCACGCCGTTTGGTAGTGGCGTGACCCTTGTGTTGGCAGCATTGCTGGCCATCGTTATGGGCGGCCTGTTAGGTCTTGTGCTCGACAAATTCTTGTTCGCACCAATGCGGCGACTCGGCATCGGGCTCATCTCGCAGATGATCGTCACGATCGGCTTGTCGATCGCCATGCGCTACCTCATTAAGTTCGCCATCGGCGACTCGCCCTACGTGTACCGGCAGTACGTCGGCCAGAAGAACATCGATCTCTGGCTGGTGTCGGTACCGATGAAAGACCTGGTGTCGATCGTTATCTGCGTCGCTGTGCTCGCAGCGGTTGGCCTCATGATTCAGCGCACGCGGATGGGTAAGGCGATGCGAGCGGTGGCCGACAACCGCGACCTCGCCGAAAGCTCCGGCATCGACGTCGAACGAGTGATTCGCCTCGTTTGGATCAGCGGCGCTGCACTGGCCGCACTTGGCGGTGTCATGCTCGGCCTTTCTGACCAGGTCTACTGGCTCGCTGGCTTCCGCTACCTGCTACCGATCTTTGCTGGGGTGACCCTCGGTGGTCTCGGCACGGCGTATGGGGCGCTGGTCGGCTGCCTCATTGTCGGCATTGGAATCCAGGTTTCGACGCTCGTGATTGCGCCGGAACTCAAGAACGGAGCAGCGCTCCTCGTCATGATCGTCGTTCTCATGGTTCGCCCTCAGGGCATCCTGGGCAAAGCGCAAAGGATCGGGTAACTCATGTTCTCTACCGTTCTTGCTGGCGTCTGGGGCGATGCCCTCACTCAGGCGTTTGGGCCGCTCGCCGTCTACTACGCCATCGCCGCCATCGGCCTCAACATCCACTTTGGCTACACCGGACTCCTCAACTTCGGCCAGGTTGGCTTCATGCTGGTCGGGGCTTATGGATTGGGATTCGGCATCACGACCTGGGACCTTCCGTGGTTCATGGCTATCGGGCTCGGCCTCCTCTTGGCTGCCGTACTCGGTGTCATCCTGGGTCTGCCAACGCTACGGCTGCGGGCTGATTACCTCGCAATCGTCACCATTGCCTCAAGCGAGATTGTGCGATTACTTGGCCGGTCAAACGTCTTCAAAGACTACACCGGTGGCGCCGAGGGTTTGAGCGGCTGGTCTGGTTGGTTTCAAGACCACACCCCATGGCAAAACACGTTCTATAGCTTCGGGCCAATCACCTACACCAAGATGCAAGTCTTCGTCGTTGTCTTTGGCTGGCTGACGGTTGCGTTGCTGGTCCTCATGGTCCATCTGCTGATGCGCAGTCCATGGGGTCGGGTGCTGAAGGCCATTCGTGAAGACGAAGATGCCGCTCGAGCGCTCGGCAAGAACGCCTACAGCTACAAGATGCAGGCGCTCCTACTTGGCGGCGTCATCGGCGGTATCGCGGGCATGTTTGCCGCGGTCAGTAACGGCACGGTTCAGCCTGACTTTTATGTGCCCAACGTTACCTTCTTCACCTGGACCATCTTGATTCTTGGTGGGGCGGCGCGGGTGTTCTCGCCGGTCGTTGGCGCCATTCTCTTCTGGTTCATGCTGACAATTGCTGAGGGCTTGCTGCGGATCGTTGAGGAAAGCGACGCCCTGCCAAAGTCGCTCCTCAGCCCAACCGACATTGGCGACTTCCGCTACATGCTGATGGGGGCGTCACTTATGTTGCTGTTGATCTTCCGACCACAAGGCATATTCGGCGACCGAGCGGAAATGGCACTCGATGACCACTAACAACCCCACCTCTGTACTCGATTTTCCCCAGGTCCCAGGCTCAAAGTCCGACCCGATCCTTGTCGTCGATTCCCTCAAGCGCTCCTTCGGTGGTTTGACTGCGGTCAACGTGCAACACGTTGAGATCCAGCGGGGCCTCATCACGGCGCTGATTGACCAAACGGCGCCGGAAGACCACCTTCTCAACTTGCTCACCAACTTTGATCAGCCAGACACCGGTTCGGTCGTCTTCGACGGCGTTGACGTGACCGGAAAGCCGTCGCACAACCTTGCCAAGATGGGCATGATCCGAACATTCCAGCTGACCAAAGTCATGTCGAAGATGACGGTCATCGACAATATGAAGCTGAAACGACTGACCAGAAAGGTGAGTCAATGTTCAAGGGGCTGATTCCAGCCCTTTGGAAGCGCCAAGAGGCCGAGATCGAGGTCCGAGCCGACGAGCTCCTCGAGCGTTCAAGCTCAGCCACATGCGCGACGAGTTTGCCGGCACCATGTCGGGTGGCCAGCGGAAACTGCTCGAAATGGCCCGCTCGCTTATGGCCAACCCCAAGGTGGTCATGCTCGACGAGCCGATGGCTGGCGTCAGCCCGGCCCTTACCCAATCCCTGCTCGAACACGTTAAGGGCTTGCGAGATGAGGGCATTTCGGTGGTCTTTGTCGAGCACGATATGGATGTCGTTCGTGACATCTCCGATTGGGTCGTTGTCATGGCTGAGGGTTCGATCATTGCCGAAGGGCCACACGAGAGCATTGGTGCTAACCAATCGGTTATCGACGCCTATCTCGGCACCCACCACGATTCGGCGCTCGACTTTGAAGATGGGGCTGAGCTGCTCCAGGACGGGAAGAAGTCATGACCACGCCAGTAGTCGAGATCAGAGACGTCCATGCTGGTTACCTCCCTGGCATCAATATTCTCAACGGTGTCAATCTTGTTGCCGCTGAGGGCGAACTGATCGGCATCATCGGACCGAATGGTGCCGGCAAGTCGACCATGGTTAAGGCGTTGTTTGGCCTGGTCAACATCCGTGAAGGCGACGTGCTTCTCAAGGGCGAACCGATTACCAACCTGAAGGCGCACGTTGGTCGAGCGCGGCATTGGTTATGTGCCGCAGAACAACAACGTGTTTCCAAGCTTGACCATCCGCGAAAACCTCGAGATGGGCAACTTCCTTCGGCCGACGACCAATGCCGAACGGGTCGATTATGTGGTGAGCCTCTTCCCGCACCTCAAAGACCGCATCGATCAGCGAGCGGGTTCGCTTTCTGGTGGCGAGCGTCAGATGTTGGCGATGGGTCGAGCGCTGATGATGGATCCCGCAGTACTCCTGCTCGACGAGCCATCAGCTGGCTTGTCACCGGCGCTGCAAGACCAGGTGTTCATCCGGACCAAGCAGATCAACGCCACTGGCGTCACGATCATCATGGTCGAGCAGAATGCCAGCCGCCTGCTTGCAGATCTGCGATCGCGGGTATGTGCTCGACCAGGGCACCAACGCCTACAGCGACACGGGTCCGGCATTGTTGAAGGACCCCAAGGTGATCGAGCTCTACCTCGGCACGCTCACCAAGTCCCACCAATAGCTGACCACAAAAAAGCAGCCGCTTCTACGCCCTTCCGGGCGTAAAAGCGGCTGCTTTTCTGTGTTCGGGGGCTACTGGGCGGTGCCGGGTTTGAGATCCGTGCGCCAGCTGGTGTTGCCCGCCGCGTCGATGGCCTTGATGGCGTAGTAGTAGGTTGTCCCGCTGGTCAGGCCGGTATCGCTGTAGCTCGCCGTGGCTGACGTGCCAACGACTGGTCCAAGGACGCCAGCCGTTGTCGATCGGAAGATCTGGTAGCCCGTGACACCGACGTTGTCGGTGGAGGGCTCCACGTGAGCGTCGTGGCGTTGGCCGACGGCGTGACGACGACATTGGTCGGAACCGTCGGGCGCTCGGTGTCTGGTACCGCGCCAGCGACCGGCGTTGCGCCCTTCAGCCAGTGCGCCAGCTGGTGTTGCCCGCCCCGTCGATGGCCTTGATGGCGTAGTAGTAGGTTGTCCCGTTAGTCAGGCCGGTATCGCTGTAGCTCGCCGTGGCTGACGCCAACGACTGGTCCAAGGAGTCCCGCTGTTGTCGATCGGAAGATCTGGTAGCCCGTGACACCGACGTTGTCAGTGGAGGGGCTCCACGTGAGATCCACGCTTGCGTTACCTGGCGTCAGAAATGTTGGTCGGCACGCTTGGTTTGCTGGGTATCGAGGACCGGCGGCCCACCCGGAGTGAACTTGGCCAGCGAGTACACGTCGGTGTTGCCGGCCTGGGTAAAGGTGCCGCCGACCCACAACGCACCGCTGTTTGGATCTGTTTCGAGCGCCCAGATCGTCGGAGCCGGCTGATTCCAGGCGATAGCGAAGCTTGCATCGCGACCGCCAGCGGGGCTCCAACGAGCGAGCAGACGGGGGTTGCCGGTGGCACACACTGCGGAGTAATAGGTGCCCTCTTGCTCGAAATGTCCACCCCAGTACAAGTAGCCACCGTTGTATTCGACCGCTTGGACGTCGCCATCGAGTGGGCACTGGTTGAGTAGTGTGTTGCGTCGTGACCACGAGTAGACCGACGTCAGACTGGTGTCGGACATGATCTCGATGGCCATGTCGCCGCCCAGGCAACATAGCCAGGAAGACCTCGATGTCGTAAGGGAAGTGGTCTTGGCGCGTAGCGGTAGTAATAGTAGGTCTGGGTCTGCGCCCGTGAGTCGACCGTGTACAGCGTGTTGTTGACCCGCATGCCTTGCTGGACACCCGAGGTGAGTGCGCCGTCAGACACATTGACGACCGCGAATCGGTGGGTGTTGGCGACGGCGTTGATGCTGGTGAACTGACCGCCAACATAGACCCGTCCCTTGGCCGAGTCGATGGCGATCGTAGCAACCCGGCCACCTGAGGCAGTAGGTTCCACGCGGTGTCAATTGCGTTGGTCGACAGATTGATACGGGCCAGGCGGCTGCGTCGCACTCGACCAGACTGGTTGGTCGTGATGTGGGTGAAGTTGCCGCCCACGTAGAGGTAGGTAGCGTCGACGGCCAGGGCGTCGACCGAGCATGCCCGGCGCGTAGGTCCACTCTGCGTCCATTTTGAAGTCGGACTGGACGGCGCCAGTGGCGGGGTCGAGGCCACCAGGCCGCTCGCTTTGCATCGCCGTTTACCGACGTGAAATCACCGCCGACGAAGAGGCGAGACCCGTCGGGGCTCGCCACGACCTCAGAACTGCACCGTTGACGTTGGGCGTGAACGTGTTGATCCACTCTCGCCAGACAGGCGGTTGAACGCTGCGAGGTAGGGCTGAGAAACACGGGTGCCACCGTTGGTTGGCCGCACGTTGAGGAAGAAGCCGCCGACGTAGGTGACATCGCCGATGATGGCGATGGAGCGAATCAGTTCTTGGTCGTCGGCCACGCCAACGTTGTCCCGGTCGACAACGCCCCAGTTCAGTGGGTCTGAATTGGTCGGGAGGTTGCTGATCTGGGCTTCTGCCGGGTTGAGGGCCAGGGTTGAAGCAACAAGGACGACCGCGGCGAGAAGACCACGCCATGAATTTTTCCGCATTGGATGATTATAGTTTTTGCTCGTTGCATTACGTGAGGCATTCTCACTATCTGTGGGTGGGACGGTTGGGTGGATCTACTGATGCCGCATCGTCGCTACCCACGAACGATGCCCGGCTCCAGGAGCCGGGCATCGAAGGTGTTTCTCTGGCGTACCCCTACGCAATGGCAGGGGCGCTTACTCAGGAGTGCGTCTTATGAAGCGAAGACGTACTGGTCGAGCGAGGTGTCAAGGCCAGTTTCGGTGTAGGTGACGATACGGAAGCTTGCGGCCGCAGGTTCGCCAGCGTCGACGAACTCGTAAGGACCGCCGTAGCCGTCGTAGTCTGGGTCGCCGCCAGCGGCGATGATTGCGAGGCAATCAGCGTAGGTGGTGCACTTCTCGCCACCCTTGGTGACGTCGTTGATCTGAGCTGCGATGAGAACTGGATCGTCGCTACCAGCAACCTCCGCCGCGAGGGCGGTGATGATGATGGCGTCGTAGGTCTCGGCACCGTAGGCCAGAACTTCCATTGGCTCGCCGAACGCAGCCTCGAAGCGGTCGGTGAGACCGGTGATCGTGGTGAGGTCGACCGAGGGCAATGTGCCCTTCAGGCCAGCAAGGATGGAAACGTCGGTGAGGTCGCCAGCGGCGCTCTCGATGAATCCGTCAACACCGTAAACGGCGACATCGGTTGGGCCGATGCCCTTCTCGTTCATGGTGGTCAGGATGTTGGTCGCCTCGGCGAAGGCAATAACGACGACAGCGTCGGAACCGGAATCGGCAATGGTCGAAACCTCTGCGTCAAAGGTGTCAGTATCGACGGCGTAAGGGAGGAACTCGAGAACCTCGCCACCTTGGCCTTCGAAGGCTTCCTTGAACGCATTGGCTAGGCCTTCGCCGTAGCTCTCCTGGCGGTACAAGACCGAGACGGTGGCGTTGCCATCGTCAGCGACCAAGTTGGCCAGCACCTTGCCCTGAAGCAGGTCGGACGGGGCCGTACGGAAGTACAGGCCGTTGTCGTCGTAGGTGGTGAAGTCTGGTGAGGTGTTGGCCATCGAGAACTGGATCACGTTGAGCTGGTGATCTTGTCGATGACGGTCTTCGACACCGCTGATGACGCTGCACCGACGATGACGTCGGCGCCTTCGGAAAGAAGGCGGTCAACAGTTGGGTTGGCAACGTCGACGGTCGTGTCGCCAGAGTCGCCCTCGATGAGGACGGCGTCGTTGCCGAGCACGCCACCAGCGGCGTTGATGTCTTCGACTGCAAGGCGGGCGCCTGCAACCTCAGGTGGTGCGAGGAACGCAAGATCGCCGGTGATCGGGATCAGCGTGCCGACAGTGAGCGTGCCGTCGGCCGAGGCTGACATTGCGCCCTCGGTCATGGCCTCGGTGGTGTCGGTCATTGCCTCGGTCGTGTCCGTGGCAGGTGCCTCGGTTGTGTCCGTTGCTGGGGCTTCAGTCGTTTCAGTCTCCGTGGTGGCGGCATCGCTGCCACAGGCTGCTGCCACGAGGCTGAAGGCTGCAAGCAGCGCCATTAGCCGTGAAAGGCTTTTCTTACTCATTCATCTCTCCTCGTTAGGGGTACGAGAGCGGACCCATCTAGGTCCAATCCGTGAGAGTAGCGGGTGTCTAGTTGCTTTGTTGGCGCGTCACCAATCCGACATGAGGCGGTCATATGGCGAACCGGCCCGACCGGTAGGTCTCTGTGTTAGATGAGGAGTCCGCTCGCCACACGAACCCGCTCCATCACCGGCTCGGCGACGGCCACCGCTTTGGCGGCGCCGGTCCTGAAGGCGGCCCGAACATCACCATCTTCTAGCTCGTTGTAACGGGCTTGGAATGGCTCCAACAGGCTGATCAGGGCCTCAGCCGCATCGGCTTTGAGGGGACCGTACTGTTGGTAGCGCTCGGCCAGCGCCACCGGATCGCCACCTGTTGCTGCCGCGAGAATCTCGAGCAGGTTTGACACGCCTGGCTTGTTGACGCGGTCGAATCGCACCTCGCCATCAGTATCGGTGACGGCCCGCTTCAGTTTTTTTTCGATTTCTTTCGGTGTGTCGAGTAGGCCAATGGTGCCGGCAGGGGAGTCGACCGACTTTGACATCTTGTTTTCGGGATGCTGCAGGTCCATGATCCGAGCACCGGCCTGGGGGATGCGGTGTTCGGGGATTACGAACGTCTCGCCGTGTCGTGCGTTGAATCGCAGCGCCGCGTCGCGCGTGAGCTCGATGTGCTGGCGTTGATCGTCGCCAACGGGGACGACGTCGGTGTCGTAGAGGAGGATGTCGGCAGCCTGAAGCGTGGGGTACGTGAAGAGACCCGTAGAGATATAGCCAGCCTGTTGCTCGGACTTTTCCTTGAACTGGGTCATGCGGCTGAGTTCGCCGTAGGCCGTGTAGGCCTGCATCATCCAGGCGAGCTCGGTGTGCTGACGCACGTGGGACTGCACGAACAACGTGGCCTGTTCGGGGTCGATGCCGAGCGCCAACAAGATTCGCCCAATGGCGAGCGTGCCCTCGGCGATCACGCCTGGCTCTTTTGGCACGGTGAGCGCATGGAGGTCGACGATGCAGAACACTGCGTCGTACGCCCCCTGCATGTCGACCCACTGACTAATTGCCCCCAAATAGTTGCCGAGGTGGATTGCCCCCGACGGCTGAATGCCGCTGAAGACGCGCTTGGTGGCAGAAGATTCGGTGCTCATGGCGCAGTATCGTATTGGGCTCCGACAGCCAGCGCGTACCTTTTGTCCGGGCGTGTCCCGACGCCCACTACAATCTCTGCCGTGCCTACCCCTGCCCCAGCCGACGCGTCGAACGGCGAGCTTGTCTTGCCCGACGTTGGCTTTGTCGCTGGCAGCTACCGGGTGCGGACCAGCGAGTACGAGGGTCCGTTTGATCTGCTTCTTCATCTGATTTTGCGGGACGAAGTCGATCTCTATGAGGTCTCCCTGCTCGACATCGTCGATGCCTATCTCGGTGAACTAGCGAAGATGGACGACCTCGACCTGGAGGTGATGACCGAGTTTCTCCTTATTGCCGCCACGCTTGTCGAGCTGAAGTGCCGCCGGGTGTTGCCCGTCGACTCCGACTTCGATCTCGATGACGAACTTGCGCTGTGGGAAGAGCGTGATCTCTTGCTTTCCCGACTCCTTGAGGCGAAGACGTTCAAGGATGCCGCGAAGCGACTCGAACTATTGGCCGAGCAGGCAGCGCAGTCCTATCCTCGGCTGGTCGGTCTGGAGGACCAGTTCCTTGACCTCACCCCCGATCTCCTCGCCGGGGTAAAACCGTCCCAGCTTCGTCAGGCGTTCCTCAAGGTCGTTGCCCCTCGACCGGTGACCAAGGTGACACTTACGCACGTCACCCAGGTGAAGGTGAGCGTGGCCGAAGTCATGTCGACGCTTATTGGCTCGTTGCCTCGACTCGGTCGCACCTCGTTCCGCTCGCTCACCAGTGACTGTACGGAAAAGATTGAGATCGTTGTCTACTTCTTGGCCGTGTTGGAGCTCTACAAGCAGGGCGTGGTCGACGTCGACCAGGTTGGCGCCTTCGGGACCCTCTCGGTGCAGTGGACAGGCGAAGACTACGACCCAGCATCCTTGCTTGCCGACCTCTACGAGGGGTAATACGACGTGACCAACGAGCCAACAGCCAATTCTGCCCGTAGTGAGCCGACGGACGATCTCGACGAGTCAGCCTTCGCGACCGACGCCATGTTCGCCAGCGACGAGGACTTCTCGGTCGACGACTGGCTCCCTAACTCTCAACTTGAGGTTGAGGTTGAACCAAGCATTGAACGTAGGCCAGACACTGGGGTTCAACACGACACTGGGGTTGACCATGACGCTGGGGTTGACCATCACACTGGGGTTGAACAAGAGGCCCAGGCCGACGCCGACCCCGTGCGTGAGGTGTATTCCACTGGTGACCATGATCTCGATGCCAAACGGGCGATCGAGGCAATCGTGCTGGTCTCGGCCGACCCGGTTTCCGAGGAGTTGCTCGGTCAACTGGTTGAGATGGCGCCCCACACGGTGCGTCGACTGTGTCTTGACCTCGCTGTTTCGTATGAGGCCGAGCAGCGGGGTTTCGTCTTCGCTCAGGTCGCAGGCGGCTGGCGGTTCCAGACCATCCTCACCTGGCGCCCTACGTCGAGCAGTTCGTGCTTGAAGGGCAAACGGCCCGGTTGAGCGCGGCGGCCATGGAGAGCGTTGGCCATCGTCGCCTACAAGCAGCCGATTTCACGAGCACAGGCGTCGGCGATTCGTGGCGTCAACGTCGATGGCGTCCTTCGCACGCTCATCCAGCGCAGTTACGTCGAAGAAGTCGGGCGACGCGGGTCCTGGTCAGGCAATCCTCTTCGGTACGACCGATCTCTTCCTCGAGCGACTGGCCTCGCCTCGACCAAACAACTGCCGCCGCTCGGCGAATTCGTTCCCGGCGCCCACGTCGTCGAGGCCCTTGAACAGACATTGAAAAACGACCTGCAGGCGACGCTGCCGCTCGAACCAGCGACGCCCGCTGCTCCTGCTCGCGAGCCGGTGTCTGAATGGTTGCCCGTGGCGCCGATTGTTGATCTCACGGACGCCGGCTACGCCGAGCTGGATGATCTGTGAGTGAGCCCGAGCGGCTGCAGAAGGTATTGGCTCGTATTGGCGTTGGCTCCCGACGAGCCTGCGAGGAGCTCATTGCGGAGGGACGTAACCGTCAACGGCATCATCGCCGAGCTTGGTCAACGCGCCGATGAGGAACACGATGAGGTGGCGGTGAACGGTGTGGTGATGGGGTCAAGCCTGGCCTGGTCACGTATCTCCTTCACAAGCCGGCTGTGTTGTTACGACGGCCTCCTGATCCCGAGGGCCGACGAACGGTGGTCGACCTGGCACCAGACACGCCACGCGCCTACCCGGTCGTGGGCGCCCGACTACGAAACCGAGGGCTTGCTTCTGCTGACCAACGATGGTGATCTCACCCATCGCCTTACCCACCCGAGTTTTGGCGTCGAGAAGGAATATCTCGCTGAGCTTGAGGGACGGCCATCTCGGGCCGCTATTCGGTCGCTGCGAGAAGGTGTCGAGCTCGAGGACGGACGCACGGCGCCAGCCAAAGTGGCGCCCGTTGGCGAGACCGGTCTCCGCATCACGATCCACGAAGGTCGGAACCGTCAGGTTCGTCGAATGTGCGAGGCGGTTGGGTTTCCGGTGCGGCGTCTCATCAGGACTCGAATCGGCGTGTTGACCGACACCAAGCTTCGGGCCAGCGAGTGGCGCGAGCTTGAACCAACAGAAATCTTGGCTCTGCGTCATGCTGTCGGTTTGAGTCCAATCGAATCACCGCCGGTCGGCTAGCCTTCCCCGCCATGCCCGTCCACGCCATTCGCGGTGCGATCACCATCGACAACGACACCGCCGAACAGATCCATATTCACACCACGACACTGCTCGAGCAGTTGTACGAACGAAACGGCCTCACCCACGACGACGTCGTCAGCGCCATCTTCACGGCGACGCCCGATGTGAGCTCGGCGCCACCGGCCGTCGCCGGCAGGCTCTTCGGTATGACGGAGATTCCCCTCATCTGTGTCCAAGAGATGGCGGTCGACGGTGCACTCGGTATGTGTGTTCGCGTGATGCTCCACATCGAGTCCGACCGTCCTCGGTCGGCATTGCGCCATTGTTTTCTTCGCGGCGCCACGGTCCTGCGTCCCGACCTTGCCGGAGACATCGAGTGACCGAAACCAAGCGGCGGGCCAACGTTATTGGCTCCGGACTCATTGGTGGTTCGGTGGCGATGGGGCTGCGGGCGAACGATTGGCACGTGAGCGTTAGCGACGTCGACGAATCCGTCGAGGCTATGGCGATGGAGGTCGGCGCGGCCGATGCCATTGGCCTTGATCCAGACGCCGAGATCACGATTGTGGCCGTTCCCGTCAGCTTGATTGCCGACGAGGTCGAGCGGGCGCTGGCCGTGACGACCGGCTATGTGACCGACGTCGGGTCGACCAAGCTCGACATCTGCCTCGCCATCGACACTCCGCGCTTTATCGGTGGCCACCCGATGGCCGGTTCAGAGCAAGATGGGTTGGTCGGCGCTCGGCCCCAGCTCTTTCAGGGCGCAATGTGGATTCTCACCCCGCTCGAGACCACCGATGAAGATGCGTTTGCCGCGGTGCGTCGGGTCATCAAGTTGCTCGGGGCCGAGTCGATTACGCTTCATCCTCGGGCCCACGACCAGATGGTCGCCCAGGTCAGCCACATTCCCACCTGACTGCGGCGGCCCTGATGGTTCAAGCCGACAACCATTCGGTCGAACATCGAGCCTTGCTCCGCCTGGCGGCTGGTGGGTTCCGTGACATGACTCGCATCTCTGCCGGTCGGCCCTCGATCTGGCCCGACATTTGTTTCTCGAACAAAACAGCGATCATTCGGGGTTTGAACAACCTGACCGACGCACTGACCGAGGTACGGGAGCAGATCGAACGCGGCGACCGTGAGGGCCTGCTCAGCGTCCTCAATCAAGCCAGGCAAGCCCGAATCAACCTGCCGACGGGCTTTGAGGAAGCCGAATCGTTGGTCGAGGTAGCGGTGCCTATGCCCGATCGCCCGGGCGAGATTGCTGCAATCGCGACCTTGGCATCCGACCTCGACGTCAACATCTTCGACCTCGAAATCACCCATTCGGGCGAGGGCCGAAAAGGCATTATGGTGCTGGTGGTCGACGCCAAATTTACCGAACGCCTTTTGGGTGGCCTGATAGCTCGTGGCTATCGTCCAACATCACGGGCCTTGCACTAGTCCCACTGGCCCGGCCAGCGTTTACCGTCAACCCGCAGGGGAATGCGTGTCTCCAACACCACAAACCAACATGGGCGGAATCGCCGTGATCGCCTTGGATGGGCCTGCTGGTTCGGGTAAGTCGACGGTCGCGAAACTGCTCGCCGAGGCCGTCGATCTCGCCTACCTCGACACCGGCGCCATGTATCGCTCGGTTGCTTTTGCCTGTCTCGCCGAGGGTGTTGACCTCGACGACCCCGATGCCGTTGCCGACGTGGCCCAACGAGCCCACATCGATCTTGCCCGTGACGGTACGGTTACGGTGAACGGAGTCGACGCCACCACGGCGATTCGAGGTCCTGAGGTGACTCGTTTGGTCTCGACGATCGCAACCAACACGGCGGTTCGCCATGAGTTGGTTGGGCGCCAGCGAGCCTGGGCCATCGCCAATGGTGGTGGCGTCCTCGAAGGACGTGACATTGGGACGGTGGTATTTCCCGACGCCTTACTCAAGGTGTATCTCAATGCTCGTCCCGAAGTGCGTGCCGCCCGCCGAGCGGGCGAGGTGTCCGGCGCCGACCTGGCGACGATCGCCGCCGATATCTCGCGCCGAGATCAGATCGATTCGACCCGCACTACCTCACCGCTCACTCGGGCCGACGACGCAATCGAGCTCGACACCAGCGATTTGAGTATCGATGAGGTCGTCGCCCTGATTGCTGGTGTCGTCGCCGACAGGATTCTCGAGACCGCCACGCTCAACGAGTCAGGCAACGACGCCGATGTCTGAAACGCTTGAACCTGTTCGTCGGTCTGGCCTCGCCATCTACCGGGGCTTGCAGGGCGTGCTCCGCACGCTGGCTCGGGGATGGTTTCGGTTCCGGGTGGAGGGGATAGAGAACGTGCCGTCGACCGGTGGGTTTGTCGTTGCCCCCGGTGCTCATCGTTCGATCCTCGACACGCCGCTGACCGCCATGGCCATTCCCCGGCACATGCGGTTCATGGGCGCCGAGAAATACTTCGCGATCCCCATTTTCGGCTCGTTTCTGCGGATCGTTGGCGGCTTCCCTGTCGAGCGTTCCGCAACCGATCGCGAGGCGCTCCGAATTGCCGAAGAAATCTTGCGTGGCGGCGATCCGCTCGTGATCTTTCCCGAAGCGACCCGCTACGAGGGACCCGTCGTCCAGCCCCTCAAAGAGGGAGCGGCGTTCCTCGCCAGTCGGGCACAGGTGCCGATCTTGCCGATTTCCATCGGTGGAGCCGAGCGCAGTCTTGGCATCGGTCGGTACCTGCCGAGGCCAACCAAGATCCACGTCATCATCGGCGCCCCATTGGGGCCACCGACTTCGGGCGACGGTGGACGGGTCAAGCGGTCGGCCATCAAGGCGAAGACCGATGAGCTCCAGGCCGTGTTGCAAGACTTGTTTGATCGAGCCCAGGCCTCGGTCGACGCGTAGCCAAACCTGCGCGGTCCTAGAGCAACGCAAGCACGTCGGAGGCATCAACGAGTCGATCGTTGAGGTCGGCCGACGACTCGCTAGAAGCGCCAAGGCCCACCGACGCAGCGGCGTCGATCGCCGCGAGCATGGCCCGGAGGTTGCGTGGGGGAGGAAAATATTCATCCTCGTCGGTGATTCGAACTTCTTCGACGCCATGGGTGGGAGCGAGATGGCGGATGACCTCTTGCACGACGTCTTCGGGGGCCGATGCACCAGCGGTGACGCCAACCGTTCCCGAGAGATTCGCTGGCAATTCTTCGGCGCCGTTGACCCGGTAGACCGTGGGACAGCCTGCCTCACTCGCCAGCTTGGCAAGTGCATTGGTGTTGGAACTATTGGCCGAGCCAATGACAACAACCGTGTCGCACTTCGACGCAATGGACATGAGTGCGGATTGTCGATTGGTCGTGGCAAAGCAGAGATCGGAACGCCCCGGCTGCCAGAGGTCGGGAATCGTCGTTTGGCGGCCTCGGCCACATCCGACCAGTCTCGATGAGACAAGGTGGTTTTGTGCGAGTAGGGCGGTTGGCTCGGCGAAGTCGGGCAGGGCTTGACCTCTTCGATCGACTCGACCTGCGATTGAATTGGGGGCGACTGCCATGGTGCTGACGGCCTCTTCGTGTCCTTCGTGGCCGACATAGATGATGCGGAATCCTTACCGACCTCGCACCTTTACCTCGTGATGCACTTTCGGTCACCAGTGGACACACCGCATCGACGACGTAGCTGCCACGCTCGCGCGCTGCGGTCACAATCTCCGGCGCCGACCCGTGGGCCGAAAGCATGATGGGTGAGCCAGGGAACCTCTTCGATGGAATCGACGAAGATGACGCCTTGCTCCTTGAAAGCGTCGACGACGAGCTTGTTGTGGACGATCTCGTGGTAGCAGTAAACGGGGGCATCGAATGAGCGCACGAGCCAAGCGAGCGCCTTGATCGCCATCTCGACCCCGGCACAAAAGCCTCGCGGCGCAATATACAGGGGAGAACCTTTCTCAACAGCCATGGCGAACAGAGCACCCACTCTTGCGGCCTATCCTCGACAGATGGCTCTTTCCCGAGGTATCGCGGTGCGACCTGAATCTGCTGCTGCAGCGGCCGACGTTCGGTGCTAAGGACGTCTTGCTGTCGGTCAACGGGGAACAACCGCGCGACGTGATCCGCTATCACCTCCTCGTCGATGAGCCAGGATGTGTTCCTCGAGATCGATCGTGGCGGCATGACCACGGTGATCGATACTCAGCGGGCAGGTGAACCGCTGGGACTCGAGGTCCACAGTTCACTGTTCGACCAGGTCGAACGTGCGATAACCATTGCACCTTCTGTTTCATCTATCGTAGTTGCCGCCAGGGATGCGGAAGAGCTCTACCTGAAGGACGACGACTTCCGGCTCTCCTTCCTCTACGGCAACTTCACCACCCTGACCCGTTTTACCGAAGCCGATCTCGAACGAGTCGTCACCGAGCGGCTCAGCCCGTTGTACGTCTCGGGATTCATGCCACCGATCCCAAGGTCCGGACCGACCTCCTGCGTAATCGTCGTGGGGCAACGAGTCTCCGTTGGCTCCGGGCGCTTCTCGACCACGGTGTCGAGGTGCACGGCCAAGTTGTCGTGTGCCCTGGGATCAATGACGGCAACGTTCTCCAACAGACCCTTGCGGGTGTCCTCGACGAATACCCCGAGCTTCACAGCCTGGCCATCGTTCCGCTCGGCATTAGCGACCACTCCCATGAGCCAACCATGCGCTTCCATACCGAGGCCGAGGCTGCCGCTGTTTGTGATTTAGTGGAGGAGTGGCAGGAGCGCTACCAGCGGATTCTTGGCCACCGGCTGGTTTTCGCGTCCGACGAATACTACCTTCTCGCCAATCGAGCGTTCCCCGACCCCGAAAGCTACGAGGGCTTCCCGATGCACGAGGACGGCATCGGGATGGCGCGTACATTCGAGATCGAATTCGCCGGACTGACCGATACCGCCACAGGCCCTAAGTCGGGGTTCTTCTCGTGGGTCGACGGTGCTCCGCACGAGGGCTACCGGGCGCCCCGAACCACGGGGGCCGCGGGCGGCCTCCTCCAGATCCGGCCAAGCAAGTCGGCTCCCATTGGCGTGTTGACCAGCACCTACGGAGCCCGAATTCTCGAACCCCTCATTGCCCAACTCGGTCGCACTGACACGCGCATCATTGCCGTGCCCAACAAGTTCTTCGGCGGCAACATCGGTGTTGCCGGACTCATGGTGGGCGAAGACATCGCTCGGGTCCTGGCCGAGCAACCTGAGGGCCATCGGTATTTGTTGCCCGACGTCTGCCTGTCTGGCGGTAGGTTTCTCGATGGCACATCGCCCGATGACCTTCCCCGACTGGTCGAAGTCATCGCCACAGACGGTCTCGCGTTGCGGGCCGCACTTGAAGGAAGTACGTCGTGAGTAGCAAACCACAGGTCGTCATCGTCGGCCGCCCGAACGTCGGTAAGTCGACGCTTCTCAACCGCATCATCGGCCGCCGCGAAGCCATCGTTGAAGAGCGCCCGGGTGTAACTCGCGATCGCAAAGTCGTCGAGGCCGAATGGCAGGGGCGCGAGTTCCTGCTCGTCGACACCGGTGGCTGGTTGACCGGTGGCTCGGCGATCGACAAGAAGGTTTCTAAGCAGGCCGAGGCGGCCATGGCCGAGGCCGCAGTGCTTTTGCTCGTGATCGACGCCACTGTCGGCATCACCGACGACGACCATCAGGTTGTGCGCCGCACCCGCTCGGCCGGGGTTCCCGTGGTCGTTGTGGCCAACAAGGTCGATGACGACAAGCACAACGCAGCCGTCTGGGAGCTCGTCGGTCTCGGCCTGGGCGAGGCGCACCCGTAAGCGCCCTCCATGGCCGTGGTGTTGGTGATCTGCTCGATGTGATCGTCAGCCACCTGCCTGATGCGGTTGAAGAAGACGAGCCAGAGGAAGATGACGAAGCCGAACGCATCTTCTCGATCGCCCTCGTTGGCCGACCAAATGTTGGCAAGTCGACGCTGTTCAATCGCCTCATCGGCGAGGACCGTTCGATCGTTCACGACATGCCGGGAACCACCCGCGACACCGTCGACACGGTGGTAGCGACCGAGCATGGACCCATCCGCTTCCTGGACACGGCCGGTATGCGTCGGCGAGCGCGCATCGACGAGGACACGGAGTACTACTCGATGTTGCGGGCGCTCAAGTCGGTCGACGGGGCCGACGTTGCCTTGCTCGTTATCGACTCGACCGAGGGCATCACCCACCAGGACCAGCGACTAGCTGAGCGAGTGGATGCTGCTGGCTGCCCCATCGTTTTGGTCCTCAACAAGTGGGAACTCCTCGACACCGACGCCCGCGCCCGGCTGCCCATTGCGGTCGAGCGCAAGCTCGGCTTCTTGCCCGACGTGCCCGTGCACCGTATTTCGGCAATCAATGGCAAGGGCGTCCAAGAACTGCTTCCGTCGATGAACATCGCCATCGACTCCTATCAGAAGCGGGCGCCAACTCGTAAGGTCAACGAGGTCATTCGGCGGGCTCAGGCCGCACAACCGGCTCCTGATGGTGCACGGGTGCTCTACGCCACACAGGGCGCCACCGATCCACCGACGTTCACGCTCTTCACCAACCGTGACTTGCCCGGGAGCTATCTGCGCTATCTCGAGCGGTCGCTGCGCGACCAGCTTGCGTTGGGCCCGACCCCAATCAAGATGCGGGTTCGTCGCCGCAACGACTAGTCTGGCCAGATGCCTCAGCTCCTGACCGCCCTCGCTGCTGCGCTTTGCGCCGCTGCCACCGTGGTCTGGGGTCGGGCCACCATCGGCCGCAGGGAAGTGTCAACCCGGCTGTCAAAAATGCAAATCGATCCTGATTTGTGGCGCCTCGCCGACGCCGACTACCGCCGCGATCTTCATGCGACGTTTCGTTCGGGTATCACCGCCGTCGTTTTGGCGACGTTCGCCATCGTTGGTTTGGCCACCTGGCCGGCGCTATTGGCCAGCATGCTTGGCGTGCCGGCCGCAATCACATTGATCCGACGTCGCAACATGAAGGAGGTCGCTCGGATTGCCGCCGACCGGACCGAGGTCGAGCGCCGAGCGCGTGAGGTCCTGACCCAAGAAGAGCTGGCGCCACTCCAGTGGGCGGCTCGACTTGCCCCGCCGGTGCTGCCGTCGTTGCCTGGCTTCGAGGTTGGGCAGGCCTATCAGGCGGGATCGGGCGCGATGTCTGGCGACTTCTATGACGTGTTCAAGGTTGACGAACACCGGGTTGCGGCGGTCATTGGCGATGTGACCGGCCACGGCATTGAACCGTCGATCACCGCCTTGCAGGCCAAGTACCTGCTTCGTGCTTTCCTGCTCCAGTTTCGTGACCCGGGTCAAGCACTTCAGGAACTCAACTCCCAGATGTCCGTGCTCGAACGAGGCGAAGAGTTCATCTCGCTTTGTGTCATCGTGTTCGATACAGATGCGCTCACGTTGCGCTATGCGTCCGCTGGCCATCCGGCTGCATTCGTTTGGCATGCTCGCGAGGTGAGGCCGCTCGGTGCCACCGGCCCCTTGCTCATGCTCGATCCCAAAGCGCCCTATCACTCGCGTGAACTCGCCTGGGATCCAGATGACGTCGCGGTGCTCTACACCGACGGTCTCAACGAAGCTCGCAACGGCAGTGTGCTGTTCGGCGAAGACGGCGTGGCCGACGTCATCCGACAAGACCCGACCGCGTCGCCCGATGTGCTGACGAAAATCCTACTCGAAGCAGCACGCGACTTCGCCGCTGGGCCTATCGAGGACGACGTCGCAGTTCTCGTCATTCGCCGCGTCTAGCGCTAAGCGGCCGGAGATACAGTCTCACCATGCCTTGGTGTGACACCTGTGACCACTACGTCAAACCCGAAGACGTTGACGACGGGGGCAAGCACAGCGAATGTGGCAGCGAGGTGGATGTCGCCGACCAGCGGGTCGAAATGGCGAGTCCTCGGGCGCCGTGGCACTTCAAGCTGATGGTCGTCTTACTCGTGCTGTATCTGGGCTGGCGCCTCGTGCAATTCGTACTCTGGATTTTCGGCAGGCTCTAGCCGCGGCCAAAACGGCGTCGGGTCAGATCTATAAAGATCTGTACCGACGCCACGCAAACCCTACGGGGATGTTGGTGCTACTTCTTCGCCCCGAACTTCTTGAGCATGCCCATGATGGTGCCCATCATGCCGCTGCTACCGCCAGCGGCACCGGCGGAGCCACCGGTCGTGCCAGCGAGTCCGGCCAGGATGTCGCCAGCGCCGCCGCCGGTAAGCATGCCGGCCAGATCGCCAAGATCGAGACCCTTCGATTCACCCTGAAGCATGCTGGACAGGCCAGCAGCATCGAGGCCGCACCCTTGGCTTTCTTGCCGAGCATGCCCATCACGATGGGGGCCAGCATCGGAAGAAGCTTCGCCACCGTTCCCATATCGAGGCCGAGTCTTTGCCCGATCTTTTCCTGAACGGCCATCTTGTTGTCGCCGAGCGCGTGACCGAGGATTTCTCGCCGTCGGCCGCCGTCTCGGGTGCACCGATGACCGAGCCAAGCCCATCGAGGATGCTGCCATCATGCTTCTTGGTGACAGCGCCAAGCAGCGAGGCTGCTCCGTCGTCCTTGCCGCGTTGCCAGCAAGGGCACCGAGAATTGCGCCAAGGCCAGACTTCGTCGCCGTCTCGACCTTGGTGGGGTCGGTGCCTCCGCCGAGGGCGCTACCGAGGAGGAGCCAACGCCGCCTTCTCCTGCGCCGTTGAGTGCACCGAGTAGTTCGTCCATCATTCCAGCCATTTCAGGCCTCCATACTGTTTCCGGCCTACGTGACCGTCGCCCGGCAAAATCGCCGACGGTTGATGATACCGGCCCGCCGGTGTCCAGACGGGTAGGGGTGGATTCGGCTGCGGATGTACAACGCCGAAGAACGCAAGAGGCCGCCCGAGGCGGCTAATGTCGGGCTGGGGAGATTTGAACTCCCGACCCCTTGACCCCCAGTCAAGTGCGCTGCCAGGCTGCGCCACGGCCGTGGCAGCCTCAGACTGTATCGGTGGACGTAGCGATTGCGGCGACAATTCTGCCGGTGTGCGTCAGATTTTGCCCGTCGGCAGGAGGCTCACGCGATTGGCGTACTCCGAACTGTTGTACAGCATGGTGATCAGCGGTAGGGCCGACTTTGCGGTCGCTACCCGTTGGCTCCACAGTGCGAGCTCGGACGCCGTCGGAATTCGCTCGACCATATTGGAGTAGCTCACAATGACGCCGACATCGGCGGCTGACTTGGTGCGGAACTCTTCAGACTCCGTGAAATGAACAACGAGTTCTCGGCGGGGGAAGCCCTGGCGGAGGACCGTTTCCCAATAGTTGAGCCCGCCGGCGTCTGGTTCGCGATCGAGGACCCGGCGATACACCTCGGCCGCAAACGCCCGGTTGTCGACGGCGCCGACGAGATTGTTGAACTCGGGAGACACAAGAAAGGCGTCGACCATGTCTTCGAGCGAGAGCCCACGATGACGAAGGTCGGTCCAGTAGCGAAGCCCGCCCTGATCGGGAAGGCGACCGAAAAGGCCGGTGTAGAGTCGCACGACTTGGCGGTCGGTCTCGAGTGCTGGGCCAGCGACGACGCCGGCGACAAACGTTGGCGCAGTGGCCGGTGAACTTACGCCGTTAGCTAGCCAGAAGTTGATCTCGTTGGTTGTTGGTTTGCGGCCGTAGAAGTCGAGATATTGCTGCTCGATGAACTTGGCCGACGAACCGAACGGAGCGAAGGGCAACGGTGGCGTCGCAGGGCCTTGGTCACACAAGCGGGTGAGATTCCAGTCGGACTTACCCGGGATGTCGAAGTTTCCACCGGCCCATAGGCAGCCATTACCTGCGTCGGCGAGTGCCCATACGCTCCCCTTGAGCTCGACGGGGAGGAACCCCTTGTCGTGCTCGCCTCCGAGCGTGAAACGGGTCAGCGTGTTCGCCGGTGCACCAATATTGGTCCGCGAGTCGGTGATGCCGTTGCCAATATTGCTGGAAGGAAATCCGATCCATCGGACATGGTTGCCTGCGTAGACGGCCCCCTCGAAGGTGGCGAGCGCTTGGAAGTCGCTGGCATGCCACGACTTGTCGATGTTGAATGCGTTGAGCTCCGGACCGTAGTGCCATTTGCGGACGAGTGACTTCCGGTCGAGGACGAAGAGCAGGTTGGATCGGGCTCCAACGAACACCGTGTCGCCGACTTCCAAGATGGCGTACCCGTTGATGTTTTCGGTCGGCCGGTAGAGGTTGGGGTCGTCAAAGAGTGGTTGGGGAACCGCCACGCCCGATGAGTCGACGGCGGCGAAGTATCGGAGTGCTGCGTCGCCGTTCACCGAGGAAAATTGGCCGCCGAGATACACGCGGCCGTCCACCGAGGAGACTTCGAGCGCCAGAACCTGTCCACCGAGGACGGTGGGGGAGAAGGCGGCATCGATTGCACCCGTTTGCTGTGAGATCCGAGCAATGCGGGCCTGGGCCACGCCATTGATCTGGCGCCATTCGCCACCAACGTACAGTTGATTGCCGATCGGTTCGATCGCCATCACAATCGCTCTGCCTTGGTTGGTTTCGTCCAAGTTGACGGCGAAACCTGGCTTCACTGCTCCGGTCGCCGGACTGAGCGCAACCAGGCCACGCGTTGCCGTGCCGTTGACCGTCGTAAACTCGCCGCCGGCGAAGAGGGTCGTGCCATCGCTCGACACGGCCAGGGCGTGGATCGGACCATTCACGGTCGGGGTAAAGGTCGAGATCCAATCGCCGGTCTCGCGGTTGAACGCCGCCAGGTAGCTCTGGTCACGCGTTGAACCGTCAGGGGCGACAACCTCGGCGAAGCGGCCGGCCACATACACCCGGTCGCCGATCGTAACCATGGAACGCACTCGGTAGTTGATGGAGACCTGGCTGGGTCCGAGGCCACGCACGCCCCACGTTGACCCGAAGACGTCGTCAGGGACTTCGGCGTTCGCCCCAGTTGAGGTGGCGCCAATGCTTGCGAGGATCAGCACAAGCGCGGCAATGAGCACACTGGCGCGGCGGACTGGCTGAGGATTTCGAGCGGACAAGAGTACTTCCTTCATATGAACTCTAACTGCTCTCATGTTGGCCGCAAACTCAGTCAGGGGGCAGGGGTCGAGTACCTGGGCCGGATTGGGGCTAGCGTCTCAGCCATGTGCGGTCGTTTTGTATCGGCTTCCGGCCCCGATGAGCTAGCCAACTATTTCTCGGCCGAAGCGCGGCCGAGGCTCTGAGCCGAGCTACAACGTCGCGCCGACGAACGAGGTGTATGCGGTCCGAGCCGATCACGGTCACCGGTCACTCGCGGCGCTGCGGTGGGGCCTGGTGCCGTTCTGGGCGAAGGACGCCAAGATCGGCTCGAAGATGATCAACGCCCGCTCAGAAACCGTGTCGTCCAAACCAGCGTTCCGCGCCGCCTACAAACGACGTCGCTGCTTGATCCCCGCCGATGGCTTCTTCGAATGGTCAAAGGTCGAGGGGGCGAAGCGCAAGCAGCCGTTTTACATCTACCGCACCGACGGCGAACCGCTCGTGTTTGCTGGATTGTGGGAGTCATGGCGTCCCAGGACGACGACGACGCCGAGGTCGTGAGCTGCACCCTTCTCACCTGCGCGCCAAACGACCTCATGTCGAAAATCCACGATCGCATGCCCGTCCTGTTGCCACCCGGCGAATGGGACCGCTGGCTCCACCCCGATACCGACGTCGACAGCTTGAGAGACCTGCTCGTGCCGGCGCCGAACGACCTGCTGACGATGCATCCCGTCACGACGCTCGTCAACAGTGTCCGAAACAAGGGCGAGGTCCTCATTGCCGAGGCCAGCGCCGATCAGTTGATCCTGCCTGAGGGTGCCGAATGAGCGACGTCAGCCGGTCGCGTCGCCTGCTCCGGCAATCAATTCGGCTGCAGGCTCGGCTCGAAGCCTCGTGGGGCGATCGATGGATTCCGGCCATCATCGGCGTCGTGCTGTCGGCGGTCTTGATCAATCTTGGGCTCGGCCGGCTCGACAATCTGCGAAGCGGGCCCGACCTCGCCGCCTACACCCAATCGAGTTGGCTGCTCGCCGAGGGCTACTTGCCGAAAGCGTCGCTCTTCGGCACCAACGTTCACCTTCTCGAACTGCACTGGTCGTTCATCCTGTACCCCTTGGCGGTCATTGGCCGGTTCACCGACCCGGCCCGCACCCTGATTGTGGCCCAGGGTTTGGCACTCGGCGCTGGTGTCCCGCTGCTGTGGCGCCTGGCGCGGCGGGCCGCCGACTTGAGAATCGGTGGTGCGACGGCGATCGTCGCCGCCTATGCCTTTCACCCAGCGACGCACAATCTGGGCATCGTCGACTTTCATCCGGAGACGATCGCCGTTCCCGCCATTTTTGGTTTGGCGCTTTTTTCCTATACCCGGCGGTGGGTGCCCTACTGGATTGCCGTTGCGGTCATCCTTGCTTGTCGAGCTGATTTTGGCATTGCTGTCGCGCTTTGGGGCATCCTGCTCGTTGGCACCGGTAAGCGGGTGCAGGGCCTTTGGACCAGCGGTATCGGGATGGCCTGGACGCTCGGCCTGTTGCTCGTTGGGCAACCGCTCTTGAAACGGTTCGTTTGAGCGTGCGGCCTACGGCGACTATGGCGACTCGCTCGCCGAGGCGATGCTGCAGTCGGTGACCCACCCGCTCGTGTTCATCGAAAAACCTGTTTGCCCAGTCGAACACCCAGCTGCTGATCTCGCTGCTCTCGCCGTTGATCTTTCTGCCGCTGTTGTCGCTGCGCCACGTGATTCCGGGCATTCCGCTCACCGCCGTGCTCATCGTGGTCACCGCCGACAATCCTGACGCATTCGCCGAACGGGCGGCGTTGTTGTTTGGACTCATGATGGTGGCCAGCACGTTTGCCACGTCTCGCCTGGGCAATCGAGGCGTCGACAAGATCTTTGTGGACGGCCGAGTGCTGGCGGCGCTGGTCGCTGCGGCGTTCCTCGGGTTTGTCGCCCAGGCTCCCGACTCACCCTATGCATCGCCTTGGGAGTGGGACGAGCCAAACGCAGCCGACGCATCGGTCCGAGAAGCGGCGCTGTTGCTAACCGCCGACGACGCTGTGCGGGCATCGCCATCGGCTCTCGCCCCGCTTGCCGAGCGGCGCTGGCTCTATGAACTCAGTTCGACCGAACAACCTCAAGTGATCTTCGCCACCGACCGGGTGCGGGCCGTGCTCATCGACGAACGCACCCTTCCCGAACTCGACGACGAAGCGCGCCTTGCCCAGCGCGAGAGCTTCCAGCCGGCCATGGCCCAGCGTGGCTTCGAGTTGATCTACGAAGATTCCGCGAACGGCGTCTGGCTCTACTACCGGCAGTAGCGATGGCGCCGGATGCGGCGTCCTATGCTGGCGACCGTGCAATTGAGTCGGTCTGATGTTCTCACCGTGCCAAACCTGTTCACCTTCGTGCGCCTGCTCTGCATCCCGGTGTTCCTCTGGCTCTTGTTCTCTCGCGACAACCGGGCCGCGGCAGCGTGGCTGCTTGGTGGGCTAGGGGCAACCGATTGGGTCGATGGCTACATCGCTCGACGGTTCAACCAGGTCTCGGAGTTTGGGCGTATTTTTGATCCGACCGTGGATCGTCTCATGTTTGTGGTGGCCATCCCGGCCATCGTGATCGATGGATCGGTGCCACTCGCAATCGCCATATTGGCCCTTCTGCGAGAAGGCATCGTCGCTGTGGCGGCCGTTGCCCTGGCGCTGCTCGGCGTTCGACCATTCGACGTGACCTGGGAGGTAAGACCGGCGCCTTCCTGCTGATGTTTGCCTTCCCGATGTTCCTGGCGCTCAGTCTGACCCCTCTCCTACGCTGAACTGCTCGGCGTGCTGTCGTGGCTCTTTGCCATCCCGGGTTGGCCTATAGCTGGTTCTCGCTGCTGTTCCAACACGTACCATCGGCCCGGCGTGGGCTGGCCGAGCGAGGATCGTGACGCAGATCCTCGAAGGGCTATTCAACGGCTCACAACATGAGCTAGCCTGTCGACATGAATGCACCTGACGACCTCCGTTACTCGACCGACCACGAATGGCTGCGAATCGGTGACGACGGGCTCGTCCGAGTGGGAGTGACCGATTACGCGCAAGACGCGCTTGGCGACGTCGTCTATGTCGATCTGCCAACGGTTGGGGCCGAGGTGGCTTCCGGCGACTCGGTAGCCGAGGTCGAGTCGACCAAGTCCGTGTCCGACATCTACTGTCCCGTCGACGGCATCATCGTGGCGGTCAATGAACAACTAGCTGATGCGCCGGAAGGCATGAACCACGACCCGTACGGCGAAGGCTGGATCTTCGAGGTGCAAGCAGCCGAAGGAACCGACTACTCAGCGTTCCTCGATGCCTCCGCCTACATCAGCATCACGGAAGGCTAACTATGGCCCAGACGTGCGACGTTTGCTCGTATGAAAACCCGCTTGGCGCCAACTTCTGTGCGTCCTGTGGGGCACCGATGTCGACCGCTGACCCAACGCACAACACGGAGCTGATTGCCGCCGCCGTCGACCGAGCCAACACCTCGGGTGCTCCCCAGGGTGTGCTGGTCGTACGCCAGGGCACAAAGCGAGGGAGCCGGATCGCCCTCGATGCCGACCTCATCTCCATCGGTCGTCATCCCGAAAGCGACATTTTTCTCGACGATATTACGGTCTCGCGGCGTCACGCTGAGATCCACCGCTCGGTCGACGGCTTCAGCGTCATCGACGCCGGCAGCCTCAACGGCACGTACGTAAACAAAGACCGGGTGGAGCGTGCACCCTCACCGATGGCGCCGAGCTGCAAATCGGTAAGTTCAAACTGGTCTACCTGTCGCTCGAGGGCGACGAATGAGTCAACTCCCACGGGAACACTGGTCAATTGGCGAGGTACTCAACCTCATCCAAGACGAGTTCCCGGAGGTAACGATCTCGAAATCGATTCCTCGAGGGCAGGGACTCATCGATCCCGAGCGAACGCCATCCGGCTATCGCCGTTTCTATCCCGAAGACTTCGACCGGCTGCGTTGGGTGCTGATCCAGCAACGGGATCACTACCTGCCCCTACGAGTCATACTCGAGCGTCTCGACTCGGGCGAGGTGGTGTTCGAGCCAGGGGCACCGTTCCCCGAAACGGGGCCGCAGCAGCCAGCTTGGCTTCGACGACGACACCGGCGACGACCTCGACGACTCATCACCCGATCAAGTCGCCAGCGAGACCGACAACGAGAGCGCTCCCGAGACGCACCAACCAGCTCACAACGGCAACGAGACTGGTGTCCGCATGGCCCCGGTTCAGGACGACGTGCTTGTCAGCACGCCCGAGCCAGGTGTTGCACCTAAGGTCGAGGCCAATTCGACAGCGATCAGTCAGCCGCCGGCGACGTCAGTGTCAACCGTGGTGTCAGTTCCAGCCGCGATATCAGTACCAAGGGAAGTGGCAAGTGACGTGTCACTAACACGCGATGAACTCATCGAGGAATCAGGGTGTTCTAGCTCGCTCATAAACGAGATGGAGCGTCACGGCCTAATCGCTGGCAAGGCGGTCGGGTCTTCCACCCTCTACGACGGCGATGCGCTGGCACTGGCCCATATTGTCAAGAAGTTCGCGGCGCACGGTCTCGATCCGCGCCACCTTCGAAGTTTTCGGCTCGCAGCCGAGCGCGAGGTCGGGCTGTTCGCCCAAATCGTGGGCCCGCAGTTCCACCGCAAGGCTCCTGAGGCCCGGCAACAGTCGATCGATGACCTCCACGAGCTCGGCGACCTCGCCGGTTCGATGCGAGCTATTTTGCTCGGCCGGCTGCTCCGCGACCAGTTCCCGGGTGCATAGTTCGCGGCTCGACAATCCGCGACTCATGGCGATGAGGTAGAGTCCCCCCATGACAGTCGAGATGGAACTCGTAGGGGTCCGGGTTCAGATGCCAACGAACGCCCCAATACTGTTGCTCCGTGAGGCCGAAGGCCAGCGTCGGACCGTGCCCATCTATATTGGCGGTCCCGAGGCTCACGCAATCGACCTTGCCCTATCGGCCACTCCTACCGCTCGACCGATGACCCACGATCTGTTTGCCGCAGTCGTTGATGGGCTGAGCGCAACGTTCGACCGGGTCGTGCTCACCGAGATGCGCGAAGGCACGTACTACGCCGAACTCTTCATCGAGACGGCGGCTGGCGACGCAGTGAGCTTTTCGTGCCGCCCGAGCGATGCCATCGCGCTAGCCGCCAGGGCCGAGATCCCGATCTTCGCCGAGGAATCTCTGATCGACGAGGCCGGCATCGTCGAGGTTGAAGACGATGGCGAGGCGGAGGAAGACGAAATGGTCGAAGAGCTCCGCCGTTTCCTCGACGACGTCACGCCGGAAGACTTCAAGTAGCGTCGAGCCTTTCGATCGTTCCGAGGTCAGCGAGTAGTGTGCCGATCCGGCGAAGGCTCGTGACGATGAGTTCGCTCGTTCGGGGCGACTCGGGCACGCGGGTGGCCAGCAGTAGTGACATGAGGCCGGGATACACCGCCGCGATCTGAAGATCGTCGGCGATTTGCGATGGTGGTCGTCCTGCGGCCATGGCATACGCGGCGACAATGTCACCGTTCGCCTCCCGTCGAGTCGACGGTTCGAGACTGGTGGCCAGAAACCACGCCAGGTCGGCGACGCCCGACTGTGTCGCGATCTGTTGCCAATCAAAGAAGGTCGGCTCGCCATCGACGAAGGCAATATTGTCGAGACGCGGGTCGCCGTGGGTGACGGTTGTTGGTTCGAGGGCCGCGAACCCAGCGCGTGCGTCACCGACCCGGGCCGCGAGCGCCTCGTAGGTAGCGACGATGTCGGGGTTGAGCGAGTCGGCCCAGATCTCGCGTATCGAGGTCAACCCGACAGCGAATCGGTCGGCGGGGATCATGGCCAGGGGGTTGCTGCGGAGTGCGGCGGGGTGGAGCGCTCGCGCCCAGTGAGCATGAAACGCTCCCAGCGCCGCGGCGATGGCACGAGCGTCGGCGGGGGAGGCGCCGATGAGTTGGTCAACGGATCGGGCCCCGGAGAGGTCGTCGAGTACGAAGATGCCATCGTCGGAGTGGGCGTAGCAACGGGGGGCTGAGATTTGCCCGGCCGGGAGAATGGTGTCGTAGGCCATCGCCTCGCGGGTGAACGCGCCACTCGTCCTCGCTGCCTCACCGTTCGGACCGTGGGCCGGTGTCTTCACCACGACCGATACGGGGAGTCCCTCAGGGCGACGATCGAACACCACGCGACTGACCTCACTGAACATGCCACGACCACCGTTGACATCGGTTACCGACCCAACCGAGACCGTCCCCAAAAGAGGGGCAAGGAGTTCTTCGCATGTTGACGGGATCATTGTTGCAGTGTGTCAGACGTTCGTCGGCGACACGATTCGCGCTGATAGTGCCTGGGTTTTCCTCTCGGCGCGAATCCGCTTTCCCGCTGCCCCGTTGCTGTTCGCGCGCACCGCGCGCACACCGCATGTGCGCGATTGCGTTGACTCACCGCGCGCTGCGCCGTATGCTTTCATGAACGTAATTACGCCGACGTGAGGCACCATGACCGTACAGAAGAGCTTCAGTGGCAAGCGCACCGCCGAGATCGTCGGTATCACCTATCGCCAGCTCGACTATTGGGCCCGCACCGACCTCGTTCGTCCTTCGGTGCTTGATGCCGCCGGCTCTGGTTCTCGCCGGGCCTACAGCTATAACGACCTGCTCGAGCTGAAGGTCATCAAGACCCTTCTCGACGCTGGACTTCGCCTCGACTCGGTTACGCGAGGTGTTCCATTTTCTCCAGGAACGTCTTGGCGAAGACGTCGCCAGCGTCAACCTCGTCATCAACGGCAGCCGGTCGGTGCTGGTCCGCTCGAAGGCGAACTCATTGATCTTCAAAACGGTCAAGGCGTGCTCAACGTGCTGCCGTTGGCTGGGGTGAAACAGGAGATCGATGCGGCGATGAGTCGAACTCCACCCCGCCAAGGTCGATGGCATCAGTCAAACAAATCAGGCTCTACTTGGGTGATCCAGTCCCAAAGTGGCTGGAATCCGAACCAACCGGCGAATGATGTGCCGACCTGACCATGGGTCTTTGCGCTTGGTCGGGGTCGATCAACACGGTGTGTGGCGCGTGGCGTCGGCGAGTAGCTGAGCCTGGCACGAGCGCTCCATCGTGATGAACCAGTAGGCGGCCTCATCGACGGTGCTGCCGACCGTGACGTTGCCGTGATTGGCAAGAATGGCGGCCTTGTTGTCGCCGAGCAGCGGCGGCGATGCGGTCGCCCTCCTCCAGGTCGAGAACGACGCCGGTGTAGTCGTCGAAGACCGCGTGGTCGTTGTAGAACGCACACGAGTCTTGGGTCAGCGGATCGAGGGCCGACGCAGCGACGACCACGCCTTGCCGTACACGGAGTGGGCATGGGCGGCGGCGACCACATCGGGACGAGCGGCGTGGAGTCGCGAATGGATCGCAAACGCAGCGCCGTTGACTGGCTGGTCGCCGTGGACGACCTCGCCGCTATGGTCGACGCAGATGAGGTCGGACACGCTGATCTGCTTGAAGTTTTTGGCGAACGGATTGACCCAGAAGCGATCGCTGAACTCGGGATCGCGGGCGGTGATGTGACCGGCGACGCCCTCGTCGAACCCGAAGCGGCCAAAGAGGCGGAACGCAGCAGCAAGGCGCTGCTTGAGATGGGTTCGCTCGTCCTCGACGTTGTCGAATGTGGGCGGCCGGGGGATGCTGAGTTGCTTTGGTGCGGTGTCGGTCATGACGGCTCCTGGTCGGGCGGGCGCGGGCCCGGCGCTGTTCGGGCAGTATAGGTCACCGCCTTCACTCGGTTCGAACTGCCGGCGAGTGTGACCCTTGCTACCTGTCCGGAGCGAGATGCCTACGCGAGCTACGCTCCCACGATGTCCTCAGTTGTCGAACGTACTGTCGACCAACCACGTCGCCCGCATCTCCGGGGTTGGTCTCACGTCGTTGCGGCGATTGGCGCGATCGCACTGTGCCCGCTGGTCATCGCCAACACCACCGACCATCGGGGCGCAGTTGCCCTTTCGCGGCGGCGGTGATCGGGCTTTTCAGCGTGTCGGCCGTGTACCACCGGGTGTTCTGGGGAACTCGGGCCGAGGGAGTGTTCCGCCGCCTCGATCACGCCATGATATTTGTCTTCATCGCTGCCACCTATACCCCGATCGGCCTCGCGACACTCGACCCATCGACGCAGAAGCTCGTTCTCGGATTGGTGTGGTTCGGTGCGCTCGCAGGAGCGCTCCGGTCACGTCTTTTGGATTGGTGGCCCGCGTTGGCTGTCGGTGGCGCTGTATCTGCTTGTCGGCTGGGCAATCGTTCCGGGTATTGGCCAGGTGGCAGCAATGACGGCGGGCGGTCTGGCCCTGCTCGTGATTGGCGGCGTCCTCCCACGATTGGGGCCCTGATCTACGCCACGAAGGCACCCAACCCGTTCCCCCGCTGGTTCGGGTTCCACGAGGTGTTTCACCTTCTCGTTATTTGTGCGATCGCTGCCACTACGTGGTGATTGTTTTCTTCCTCGACGGCCCGGGCCCGATCTAGTCCGCCCCAACAAGGCGCCACCCTCGAAGCTGCGGTGAATACGCCCATTTCCGGGCGTAGAGTGGCCACTTCGGGGCCCGGAAATGGGCGTATTAGTCGCCGCTATAGAGCTTGGCTTGGTTTTTTCCGGCGGCCTTGGCCTGGAGCAATGCCTTGTCTGCCCGCTCGAAGGTCTGGTCTGGATCGAGTGCCGATCGGTGCAGCGCGACGCCAGCGCTGAGCGTGGTCTCGGCGTGGTTTGCCGAACGCCATCCGTTGATCACACGTTGGGCGACCGCTAGCGGGTCGGCATGGGCTCGACGAGCCACAATGAGGAACTCGTCGCCGCCGAGTCGGGCCGAGGTATCGGAGTCACGCAGGGCCTCCTGTAGATGGGCGCTGAGGTCGCGAAGGCACCTCGTCACCGGCCAGGTGTCCGAAGGTGTCGTTGACGCGCTTGAAACCATCGAGGTCGAGCACAATCACGGCGTCGCCAACCTGAAGTGCCCGGAGGAGCGCCTCGGCATGGCGGCGGTTGCCGAGACCGGTGAGTTCGTCGCGGGTACTCGCCTTCGATAGCTTGTCGATTTCGAAAAAGATGCTCGATGGCGATACCGACCTGCACGCCGAACAGCCGAGCCAGATCGAGCATGAACGACGGGTCGTCGGTCGGCACCGGATACACGAGCACAGCCCTGCTGGCGCCTCAAGCGACGGGAGGGAAGGACAAGCATCGTGCCGTTGTAGCCAGTCGGGACAAGGATGGGTTCCTGACCACCGATTGTCTGGGACACGAGTGCGGCGGTATCGCTGTCTGGTGCTTTGGGGCTTGGGGGACCGATGGAGACCGGGATGAGATCGCCGGTCGCGTCGCGGAGCACAACGGTGACCCGGTCGACGTCAAAGATGTCGCAGCCGCGATCGCCACCTGATTGGCGGCCTGGTGAGCGATCCTGGTCGGCGGAACCGCGGAGGACATCTTCGAGCCGGGTAAGGCGCTCGATTCGCTGCGCATCTCGAGCGGTAACGGCGTTGGTCCGAGCGGTGAGCGCGGCCAACAGCTCAGCGACGGCGGCCGACACGGGAGTGGCGAACAGGGGGAACCGCATAGCCGACGGAGTCAGGGGCCTTCATGACGGCGGCGAACATGACCCCAGCGACAGCAACGCCACCGAGGCCGGTACCCCAGGGACGCGACACGATGCCGAGGTAGGTA
Organism: Acidimicrobiales bacterium; assembly: GCA_041394345.1. Classification (GTDB taxonomy): domain Bacteria; phylum Actinomycetota; class Acidimicrobiia; order Acidimicrobiales; family SZUA-35; genus JBBKWJ01. The sequence continues at coordinate 57,254 of JAWKIN010000009.1, read as the reverse complement.
AGCGACATGACGCCGACAACGGCGAGACCAACGGCGACGTTTTGGGAACGGAATATCTCGCCATCGGCGATTGCGGTGAGGGTGGCAAGCAGGACAGAGGCAAACGGTATAACTCGCCAGAGCGGGCCAACGGTGCGCCACGGCATGAGGAGCGAGAGCCCGCCCGTGATGACGAGACAGAGGCTCAGGCTGATGGCCAGACCGACCGAGTGGCCATCGGATTGGCGTTCGAGCGCGTCAACCAAGCACAACAGCGCTGTACCAAATAGCAAGACAGCCGCCGCTGCTCGCACTCGTGTTCGCCAGAAATGTTCCGCCATTCCACCTACGTTGAGCCCATCAAGCCCGCGTGCCCCGTGGCCCGTCGAGCGATCAGCGCCACGAACCGACCGCCGGTCCGCACGTTCTCCCTTTCACCTTGTATGAACCCAGACAGCGGGGCGTCGTCCAAGACTCTTGGCTTTGACCACAGTCCGCGTCCGCGACCATACCCTAGGTGATCGCAAATCGGAAAGGAGGGATCTACCCAATCCGATTTTGCCGATGGGTTGTCAGGTTGGCGGATCGGCGTCGGCAGTGAGCCCGCCGGTGTGTGCGCCATCGTTGTAGAGCCGGATCGTCCATGCGTCAGACGCCACGACGAGTTGGTTGATCGAGGCGTTGCGGGCACCACTGAACGTGAACGGGTTGACCCCCGCGGCGTGCCCCAGAAGCGAGCCGATAACGCCGCCGTGGCAGAAAACTGCCCCCAGCTGGTCGGGATGTTTTGCTGCGATGCGTTCGATTGACGCCACCGTTCGCGCTCGGAACTGCTCGTTTGTCTCGGCCCCGGGGATCTCGCCCCACTCTCGATTCGCCCGCATGGCCAGCGCGGCGGGATGCTCATCGGCGATCATGATCCGGAATCGGCCACCTTCGCCCTCGCCCAAGTGGACCTCGCGGAGGTCGGCGTCGATGGTGATGGGGAGGCCGAGCGCCGAGGCCAGAGGTTGGGCTGTTTGCGAGGTTCGTTGGAGGTTGCTGGCATAAATGGCCGAGATTGATTCGGTCCTGAGGCGTTCACCCGCTTGGCGGGCCTGCCATTCGCCAAGCGGCGAGAGCGGTGGATCGCCTTGGCCGTCGACGAGGGGAAACGACGTGCCTTCTACCAGCGGCGCCGATTGCCCGTGGCGAACGAGGAGGATCTGGCAGGCGCCGGGTTCGGGCTGGAAAAAGTGTTGGGGAAACGAGCGGGGTTCGGACGTCATCGTCCTGGTTTAGTCGGTTTTTGCCACGCGGGCGAAGTCGTTTCGGGTCAGTTGGGCACCGCTGGCTCCTAGCATGTGGCCAATGACGTCTTCCGATTTTGCTGCTGTTGCCCCGGTCGCCCCAAAGAAGCCAATCGTCAGAGAGCTCTGGGGTGAGCGGGCCATTGACGACTATGCCTGGCTCACCGACAAGGACAGCGACGAGGTCCGAGCGCTCCTAGAAGCGGAGAACGCTCACACCACCGCCATGTTGGCTGACACCGTCGAGCTGCAGGAAACGCTTTTCCTTGAGCTCAAGTCGCGTGTCAAGGAGACCGACCTCTCGGTCCCGGTGGAAAAAGACGGCTGGCTCTATTACTCCCGCACAACCGAGGGCACCTCCTACGGCGCCCATTATCGGCGGCGCGTTGGCAGCGACATCGAATGCCTCATCCTGGACGAGAACGCCGAAGCGGAAGGCACCGACTACTTCGAGGTTGGCGTCTTTGAAATGTCGCTCGACCACAAGCGGTTGCTTTGGGCCGTCGATACCGATGGCGATGAACGCTACGAGCTCCGGATTCGCGAGTTCGCTGACGACGACAGCTTCCGCGACCTTGACGACGTGATCGACGACGTGGCCTATGGGTCAGCGTGGGCCGCCGACAACGCAACGTTCTTCTACACCAAGGCCGACGATGCACATCGCCAGCATCAGGTGTGGCGGCACGTGGACGGCACCGACCAAGCGAACGACGTCTTGGTGTTTGAGGAGCCTGATGCCCGTTTCAACGTGGGTGTCGGTCGCGACAAGGACGACCACTACATCCAGATCCAGCGCTAGGTCATGACCGATGAGATCTGGCTGCTGCGTGCGGACGATCCGACAGCCGAACTGCGTATTGTCGAACCGCGCTGTGAGGGCGTCGGAAATTCGTGGCTTTATCATCACCAAGGCCAGATGTTGGTGCTCACCAATGTCGATGCCGAAAAACTTCTGCCTCATGCTGGCGCCGGCCGAGTCGCCGGGCCGGGCCAACTGGGTTCGGTTCATTGATGGACGAGACGACGTCATGATCACCGGGTTTGAGGTGTTTGATGAGCACCTCGTGATTCGAGCGGACGCAGGGACTCAACCAGCTACGCATCGTGCGTTGGGATGGCACCGCTGACACGATCCTGGAGCAGCCGGAGGCGGTCTACACCGCGTGGGCGGGTGCCAGCCCCTCGGTCGACACCAACGTGTTGCAGTATGGCGCTACACGTCGATGGTCACCCCGCATCGGTCTTCACGGTGAATATGGATACCGGTGAGCGCACCTTGCTCAAGGCCACCGAAGTGCTTGGCGGGTTCGGCGCGAACGATTACGACACCCGCCGCGAGTGGGCGACGGCGGACGACGGCACCAAGATCCCAATTTCACTGGTCTGGAGAAGAAGGACCGCGCCGATGGCCCCGGCCCGTGTGTTCTCTACAGCTACGGGTCGGCCACGAGATCTCGACCGACCCGGCTACTCAACAGCCCGTCTCATGTTGCTCGACCAACGGCTTCACCTTCGCCATAGCGCACGTCCGGGCGGCGGCGAGATGGGCCGGCAGTGTACCTGAACGGCAAGTTCGAAAAAGAGGCCAACACCTTCACCGATTTCATTTCGTGCGCTCGATTCCTTATCGACAACAGGTCACAACCCCGACCAACTGGCGTGTCGGGGCGGCTCGACGGCGGCTTGCTCGTCGGCGCTGTCGTAAATCTGGCGCCCGAGCTCTTCAGCTGCATCGTGGCCCAGGTGCCGTTTGTCGATGCGCTCAGCACGATTCTCGATCCTCGCGCTACCGCTCACAGTTGGCGAATGGGAGGAGTGGGGCAACCCGGCCGAGAATGAGGCGATCTATCAGGCGATGAGGGCATACGCACCGTACGAGAACGTCGCAGCTAAACCGTACCCCGCAATCTTCGCAGCCGCAGGGCTCAACGACCCCCGAGGTGAGCTATTGGGAGCCAGCCAAGTGGGTGCAGCGCTTGGCGAACACTCGACGAGCGGCCGGCCGATCCTGTTGTGGACCGATCTTGAGTCGGGCCACGGTGGCCCCTCGGGTCGCTATGACGGGTGGCGTGAGGAAGCCAAGACGTTGGCGTTCATTCTGCGAAACGTCGAAGCCTTGAAGTGATTCACATTGCGCCGATAGTGCGTGTAATGTCTGAGCACCTACTGAGCAGGAGGTAGGGCCATGAATAGCTCTGGTGAACGTCGGCTCTCCGCCTACGAAAAACAAACGGCCGAGCTGCAAATGCAGCTCAAAGTCGATGGAAGAAGAGATCGTCAGCTTGCGACGCCGCCTACAGGGCGCGCCCAAGCGAGGTGCGTTCTCGAAGAACGCCTGCTCGACACGAAGGGCCAACTCGCCCAGGCGCTGACCCAAAACGAGGAAGCTGACCTACACGCTGCGAGAGGCGCGACAACATGCGCGGCGCTCCGCGAAGAGGTCGACAAGCTCACGAAGCCACCATCGTCCTACGGGACCTTCCTGGGCCTGAACGACGACCAAACCGGCGACATCTACGCCAACGGTCGCAAGATGCGGGTCGAAAGTGCATCAGGACTCGACGCCGAGGTATTGCAGCGGGGCGCCGAAGTGGTCCTCCAACGAGTCGCTCAACATCGTGGCGGCCCGGGGGCTGAACCAACTCCGGCGAGGTTGTCACCCTCAAAGAAGTATAGAGCGACAAGTCTCGGGCGATCGTCATTGGCAGCGACGAAGAGCGGGTAGCCGAAGTCGCCGAACGCCCTCGCCGGCGTCACGCTGCGAGCCGGGCGACCACCTGCTCTACGACACCAGGTCAGCGATGCTTGTCGAGAAGCTGCCCAAGGTCGACGTCGACGATCTGGTCCTCGAGGAGGTCCCCGACGTAAGCTACGACGACATCGGCGGACTTCGTGAGCAGATCGAACAGATCGTCGACGCAGTCGAATTGCCGTTCCTCCACGCCGACCCCTCTTCGCCGAACACGAGCTGCCAGCGCCAAGGGCATCCTGTTGTATGGCCCACCCGGCTGCGGCAAGACGCTCATCGCCAAAGCGGTTGCCAACTCACTCGCCACGAAGGTCGCCGAGGTCTCAGGTGACGCCCGGGCGAAGAGCTACTTCCTCAATATCAAGGGTCCCGAACTGCTGAACAAGTATGTGGGCGAGACCGAGCGTCAGATCCGCCTGATCTTCGAGCGGGCGTGAAGTCGAAGAGGGCTGGCCCGTCATTATCTTCTTCGACGAGATGGAGTCGCTCTTTCGCACCCGCGGCGGCGGTATCAGCTCGGACATCGAGTCAACCATCGTGCCCCAGTTGTTGGCGGAGATCGATGGCGTCGAGACGCTGAAGAACACGATCGTGATCGGTGCGTCAAACCGGGAAGACCTCATCGACCCGGCGATTCTTCGCCCCGGCCGCCTTGGCGTCAAATCAAGATCGAGCGACCGCAGGAAGCAGCGGCGAGGGAAATCGATTTTCCGTCGCTACCTGACGACCGACCTGCCGCTCAATGAGGCTGAAACCTTGCTGGCTATGCCCATCGCGACGACGCAGTTGCGGCCATGATCGAGGGCGTCGTCGAGTTCATGTATCGCCGAGACGACGACACGAAGTTCCTCGAAGTCACCTACCAAAACGGCGACAAGGAACTGCTCTACTTCCGTGACTTCTCCTCCGGCGCCATGATCGAAAACATCGTCCGTCGGGCCAAAACCTTTGCAATCAAGCGATTCCTCGACACCGGTGAGCGTGGGATCCGTTCCGACGATCTCCTCGCCGCCGTCACCGCCACGAGTTCAAAGAGCACGAAGATCTGCCAAACACCACCAACCCCGACGATTGGGCCAAGGTGTCCGGCAAGAAGGGCGAGCGCATCGTTTATGTGCGCACGCTGATAAGCCAGGACGGCGACGATGACCGCCAAGGCGGACGGTCGATCGAGCAGGTCGCCACCGGCCAGTATCTCTAGTGGCCATCCCGAAGGTCATCGGCATCGAGACCGAACTCGGGATCATGATGCACGGAACCGACGACTGGAACCCCGTGTCGGCGTCGTCGCTCGTCATCAATGCCTACGCCCAGTTGTTTGCCGACACCCACGAGGTCGGACAAGCTGCGGTTTCGTGGGATTTCGAGAGCGAGGCCCCGGGCGCTGATGCCAGGGCCGTCGGGGAGTACGGCTTCGCGTACCCACCCGAGGTCGAGACCCAGATGGTCAACACCGTGCTGACCAATGGTGCTCGTTACTACGTCGATCACGCCCATCCCGAGATCTCGACACCCGAGTGTGCGACCGCCCTGTCGGCCCTCCTCTACGACCGGGCCGGTGAACTCATCGCAGCCGACTCAATGGCGGCGGCTGACCGACGGCTCGCGCCAGGTCAGCGAGTCGTGCTCTACAAGGACAACTCCGACCGGAAGGGCAATGCCTACGGCTGCCACGAGAACTACCTACTCGATCGCCTGACCCCATTTCCCGACATTGTGGCGGCCGCAACAACGCACTTCGTTACACGCCAGATCTACACCGGCTCGGGAAAGGTCGGCACCGAACTGCCCGGCGTCAGCTCGGCCGACATTCCGTACCAGATCACACAGCGGGCGGAACACTTCGAAGAGGAGGTCGGCCTCGAGACGACGCTCAAGCGTCCCATCGTAAACACCCGCGACGAGCCCCACGCAGACGCTTCGAAGTACCGGCGCCTCCATGTGATTGTCGGCGATGCCACGATGTCGCAGGTGGCAACGTTCCTCAAGGTCGGCGCCACCAGCGTGGTCTTCGCCATGCTCGAAGACGGCGTGTTACGCGATCTGCCTCGCATCTCCGACCCAGTGCGAGCGTTGATCCAGGTCAGCCATGATCTCAGCCTTCGACAACCGCTTCGGCTCAGCACGGGAAAGACCGCATCGGCGCTCGACCTCCAGATCGACCTCTACGAGCGGGCCCTGAGGTGGAGCGATGAGTTTGGTCTCGATTCGATTGGCGGCGCTGACGCCGGCCAGCCCGTGCTAGCGAAGTGGGGCGAAATCCTGGCTGGACTGGCCCACGATCCAATGACGCTGGCCGATCAACTCGACTGGGTCGCCAAGCGGCGCATTGTGCAAGGGTTCCAAGCCCGCCACGACTGCGCGGGCGACGACCCTCGACTCCGACTGCTTGATCTTCAGTATCACGATCTGCGGCCCGGAAAGTCCTTGGCGGCACGAGCGGGCCTGCAAACCCTCGTTGACGATGCCGAGGCCCGTCGGGCGTGCACCGAGCCTCCGATCGACACCCGGGCCTACTTTCGCGGCCGTTGCTTGGCCAAGTATCCACGTGCCGTGGTCTCGGCCAACTGGGACTCGATGGTGTTTGACATTGGCGACGATTCGCTCCGGCGGGTGCCAATGCTTGAGCCGACTCGGGGGACCGCTGCCCATGTGGGTACGATGCTGGACGAGAGTTCGACAGCAAGCGAGCTACTCGGCAAGCTTGGGGCGTAAGACGACTGGAGACCGTGATGGCTGAGCGTGAACAGATACGGAAGACTTCGACCCGATCCACCGAGGACGAAGTTGTCGCTGAGTCGACGTCATCGGTGTCAGGCGAGAAGCTCATCAGCGAGATTGACGATCTGCTCGACGAGATCGACGAAGTCCTGGAGACCAACGCCGAAGACTTCGTGAAGAGCTACATCCAAAAGGGCGGCCAGTAGGGGCGGTTTGTCCACTCCGCTTGCTGTCTGGTGGTTCGCCTTTGCGTGAGGTGGGCTAGTGTTGTCCCCAATATGACGCTGCCTATCTTTTCTCCCTCTGATGACCCCGGCCCAAGCCTGGCCGCAGTCCTCGAACGGCTCGGCTCATCGGTGTCGTTTACGTTTGCCGGCGATGCCGACAAGCTCGCAATCACCCACGGCACCACAGTTGTTGCGGTCAAATACAACGACGGTGTGATCCTGGCAGGTGACCGGCGGGCAACGTCGGGCAACCTCATCAGCCATCGAACAATGCAAGGTGTTCCCCGCCGACCGCTGGTCGGGCGTGGCGATCGCGGTGCGGCGGGTCCGGCCATCGAGATGGTCAAGATGTTCCAGCTCCAACTCGAACACTACGAAAAAGGTCGAGGGCCACACTCTTTCGATCGAGGGCAAGGCCAACCAGCTCTCACAGATGGTGCGAAATCATTTGCCGGCAGCGATGCAAGGGCTCGCCGTTGTACCAATTTTCGCCGGCTACGACCGGCGTCGCGGCCGGGGTCGACTCTGGGCCTTCGATGTCACCGGCGGTCGCTACGAAGAAGAAGACTATGTGGCGTCCGGGTCGGGCAGCCTTCATGCGCGCTCGGTCATCAAGCTCGGTCACCGCCAAGCGCAAGACGAATCGGCGGCCGTCGATCTCGTGATCCACGCGCTCTACAACGCGGCCGACGAAGACTCCGCCACGGGCGGGCCCGATTCGATGCGCGGCATCTATCCGATCATCGCAGTGATCAACGGCGACGGTTACCACGAGGTGGCCGAGGCCGAGATTTCGCAACGTTTTGATGCCATCGTGGCCAACCTGGCCGAGCTGCGCTCGGGCGCTGGCTCAGCATCGTCGGGAGAAGCACACTCATGAGCATGCCGTATTACGTCGCCCCCGAGCAGATGATGAAGGACCGGGCCGACTACGCCCAGAAAGGGATCGCTCGTGGCCGGTCGCTGGTTGGTCTCGTCTACGACGGCGGCATCGCCCTCGTGGCCGAAAACCCGTCACGCAACCTCCGCAAGATCAGCGAGATCTACGACCGCATGGCCTTCGCCGGCGTCGGTCGCTACAACGAGTATGACCAGTTACGGATCGCGGGCATCCGCCACGCCGATACGAAGGGCTATCTCTACAGCCGCGACGATGTCGATTCCCAGGCGCTCGCCAACCAATACGCCCAGATGCTGGGGCAGATTTTCACGCACGAGATGAAGCCGCTCGAGGTCGAAATCCTCGTTGCGGCTGTCGGTTTCACCCCTGATGGCGATCGACTGTTCCACATTCGCTACGACGGCTCCGTCTCCGATGAAGACGATTTTGTGGCCCTTGGCGGTATGGCCGAAGCACTTCGCGAGCGCCTTGATGCCGACTACACGGCCGGACTCGATCTCGGCGCAGCGCTGCGCCTGGCGGTGTCGGTGCTCGCCGGACCCGAGCGAGAAATGGCCGACATCCAGGTCGAGGCGGCAATTCTCGATCGCCAAGCATCGGGCCGCTGCTTCCATCGCCTCGAGCGCACTACCGTTCACGAGCTGCTGGGATTGTCGTAGCAGCACAGGAGTCACGAATGGCCCGACGTCGGATCTATGGCATCGAGACGGAATACGGCGTCACGTGCACCTCGCGCGGCCAGCGTCGCTTGAGCCCAGACGAGGTCGCTCGCTACCTGTTTCGGCGGGTGGTGTCGTGGGGTCGCTCGTCTAACGTGTTTCTCGTCAACGGTTCGCGGCTCTACCTCGATGTTGGCTCGCATCCCGAGTACGCAACGGCCGAGTGTTCGAGCATCGGTGAAGTCGTCATCCACGACAAGGCGGGTGAGCGGATCCTCGAGCAGCTCCTCGAAAAAGCGCGGCCGAAGAACGACTGCAGGACGAGGGCATCACGCGGCACCATCCACCTGTTCAAGAACAACACCGATTCGGCTGGCAACTCCTACGGCTGCCACGCGAGTATCTGACGCTCGGACCGACGACACCGATCACTACAACGAGATCCTGATCCCGTTCCTCGTCAGCCGCCAGATCTACGCCGGTGCAGGTAAGGTTCTGCAAAGCGCTCGTGGTCCGATGTTCGCCGTCTCTCAGCGGGCCGAGCACATCTGGGAAGGTGTCTCGTCGGCTACCACCCGCAGTCGCCCCATCATCAATACCCGAGACGAGCCTCATGCCGACGCCGAGCACTATCGCCGACTTCATGTGATCGTCGGCGACTCAAACATGAGCGAATACACGACCTTCCTCAAGATCGGCGCCATGGCGATCGTGCTGAGGATGGTTGAAGACCCGGGCTGCATTCTGCGTGATCTGACAATGGAAAACCCGATTCGGGCCATCCGCGAGATCAGCCATGACCTGACCTTTAAGCGCAAAGTCAGACTGAGCAACGGCCGTGAGGCGTCGGCGCTCGAAATCCAATCCGAATTCCTGACCCGAGCGCTTCGATACGCCGATACTCGCGGGCTGCCAGACGACGAGATGCAGGCGCTCCGCATGTGGGAGCACGTCATGACGCAGTTCGAGAACGACCCCTTCAAGCTCGATCGAGAGCTCGACTGGGTGATCAAGCACAACCTCATTGCCGCGTATCGGGAACGGCATGGCCTCGACTACTCCGATGCGAGGGTTCAGCTTCTCGATCTCCAGTACCACGACGTCCGCCGATCCCAAGGTCTCTTCTATCGGATGCAGGCTCGTGGCATGGTTGAGCGCACGTTGACCACTGATGAGATGTTTCTCTGCGACTGACCATCCGCCACCAAACACCGCGCTGCTTTCCGTGGCGACTTCATCCGGGCTGCCAAGGAGAAGCGTCGGGACTACACGGTCGATTGGGTTCATCTCAAGCTCAACGACCAAGCCCAGCGCAGACCAGTCCCGTGCGCAAACCCGTTCAAGAAGCTAAAGCGAGGTCGCCAAGTTGATTGAGAGCCTGTGAGCAAGGTCGAACGCCTACCTAATCTTCACCGCGGTGTTGCTTGAGACCCGAATTCCACTGTCGGCGGATGAGCTGAGAGAGCAAGTCGAGGGTTACCCCGAGGCCGGTCCCGCGTTCAAGCGAGCCTTCGAACGAGACAAAGAAGACCTCCGAACGCTCGGTATCCCCATCACGGTGGGTCCCGTGCCGTTCTCTGACCCACCGATCGAGGGATACCGGGTGGTACCAGACGAGTATTACCTCCCGGACCCTGGCTCACCTCGGAGGAGCTTGCGGCTCTCAATCTGGCGGGCATTCTGCCATCCGACTCGATGACCTGGGCTCGAGTGAAGCGTTGTGGAAACTCGGCGCGCCAGCGGGCAGCCGCGGTCAATCAGACCAGCATGCGCTGGCGACCATCCCGGTCGACGCCAATCTCGGCCCTGTGTTCGGAGCCACTCTACCGCCAATCTCACGGTCGGATTCAACTATCGCGGTGAGGCTCGGACGGCTGAACCGTGGCGGCTCGACTTCCAGCGAGGCCGCTGGTATCTCACCGGGCCACGATCTCGAGCGCGCGATGCCGAGTTGGAACTTCCGGCCTCGACCGAATCTGTGGGCGATGTCGAGGTCTCGACGCGCATCGCCACCCATCCCCGGCTGCGTTGGTGATGCAAGTCCCGCAAGCATGGGAGATCGGCGAATCGCCGCCAACGATGGTCAAACTCCTGGTCGATGCCGATCGATCGGCGTGGGTCGTTACAATCAGGCGACGACGTTGCGTCGGTGCCCCATCCCGATGGCGGCACGGTGTTCACGGTGCCCGTTGTGCTGGAATCGGCATTCTGTTTCGTTCAGAGCCAGATTCTCGATCATGCCGAAGTGCTCGAGCCAGCAGAGTTTCGATCGGCGGTGATTACATGGCCGGAGCAACTCGCTGTACAGAAGAACCAGGCGGCGGGCGATCGGATGCGGCGGCTGCTGGCCATGATGCCGTGCAAGCTGCGTGAGCGGTCGGGGGTCTCGATCTACCGATAGCGGCTGATTTCGGGCTCACCGAGCAGCAACTACTCAGCGATCTGCACGTGGTGTTCATGGTGGGCTTGCCGCCGTACACCCCGATGCCCTCGTCGATGTCACCATCGATGAAGACAACGGCATCTGGGTCAACTATGCGGTACTTTCGGAAGCCGTTGGCGGCTTACGCCGGCCTGTCTTGCCTTGCTGCCTCCAGCGATGCGCTTTTGTCAGTGCCAGGGACAGATCCTGACGGAGCGTTACAGCGCTCGCCAAGCTTGCTGCCCGCTCAATATCGATGCCGACGAGGGTGTCGATGTGCAGTTGGGCATGGCTGACGACACGGCGCTCGCACAACTTCGTGCTGTCGCGGCTCGTGAGTCGTTGGAGATCAGCACTACTGTACGCCCGCGATGAACTCGACTCCGCATCATCACTGCGGCGAAGTTTTCGCCGACAGCGGTGCCTGGTACGTCGAGGCGTTCTGTCGACAGGCAGACGGCGTTCGCCTCTTCCGGGTCGATCGGAATCGCGCCGATAGCGCCAGGTCCGTACGCCGATGTCGTCGACATTCAACCCACCCCAAAGCCAACCTCTCGCCGGTCCAAGAAAAAGCCGCCGCCGAGCCGTTTCGAATCGACCGGGACGACCGTTCGGCTGCGGCTTGAACCGCAGGCCGAATGGGTCAAGGACACCTACTGATCGAGTACCGTCGCCGAGTTTCCCGACGGTTTCGTTATCGACCTGCCGGTCTCGGCCCAGCCCTGGCTTGAACGACTTTGCTGCGCGGTTTGGCCCCCGACGCCGATCTGATCGACGCGGGCGACCTCGGTGCGCCGGATTCATTCGTTCTGCGCGCGCCGCATCCCGTCGCGACACGGCCGTTAGGCTAGGCGGCCATGCCAATCGATGACCCAGCCGACGACGGCTACTGCCGGATCGTCCTACGAGCCGCCGGGCATCGACCAGATCCAACCACCGGCCGCCGAGGCTCCCGCTGCGCCAGCAGTGACTAGCGTCGTTCGATGCCGGGCGCCAGTCTGGCTTGTTTGCCGATTTCGCGGCCACGCCAGCGGCGACTGCCGTGCTCGACGAGCCGCCGGTGGGCGACGAACTCGACCAATTGAGCGACCTCGATGACGAGGATGGTTCTGTCCACTTCGCTCGGGATCTGCTCGAATGGGCTGCCGTGCTCGTTGCCGTTGTTGCCCTCGCCCTTGTGTTCAAGGCGTTTCTCTTCCAAGCCTTCTGGATCCCCACCGAGTCGATGGAGTCAACGTCGAGAAGCAGGACCAGCCTTTGTCAACAAGGTGAGTTATCGCCTCACGACATCAACCGGGGCCGACGCTTGTCGTCTTCCGGCGTCCCGATCCTGGACCTGGCCGACGACATCAAAGACCTGATCAAGCGAGTTATCGCCACGTCGGGCGACCATCGAGGGCAAGGACGTGTCATCTACATCGACGGGGAGCGGCTTATCGAGCCCTATCTCGATGCGGGTGTTGCCCGACCGGCTTTGATTTCGGGCCACTCGTGGTTGGCGACGGGCAGATCTTTGTGATGGGCGACAATCGCGGAACGCTCGATACGACTCGCGGTACTTCGGTACGGTGCCGGAGTCGGACGTCAAAGGGGCGGGCCTTCGTGCTCTTCTGGCCCCTCGACCGTTTCGGCGGTCTCTAGACCCTGTTGCCGTACCCCATGCGCCGACGCATGGTGGTGCTTGCTGGTACGGCGGTGGTACGCGGACCTGACTCAATGGTGGAACTATCCACCTGCCAAGGAGTCCCGGCCATGAAGAAGATAATCGCCGCCTCAACGACCGCAATCTCCCTCCTACTTGCCCTCGCTGCGCTGGCCGCATCCGGCGGCGTCGAAGTCGCAAACGGCTACGGCTTCTTCTAGCCCAAACACCTTCTCGCGAAGCGGCCAGTAGGACCGACACTGCTATGGCACGGGCGGTGACCTCAGTGGAGGCCGCCCGTGTCGCCTGTTTTTCGGGCACGACGCGGCGACGGGCATCGGCGAGCCAGCCTGTAAAAGGCGATGGTGGCTGGCAAGGTACGCGTAGGCCAGACGCATCTCGGCGACCATGAGACGTCTTTTTTGGTTGACGTAGTCGGTATAGAGATCGTCGGGCAAAAGCGGACCCTGATAAAGGTCGAGGGCTGCGATTGCCATGTCGCGCGCCTTCGATGAATCGTGTCGCCGGTTGGCGTCGGAAGCTTGCGCCAGCCGGACGAAGTCGCCAAGGTCGCTTGCGCACGCTCGGACCGAGGCTGAGCGGGAGTGTACGTCGGCGGTGCGGGCGACGGCGTTTCGCCTAGGACCTGCGAGCACGCTTGACGATGTTTTCGGAGCTGCCGGGTGCCGACGTTGACGTCGACGCTGGCCAGAGGCTCTCCACAACGGTCTCGACGGCAACCGTGCCGCCGGAGATCGCACATCTTGATCAGATCGCTCGCCTTTGTCCCCGGTAACTCGACTGACCGTGACCCGAGATCAACAATAGCGAAGCACTCGAGGACACGGATCCGTGGCGTGAGTGCGGCGTGTGTGCGATGGCGTGTCGGGTCCGAAGAGGCGGGGGCTAATCCGTGGAAGCAAGTGTCTGAGCTTCAAGTCGCTCAGCCTCGTGAGCGACGACGGAAGCAACGTCGGCTGATGGCTGAGGCGATGCATTTCGAGCTCCAGCAGGATTCGCCATCGCCGATCATTCGGCATGAGGCCGCTGTTATCGAGCTCGGTCCATTGTGCTACAGCGTCGGCGTAGTCGCCGGAACGAGCGCTAACGATGAGCTCGGCGATACGGAACTCGTGAGATTGAGTGACGCCCGGTGTCGGACATCGTCATGCTTGCCGGGCGCTCTCGCAGTCTCCCGAAGTGGCGAGGAGTACGGCCATATCGCAGTGAAGCCATCACGCCGTTGTCGGTGTCATACGCCGGGCTGAAGGAGGTCAGGAGGCAGCGAAATCGTCGGTCGATCTCGTGGGTGTCACCGTCCCACAGTGCGCCGATCGCCGACGAGATATGAAGATGGGTACTGAGCCAACCGACACCGGCTGGTCGCAAAACAGCGCTTGCTTCGATCGTGCGAATGTCGAAAGGCGTCGCGATCGGCGCACAGCGCATCGAAACGTTTGACTACTTGGGTGACGCCGAAGTCGAAGGTCTGACTGATTGCAAGATTTGCCGACCGCTTCATGACTCGCTGCTGAGCGGCTCGATAGTGGCTGAGGTGGCGCATCGGCCCTGTCGCAGCCCAGAGCAACGCACGCGAGGCGCGTAAATCCTCACGCTGACGCTCCCACTCGGCTGCGACGTCGAGGAGCATGTCGAGGCCGCGCTGTACGGTACGCGGGTCGCTCGATTGGCCAAGAACGTTGGCCTCGATCTCGCGGAGCCTGGTCGGAACCACTACGCCCACGGTCCCCGCCGCGAGTAGCCGTGCGCAGGTCATGCAGGCGTCTGGTCGCCGTATCGAGATCGATTGTGCGATGGTGGTGCTACATCAACTCGACTGCGGCTTCGAGCCATACCGAGTGAGTTCGGGTGGTGTTGCTGCCGGCGATTGCTGCACAGGCGGACTGACTCGAGTGGTCTTCGGCGAGATTAGCATGGACGCGCTTGCTTGAGTCTGAGTCCCACCTGCTCGGGTACGGGAGCGAGTAGCAGTCGAATCACGGCCAGCAGGTCGTGCTGGTTGCACTGGTCGAGGGTCGACCTGGGCAAGTTGTCGATCAGATTGGCTGCCGCTGGCGCTAGGCCGGGCGGCGATGAGGGTATCTACCGCGGCGATGATCTCGCCGTCACCGGCGAATGGCGGCGATTGTTTCTGGCTGCCTCGGCTGTCAGCGAAACCGAGACGTCAGGATGGGCCGGCACCGGTGCGACGAATCGCCACAGTCCGGATCGTGTCCGAAGGATGCCCGGCGCGTGGGGGAGGACCGCTTCGGCGAACTCGATACCCCCAACGGCTGCGGCCGCTTGGGGCGTGAATGTTTCGAAGTGGGCAAGCTGGGCCATCGTTGTGATGTCCCGTTCGGCGAACGCGCCAAGCCGGCCGCTGACTGTTTGTCGGCGAAACACCGGTGAGCCAATGCGAGCGAGTGCCTCGACATCGAAGGAGCGATCCTTTAGGGCGGTAACACACGCATCGACCCAGGTCGGCCATCCGTCACCGACCGTGGCAATAAGTTCGGCGAGTCCCACCATCTCGTTCGACGTGGCGATGCGGTCGCCAGAAAATCTCAGCTGGTCGGGCGCGGCGTGATTCTCGCCCGGATACCAGCCGGGGTCATTGGCCAGTGAGGCCGCGACGTCGGCGGCCGACATCAAGAGGCAACTGGTGTCAACGAGCAGGCAAGGAATCGGTTCGCGGGCGAGCGCATCGCCTGCGACCCCGGGCGGAAGTACCACGATGGTTGGCTTGTTGAGGCTGTGTCGTGTCGCCACCGTGTCGGACCAGCCTCGCAGCCCAGCGGCGAGTGGCGAGCGGATGATGGCGACGTCAGGCTCGGCGTTCTGATCGACCGCGTCCGGGTCGCCGAGATCGACCACGTTGGTTCGTCCGCTGGTCACGAACGCATCGACCAGCGCGGTCACGAAGCGCTCGCCATAAAATCCACCGCCGGTCTCGACGGCCACAAACCCTCGGTGGTGCTGGGCGCGCAAAAGCGTCGGCTCGATGCCGATTGGCTGTGGTTCAGCTCTGGCGTACGCTCGCACGATTTTTGGTACCTCCTTGGTACGCCAGTCCCCGATATTCGTTGGACCTATCGAGACCAAGGAATGTCAAATGATCAGAGCAAGCTACCAAAAGCGTTTATCAGCGCTGATATTAGGTCTCCGCCCCACCGCTTCACACATTTACGGAATCGATGTCAGATTCGCCGTCGACAATTTGTCGGCGAATGGACAGGCGGCCTGGGGTGCAGGCCTCGCCATGCTTCGCGACACGATGGCTGACCCCGCAGTCCAGCTGACATCCACCGAACGCTGGATCGCGGGGTGGGTGCACACCGAGCTCGAACGCGAACGGGTGCGGTGGAACGATGCCTCGTCGATGTTGGAGCTGTTTGCCCTCTCACTCGGCCCGATGGCACTCGACCCCTCGTATCTGCGACCCGATTGGTTCTGGACCATGTGGTTCCGCAATCTGGCTGAGCACCGGTACAGCCTCGACGCGGGCCGGACATCGCTCTCGGGCGACACGGTTGATCTGGCCCGGCATTGTCGTGATCTCGCCCGCGTCCATCTCGCGCCCGAAGGCATGGTCGGGCTCTTCTGCGAGCTCGTCGAGACCAAGCGGCCCGTGCGCCATCAACCCGAGGTGTTTCGTCCACTCTCAACGCCGGCCGAGCGCCTCCAGCTCTCCGCCGTCATTGCGTCGGCGTTCAACGCTACTGACGTCGGCTGTGTCGCCGCCGAGGAGCGACTCCTCGAACAACGATCGCCCCTCGTGTCTGCCTGCTCGCGCAAGCTCCGCTAAAGCTGCTCGAGCGCCGGAAGCCCTGCAGGTAGCTGGCCCTCCCAGATGGTGTGGAAGGCCACACCTCTGGCCTGCCACCACTCCGATGCTTCCGCCAGAACGTCGAGCAATATTTCGGTCATGGCCGGATCTCGGACGGCGAGGGCGCCGCCGTTCTTGGCGACAAAGACATAGCCGGTGGTATCGAGCCAAGCCAGATCGGTGAGGCAATCGGCCACGGCGTCCCAGTTGTGTCCAAAGTGCGACGGAAACTCCGCGGCGTCGGCGATGGCCGCCAGGAGCTCAGCTTTATCGGCCGCCGCGGCAACATCGACGCAGATCGGCTTCCACCCGCGGTCGTCGATGAGTTCGCAGGTATCGGCTGGGAGCGCGTCACAGCGCCAGATCCCGGGCGCAACAATGCCGAGGATGACGGGAAGAACGACGCTTACCATACGATCTCCTTGAACGAGTCGTAGTGATCGGCCGTGTAGTAGAGGTCGCCCGCTTCACCGGCCACGATGCGTCGAGCGCCTCGATCGTCGGAACCCGGCGTCACGACGGTGTATTCGCGGTAATACCCTCGTTCTTGTGTGGGCAAGATGCCTTCTCGGTTTTGGAATACCGAATCGTCCCCACCAGCTGAACGGGTATGGCCCACCAGCAGCGATCAGGTCGAGCACGTCGGCCTCTTGCGGGAGTTCGTCGGGCGAGATGGTGGCCAGGTCAGAGAATCGGGGCCGTGCCGGCATGTCGGTTGTGCGCGTGGTGTCGGTTGTGGGCGTGGTGACCAGGGCGGCGGCGGTGGCGGCCGTCGGCTCCGTGGTCGGGGAGAGCGGTGGCGTCCGCGCTGGGCCAGGCGCTGGCTGCATCGGCGGTCGGACCAGCGTCACTGGTGCCGAGGGCCCGAACACCGAGCCCGAGCACCACCATGACAGCGATTCAGCGAAGCCACGGGGGTAGGGGAGAGTGATTTGAGCATATCAGACCTCTGACGGGTAGAACTCGGAAAAAGGTCCGCGACCATTCGGTCGACGTGGTCGCTAAAGACACCGTCGATGCCAGCGTCGAAAAAGGTTGGCAAGCTCTCGGGGGTGCTGGGCGTCCCAGCCAAACACGAATCGGTTGAACCGATGGAACGTGGTGATCAGGCCGCCGGTCCACTCCGTATGGCGCATGTTGATCGCATCGATACCGCTGTCTCGCAGGCGTCGTGCCGCCGCTCGGGTCCCTCCTCGGTGATGCTGCGAAGGCTGGTCGAGTCGACGAGACGGCACGACGCCGTGGCCCGGATGGATTCAAGAAAGTCAATCCTGTAGTGGCAGAGCCAAAGCCAGTCTCGGCCTTGGCCGTTGCGAGCGGCCGCGAGCGTCGGGACAAGCGTTTGGGTCTTTCAGATCGAGTGAGGGGGGTGGAAACCAGGACCGATGTAGTACTCATCGAGCGATGGGATGTGATCGGGAAGGTCAGCTCGGCGGACTTCAGCGATCGGCTTCCGGCGAAGCGGTCGACCCACGACGCCGTCGTGATCGAGCACCGCGACCCCGTCGGCGGTTACCCAAACATCGCTTTCCATCCCATTGGCCCCAAGTTTGGCCGCCAGCGTGAACGCCTCGATGGTGTTTTCTGGGGCGCGTGCGCCTTGCCCCACGATGGGCAAACGTGATTGGGGTTGGACGTAACGCAGGGAGTCGGGGAGCCACGATCGACCACTCTGCCGCATCATCCACCACTTCGACTACCGCCTAGGCCAGTATTTTCTCCGTTGGGCAGGACAGGTTCTCTTGCCCATTTTGCTCAAGAGTGGACCCTTCCCACGCGAACCTATGTCTACGAGATAAGTGCGGGCAGAAGGAAGGCCACCATGGCAACCATTCGAGCAAGTTGTTCAGACTGCGGTGCGGCGTAGAACCACACAGCAGATGTCCAGGTGCGCATCTGCGAGGACGATAATTCTGGGACGTACTCGTTTCGCTGTCCCTCACTGCGAAATGACGATCGTCAAGCCAGCCGAAACCAGGACGATCGACCTGCTCGTGGCCTCCGGTGTGTCATTCACGACCTGGAACGCTGCCACCCGAGCTCGATGAGCGCCACCTGGGTGCCGCCCATCAACCATGACCGATCTACTCGACTTCCATATGCTTGCTCAGCAACGACGCTGCGCTAGAAGACGCAGTTCTGCGTGCGGACTAAAGCCGATGGCCGACAGCGATGACCACCTACGGGTGGTCATCGCGTCGCGATTTGGCGTCGTTCAAACAGCTCGACGCTGCGCCCTTGATTCGCCTGACGTCCCACTAGTGTTCTTGTGCTTGCCCTCCTCAATGTCAATGGCAGCGAATACCTCATCATCGCCGTTGTCGCCCTGGTGATTCTCGGCCCCGAGCAGTTGCCCTCAACGCTGCGTCGAGTTGGCGGTTACATACGCCAGTTCCGAGACATGGGCGATCAGATGCGAACCGAATTCCTCGGGTATGAACGAGCTCGACCCAACCAGTTGGGGAGGTCGCGTCGGGGTAGCGGCTTTCCGATGCGGATCAATCGTGCCCCGTGGCTACGCCAAGGAGTGGTAAGGGGCGGGCCGACCGATCGTCGAATCGACCAGACGGCGTCGCCCGATGTGGTGCTGGCCGATGAAGGCCACAGCGCTCGACCAGGCCGCGCCAACTGACGAAATGACGCCCGATGAAGTTGCGGCCATTGCGCCGGCCGATCGCCGGGGCCGGGCCCTCGACCCTCGCCCGGCCATGGCGGCCGCTGCGGCGAGCGAATCCGAGCCGGTTGCCGACGCTGCCAGTGACGCCGACGCTGCCAGTGACGCCGACGCTGCCAGTAGCGCCGACGCTGCCAGTGACGCCGACGCTGCTGGCGATCTTGCGAGGACAACAACGCATGATCAGCTTGCGCCGCCGCAAGGGCCCAACCAAACCTCATCCCGACGAGATGAGTTTGCTCGAGCACATGATCGAGTTGCGCTCGCATCATCAAAGGCGTGTACGTACTCGTCCCTGTGCGTCATCGTGGTCTGGATCTTCAACCAGCGAATCTTCGGGTTTCTCGCCCAGCCCTACTGCGACTTGCGCTCTGACCTGGGTCAGGAATGTCTCTTCCAGCTGAAGGAACCGCTCACCGGGTTCAATGTCCGCCTGACCATCGCTGGCTATGGCGGCCTGATCCTGGCCTTGCCGTTCATGCTGTACCAGCTCGCACGGTTCGTGATGCCCGGACTCAACAAGAAGGAACAGCGAATGCTGATTCCTTTTGTCGCTGGCGTCGTGGCGTTCTTGTCCATGGGTATGGCCGTCGCCTACTGGTTTATGCCGCGTGCTCTCGACGTCTTGGTCAACGAGTTCGGCGGCGACAAGTTTGAAGCGTTTTTCGAGCCAGCGAGCTATCTGGAGTTCTTCGTCAAGATGGTTCTGGCCTTCGGTATTGCGTTCCAGACGCCGGTCGTCCTTGTCTTCCTTCAGGCCGTTGGCGTCGTGGAAACGGCGACGTTGCAATAATGTGGACCACCATCCTCCATCGTCGCTATCTCTCCGACGGGCGACCCAATCAATCTCGCCATCATGACGATCCCCATGTACTTATCTGTTCTACGAGATCGCCATGATCATCGGCAGCATTCTGACGAGGCGACGAGCCACCCGGAAATGACGGCGATCAGCGCTCGTTCATCCAGACACTCGGAGTTCGCGCCTGACCGCTGCAAACCGACTTCGTTCGATGCTCGATGCTGGCAGCTACACGTCGTGCGGCGGCGCCAACGGGAGCGGGTAAGACACTCGTCGCTTCCTACGCCGTTCACCGGGCGATCAGCGTTGGCCGGCGCGTGTTTACGACGCCCATCAAGGCGCTGTCCAACCAGAAGTTCAACGACTTGGTCGACGACTACGGCGCGTCGCAGGTTGGTCTGCTGACCGGCGACAACGTCATCAACCCTGACGCCCCAATCATCGTCATGACCACCGAAGTCCTGCGCAACATGTTGTACGCCGGTTCGACGTTGGACGAACTCGACGCCGTCATCGATGAGGTCCACTACCTGCAAGACAGCTATCGCGGGCCCGTGTGGGAGGAAGTTATCATCCACCTGCCTCACGACATCCAACTCGTGTGCTTGTCGGCCACGGTGTCCGGGCGAGGAACTCCGGGCGTGGATTCAGACGGTGCGAGGCGAGACGAAGCTGGTCGTCAGACCCATCGACCGGTCGAACTCGAAACCTCTACCTCGTCGGTGAGCGGGGGAGCAACCGCCTCCACCTGATGCGCACCATTGTTGGCGGCAAGGCCAACCCGAAGGCGTTTCGGTTCGACAACGACCCTCGCATGGCCCGCCGGGGCAGCAGTAACAAGGGTAAACGTGGCGCACAAAAGCAGCGAGGCCCGAACACCTTCGATACCGCCCGGACCTTGAACGAGCACAAGATGCTCCCAGCGATCTACTTCATTTCAGCCGACAAGCGTGTGATGACGCCGTGCAATCGGTGCTCGAATCGGGGCAAGCCTTCACGACGACCGAGGAGCGGGACGAGATTCGCCTTCTCGCGGCCGAGCGTTCGGCTGCGCGTGAAGATCTCGGTGCTTGGCTACCCCAAGATGCTGGCCGCCTTGGAATGACAGGGTGGCCTCGCACCACGGGCACATGTGCCACCGTTGAAGGAACTGGTGGAAGCGTGCTTCGAGCGGGGGCTTTGCAAGCTCGTCTTCGCTACCGAAACCTTGGCCCTCGGCATCAACATGCCGGCACGCACGGTGGTCATCGAGAAGTTGACGAAATGGAACGGCGAGGATCACCAGTTCCTGACCCCAGCCCAATTCACCCAGCTCACTGCAGCCGAGAGCGGCCGCTACGCGGTATCGACGATCACGGCCAGGCGTTGGTCACTCTGGTCGCCGTTCGTGCACGGTCTGGAGCAAGTTGCCACGTCTGGCGAAGCGCCAAGGAATTCACGCTGGTCTCGGCGTTTCGGCCGACGTACAACGCCGGCAGCCAACCTCGTCGTCACCACGATCCCGACCGAAGCGCCGCCATCTGCTCAACCTGTCTTCGCTGATTCCGGGTGGGGGCCCGGAATTTGTTGCGTCCGAGCATGCACTCGACACGCTCACCCAGCGTCGTCGCCAGCTCTCCGCGTCGCCTGGAGGCAGACTTTGGCCCCAGTTGAGCTTCGGGCTGCGCTCGGCACGGCATCATCGGGCACCGCCGATCACAGTGAGATCGCCCCTGCGATGTCGATGCTGCGACGAGGCGGGTGGTTCCGCAGTCGGCGACAGTGCCGTCCATCTCGCTGGTGGTGGCGGTGGCGGTTCGAAGGGTGGCCGAATCCGATTGTCAGTGGTTGACGCCGACGACAACACCTACGCCGTCATTCCGGCGAGCCTCGATGTGGTGCCCGTTGCCATTGGTCATATCGCCCTTCCGGTGCCGTACCTTCCGGCGAGCGCCACGTTCAAACACGAAGCCTCAAAGCGCCTGGCCCGCAACAAGCTCTCGAAGCACACAACCGACGTGGCCAGTCCGGGTGCCATCAAGGACGCCGACGATGTTCCTGCGCTGGCACGCAAGGGTCTACGTCGGATCGACAAGCTCGACTTGGAAATAGGCGAATTGCGGCGAGCGATTCAGTCCGATGTCGACTCGTTGGCTCGGCAGTTCGAGCGGGTGATCCAGATCCTTGAGGAGCGGGGCCACCTGGTTGGCTGGGAGCTGACGCCGTCGGGCGACCGCGTCGCTCGCCTCTACCACGAGAGCGACCTTTATATTGTCGAGGCAATGCAAGCGGGCCTGCTCGATGACCTGCCGCCCGCCGAGCTCGCGGCGGTTGTCTCGACGTTTGTCTACGAAACCCGTGGTCGCGATGATGGCGCGACCCCCTGGTTTCCCAATGGCAACGTACGGCAACGCTTTGGCGCCTTGCTCGAGCTTCACCACCAGCTGGCGAAGGCGGAGCGAGCGTTGCTGATTCCCGAGACTCGTCAGCCCGACGCGGGGTTCATCGGCATCGTCCACGGGTGGGCATCTGGCCACGATCTCACCGATCTCACCAACGAGCGAGAGATCACCCCAGGCGACTTCGTTCGCACGGTCAAGCTTCTCGTCGACTTATTGCGTCAGATCGGCACGTTGGCGCCGAATCGGGCGACGGCCAGGGCCGCTCGCCAAGCCGCCGACCTTGTCTTCCGGGATCTCGTCGCGGTGACCACCGATTTTGAAGGGCTCAACGACACCGACGCTCCCGAGCTTCCCGAACATGTCGAGGCGCTTGATGGTGATTCGTAAGGGCGTTGATTGGGGCTGGGATGACGAGGTCCCGGCTGACCTCACGGTCTGTGCGAGCGATGCTCAGGCGGCCGAGGTTGTAGGGGCCGCAGTGGCCGCTGGACGCCAGGCCGCCATCACACTGCGCCGCGGTGACCTCTGGCGAACAGTCGGCGGTGCCGTGGACGAGCCAGCATCCGGGTCGAGCCGCTGCCTGCCGATCGACCTCGGATATGTCCAACTCGATGATGGCCCCGAACGCCCGTTTGTCGCCCATGTGGTGGCGCGACGATTCGGCTGGCAGGGAACGAGCTGCGTCGTGATGAATGCGGCGTGGGTCGGCGACCTCTACCTCGGGCCCCGAGCCCATCCCAATGACGATCTCCTGGACATCACCGTCGGCTCGGTCCCGCTGCGGCAGCGGTTCGAGGCCGGCAGCGGCTTCGATCCGGCATGCACCTGCCGCATCCCGGTCTCGTCACCTCACGGACGAATCGCCAGGTCGTCCAGCTCGATCGAGCAACGCCGGTCGTGATCGATGGGGCGAAGGTGGCGAAGGCCCGGTGTTTGTCGGTCAGTTGTGCCCGATGCGGCGCGCTTATACGTATAGCGCTGATTTTCCGGGCCGGCGTTGGCGCTCGCCGGGCCGATCGGCAGCCTTTTGGCTCCTAGGTCCACTCTTCTGAAGCACGTATGCCACACTACGCTCTGTCGCCGTGAGCGTGTATGTGGTTGAGGAATTCACAGCCGAAGAAGACGTCGGCGTTACTTCACCAACCTTGATGAGCCGGTTTTTGCACTCGTCAACCTTCCTGAAGTTGTGAAGGGAGCGCTCTTTGCCCGTTGCTCCGGTCGTCAAAGGCCTGCGCCGCTTGTTCCTCGACGAATTTGTCGGCGAGCTCGATATCGCAGGCGACCAGTCGATCGATGCCACAATCGGTCTCGAACGGGCCGAAGATCTCTACGAGAAGGTGTTCTTCGAATACGGTGACGACTCTGTCGCCCAGCTTGGCGGTGTGCACCTGGCTTGTGAGCAAGCCTCGAACGTGCCTACCAAGATTCTCGAATGGGGACGGATCGCCTCCTACCTCGAACAGTCGACCCGCTATATCCCCTACGACCAACGTCTCGGTGGCCGCTACCGCTACTACCGCGACCCGCAGATCCTGGGCTCGAACACGGCACCCGCTATGTCGGCGATCTCGATCGGCTCTTCGACAGCTACGCCTCGCTGATCCCGAGGATGCAAGACCACATCCGGCTCGTTTCCCCGAAGTCGGCAAGCGACAGCGACTTTGTGTACCGGACCGCGGTTCAGGCGAAGGCCCTCGACTCGGTACGCGGCATCCTGCCGTCGGCGGCACAGTCCAACGTTGGCATCTACGGCTCGGGCCAGGCCTACGAACAGCTCCTGGTGCGGATGCGTTCGCACCCACTTCCCGAAGCACAGGCGTATGCCGATCTCATGCTCGACGAGCTCCGCAAGGTGATCCCCTCGTTTGTGAAGCGCGTCGACATTGACGACCGTGGCGGCGCCACGAGCGCCTACCTTGAACGCAACCACTTGGCCATGGAAAAGATTACGAGCCAGCTTCTGGGTCCGGACGACAATCCCGACACCGATGCTCGTGTCGACTTGGTCGATTTCGACCCCGAGGCCGAAGTGAAAATGGTGGCGTCGATGATGTATCCGTACACCACGATGGCCGAACGGGCGATCGAAGATCGGGTGCGGACGATGAGCGACGGTGAACGCATCGCGGTGGTAGAGGCCTATAGCGGCGATCGGTCGAACCGGCGCCATCGGCCCGGCCGAGCGCTCGAGCGCCCGTTCTATCGTTTCGACATTCTGGCCGACTACGGCGCGTTCCGTGATCTCCAGCGACATCGAATGCTGACCGTCGAATGGCAAGCGCTCAACCCGCACCACGGCTACACCCGACCAGAGCTCATCGACGAGGCGGGCCTCGTCAGCGAGTTTGATGAGGCTATGAATCGCTCGGCGGAGCTGTACGACGCGATCTATGCCGACTTCCCGTCCCAGGCGCCATACGCCGTCTCCCTGGCCTACCGGGTTCGGTTCAACATGAATCTCAACGCCAGGGCGGCCATGCACATGCTTGAGCTTCGCAGCACGCCACAGGGCCATCCGGCCTACCGGACCGTGGCCCAGCAGATGCACCACGCCATTCGAGATGTTGCGGGCCACAAAGCCATCGCCGCCATGATGAGCTTCGTGAATCACGCCACGGAAACCGATCTTGAACGCCTTGACGCCGAACGCCGGGCCGAGAGCCGTCGAGCTGATCTCGGACTCAGCTAGCAAGTCGGTCACCACCTCGGGCTGGTCGAGCTGTCAACGACAGTCGGCGGCTGGACCAAAATAGTTCGGCAAGTGCTTATTGTCCTGCGGCATAGGCCGACTGGTCTATGTATGTTCCGTCAAAGCCTGGCCAGTGCAGCCGCTGCTCTGTGTCTTTCGCTCGTGTGGGTCTCCCCAGCAAGCGCAGACACGTCCCTCGTCGTGAAGAGCGGCGACACGCTGTCTCACATCGCAGTTCGCAACGGAGTGTCGGTGCGCACACTGGTCAAGGTAAACAACCTGTCGAGTCCCGACCGCATTCGAGTTGGTCAGACACTGATCATCCCGTCGGCCTCATCGTCTAGCAGCAGCGCATCAAGCGGCTCGTCCAGCAGCTCAGCGTCGAGCTCGGGGAAGGTCTACACCGTTGCCTCCGGCGACACCCTCGGCGGCATCGCACTTCGTTTCGGGGTGAAGCAGGCCGACTTGGCGTCGGTGAACAACATCACCAACCCTCATAAGATCCGCATCGGTCAGAAGCTTCAGATTCCTGGGAGCACGATTGTCAATGCCACCGGCGTCGAAGGCGGCGACCTCAGCCCGGCCCGCTACGGCGACTATCCATCGCTGCCCAGCGCCATCGTGAACGTGCCAATCGTCGCAACCTCATCTCGTCCTTCGAAAAGTGGGCTGACGCCAACAGCATCTCGCGTGACTTGCTCATGGCGATCGCGTGGCACGAGTCGGGCTGGCGCAACGACGTCGTCTCCCACAAGGGTGCCCAAGGCATTGGTCAGATCATGCCTGAGGTTGGCGTCTGGATCGCCAGCGACCTGATCGGCCGTCCCGAACTCGATGCGTCGGTGAGCGAAGACAACATCCGGATGAGCGCTCGATATGTTCGTTGGCTGATCGGCTACATGGGTGACGAAGACCTCGCAATCGCGGCGTACTACCAGGGTCCAGGGTCAGTGAAAGCTGGCAGGTTGTATGAGTCGACCGAGCGCTATGTCGCCAGTGTCCAGGCACATCGCCCACTGTTTGAGAGCGACTAGCGCGACAGATTGACTCACGAAGATTGACGGCTGGGCCACGCGTTTGATAATCGTTTGACGATTTGTCGGCCCGGTACCGCGCAAGTGGCTTGCGATTGTGTACAGTCCGGCCCGTTCTAGGAACCGTGACGAGGTTTGCAATGAGTGATGACGACGAAGCCATTGACGCCGAGGAAATCGACGACGACGAAGAAGAATTCGACGATGATCTCGTCGTCGATATCGACGATGCCGACATCGACGAGGACGATCTTGAAGGTGATCTCGGCGATGACGAGTTTGCCGACGACGACATCGTTGTAGACGACGTTGAGGAGGACGAGGACGAGGACGAGCATGATTCTCGACCACGGGCTCGCAAAGTCGACGACGATGACGACGACGAAGAACCCGAAGACGTCGAGGCCGACCTTGAAGCCATCTTGCGAAATCGAATGGCTGCTTCGGATGACGACGATGACGAAGAAGAAGAGGAGAACGCGGTCACCGGCGTAAAGCCAGCCGAAGTGACATCGAAGCGCGACGACGAGTTCGTTTGTGAGTCGTGCTTCCTCGTGGTGAACCGCACCCAATTCGGCACCGTCAAAAACCAGCGTTGTCCCGTTGGCGATCCTGATTGCCCATCACTCGCCCGAGTTTTCGGCTAGGTAATGCCCCAAGACCCATCACCGCTCGACCCACTCGTCGATCTTTTCCTCTATGCGCCGATTGGGTTGATCTATGAGTATCCCGACGTGTTCGAGACGCTCGTCAAGCGGGGCAAAAGCCAGGTGCAGCTGGCCAAACTCGTCACCCAGTTGGCCAAACAAGGCGACGCCACGAAAGGGTTAACCGTTGAAGACGGGGTGGCGATAGCGGCGAAGCTGGTCGACAAGGTGATGACTGACGTGGGCAGCGCCTTGAGCGCCGCGCTCGGACTCTCGGACGCAAACCACACAACGACCACGAGCTCAAGCGCACCAACGCCGTCCCCAGCGCCCGAAACCCGAGCCCGTTACGTCCGACGCCACACCGACGCCACCGACGCCACCGACGCCACCGACGCCGCCAATCGCCGGATACGACGGGCTACGGCCCGAGAGATCAGCACGTTGCTTCCCGACCTGTCGGCCGCTCAGCGCACGGTCGTTCAGTCATACGACGGCCGGCAAGCAGCGCAAGACAATACTTGCGGCAGTGGCTCGATACGCCGATGCCGCACCACGATGCCTAGGGGCGAGCGCAGTCATGCGGCTGGCCGACGCTACTGACGTCCCGCTCCTTCATGAAATCGCTCTCGCCACGCCGCGGTCATTCGCGACCAGCGAGGCGGGCCACAGTTCCTTGTCGACGAGGTTGCCGACCACGCCGACTTCGAGGCCTGGATAGTCCGACACCTGAGAGCGAGCGCTCGCTGGTTCTCACCGGTACCTACGCTGGCGTCCCCTCGGCTACCTCGTTTGCTCCCTCGTCCAACGGGGTGACGGTACGACGCAGGCAAGGTCGGCGCGCTACTCGTCGACCCCGAGGCACGCGAGGTCGGCATTGGCGAACTTCTCATGAACGAAGCCGTGGCTTGGGCACGACCACGACTGCGCGAGGGGATTGGCGCGTTGCCCTCCGGGCGATCGCTGGACGAAGAACTTCTTTGAGTCATTCGGGCTGAAGGCGCGCCTGCTGACGGTCACCATCGACCTGGCGACGAGCGGCGACTAGCGCCCTTTCCACTGGGGAGCCCGCTTCTCGATGAAGGCACGAGGGCCTTCGGCGTAGTCCTCGGTCGTCGAGTTGGCGTATTGCGTCGTTCGACAACGCGAACGCATCGTCGTCGGACATCGTGGCTGCATCGCGCAAGACGGCGAGGCTGGCCTGCACGGCGGGGGCATTGACCGCGATCCGCCTAGCCAATGCCTGGGCCGTCGCAACTGCCTCGCCCGGCCCGCATAGCTCGTTGACCATGCCGAACTGGTAGGCCCGCTCGGCACTGATGGGGTCGCCGGTCAGGAGGAGTTCGTTGGCAATCTGGCGGGGAGTACCTGTCGAAGCCGGAAGAGTCCGCCAGCCGCTGCGACGAGCGAACGCTTTACCTCAGGCCACACCGAAACGGGCGTCGGTAGAAACGACGACCAAATCACACGCCAACACAATCTCGGTGCCCCCCGCCAAGGCTGGTCCGTCACAGGCCGCAATCAGGGGCTTCGTTCGCCGGCGTTGAACCAGCCCCGCAAACCCACCCTTTTTTGTGCCGAGCCGGGCCGATCCGCTCGCAACTTCCTTCAGATCAGCGCCAGCACAAAAGACAGGCCCTCGACCAGCGATGATGCCCACCCAAATATCAGGGTCGGCCTCCATGTGGTCGAGGGCAGCTTCGATCCCGGTCGCTACCTCGCCATTGACGGCGTTACGCGCTTCGGGCCTATTGATTGTGATGACTGCAATGTGGTCGTTGACGTCGTATTCGATAGACATCGCCAGACTGTAGGGGACTTACTCGGTTGGCTCCACCTCGTCGGAGATGGAGCGGGCTCGGTGTCGACCACGGCGTCCGGGGCCGCCTCAATGGCGTCCAGTTGTGGGGCCGCCTCGATCGCATCAGGTACCGGGGCTGCCTCAATGGCGTCCGGTTGTGGGGCCGCCTCGATCGCGTCGGGTACCGGGGCCGCCTCAATCGCATCGGGAACCGGGGCCGCCTCGATGGCGTCCG
Source organism: Acidimicrobiales bacterium (assembly GCA_041394345.1). GTDB lineage: Bacteria > Actinomycetota > Acidimicrobiia > Acidimicrobiales > SZUA-35 > JBBKWJ01. The sequence continues at coordinate 28,570 of JAWKIN010000009.1, read as the reverse complement.
GTTGCGGGGCCGCCTCGATTGCGTCAGGCACCGGCGCATCGGCGACGGGAGCCTCAGCGGCGGCTGGCTTCGGGCTGTCGCCCTTCGGCTTGTCGCTCGCCTTGGCCGCACCCTTTGCGCCGCCCTTTTCAGGGCGACCGCGGCGGGGCCGGCGCCGCTTAGCGGCCTCGGCCGGGTCGACGCCGAAGAGCGCCGCGATGGCGGGCACCCGATCGGCCACCCGGCGGACTGCGTCGAGCAGATCCTTCCCCGGCTCGGCTGGGTGTCCGACGGGCACGACCGCAACGCGGATTGGCGAGAACGCCACAGCATCGAGCACGGTGGCCCACCGGTCTTGGGCCACATCGGCGGCCAACGCCGCGGACGCCGCTTCGGCCATTTCTGATGCCAGCTCGCTTGGCAGCGGGGCACCAGGCTTGACCGGTCGTGAGCTCAGGCGAAGTGCTCGAACGGTACGGCCTTGCTGCATGGCCTCGGTGAGGTCAGTCAGCCATTGCTGGTGATCGCGTTCGATCCGCTCGTTGAGACCCGCTTGGAGCTTGGCGACAATTTCTTCGACGCATCGTCGCGGCCGGCGCTCTCGGCGGCGCTCCACACGGAGCGAAGATCCGCGCAAGTCGAGCTGGTCGAGATCGTTCAACGCGGCGTCGGCCCGGTCGTGCCACTCGGCGGTGCGCAGCTTGGGGACGAGTCCTTCGGCGATCGCAATGATGGGGTCGGCCTTGATGGGCTGGCCACCGCTGGCGACGAGCTCGGCGTTTTGCTTCTCGATGGCAGCGCGAACCGCAGGCAAGCCGCCTCGGCTGACCTGTTCGGCGATTGGCCGGAACTCTTCGGGCACCTCGGCCAACACGGCCTGGCGGTGCTTGTTGCCAGCCCGGAGCCGCTTGGCTTTGGCCGCTGCTCGGTCTCGGGCCGCAGGGTACGACGGGGTCGTCGCTGCGTCCGCCTTTGCGTTCGCGAGGGACCGTCGCCTCGTCCGCCCTTGCGTTCGCCGCGGGGACCGTCGCCTCGTCCGCCCTTGCGTTCGCCACCTTGCGATCGCCTCGGCCGCGAGGGCCTTGACCTCGGTGACGAGCTCGTCGTCGCGGAACTCGCGCTGCTTGATCTCGATAAGGTCGGTCCGCTCTTTCTTTGTCTTTGGCGGGGACACCTTCAGGACTTCGAACCCATCGATGTGTTGCTCAGCCTCAATGCGAACGACATCGGCTACAGCAGCGCCTCATAGAGCAAGGCAGCGTCGACGACGCCCTTTGGCTTCTTCGCCAGCAGCGCGCCATGTCCATGTCCCGTCTTCTCGGGTACTGGTTAGTTCGACCTCAAGCCTGTGAGCCATAGTGGGCCCCTGCCTTTCACGTGCGGAGAATAGGCAATCGTGCCGGGAATCGGAGGTCATTACCAACCTCAGGGGCGATGTTTGACGAGCTCGTCGTCTGGCGTGTGTGGGTGCTCGGCTGGCGGCGTTACCGAGGGCGCTGATCGGTCGATCGACCGAAGGGCGTGCGCGTCATTTGTACGAGCCGTCGCAGACCTCTCGTGCGGTTGCGTCGACGTAGCGCTGCGTCGTGGCGAGCGACTCTGGCCAAGAAGCCGTTGTAGCTCGGTGCCCGGCGCGCCATTGCCGGTGCCAGGCTGGTGGCGAACGTATGGCGCAGCATTGGACAAGTGCACCAGCCGGGACTCGTGAGCGAATACCCGCTTGCGCGGTACAGGCTGTCAACCAGGTATTGCAGGCCGCCTCGCTTCATTGGCTGACCACTGTTGTTGACAAAGAGCGCCGCATCGATGCGAATGCGACCGGGGAATCGGCGCAGCCTGGTCTCGATGTAGTCGCTCAGTACCACTTCGACTTCGGGTTCGAGCGGTACGGTCCGCTCCTTGTTGCCCTTACCGCGAACCCCGATGACCCGGTCGCCTGGCCGGGCCATCAATCGACTTCATCGTGAGATCGAGCAGCTCGGAAAGACGAAGTCCGCAGGTGATTAAGGTCACAATGATGGCGAGTCGCTTCGGGCCACGGGTTGCGCGCCGTCTTGCGGCCGGTGGCCGCAGCCTGCAGGAGAAGGTCGATGCTGTCGTCGCCGGTTATAGCCTTTGGCCTGGACTTTCCTGCCTTTGGCTTCTCGATGGCGGCCATCGGATTACCTTCGACGACGCCCTCGGCCACGAGGAAAGAGAACAGCTGATTCCACGTCGACCAGGTGCGAGCAATGGTGGCCCGCGTTGATGAGCGATGCCAGCAAACGCTCGTCGCAGCGTTCGGATGCTGGGTGCTCGACACGGAGTTCGTTGGCTGGTGTGTCCAACACATCGGCAAGCTGAAAAGATATGGCATCGAAGTCGCGGCGATAAGCAGCGAGTGTGTGCTCGGAGTGCTTCTTCGGTCTACGGGCCAAGAAGAACTCATCGATCAGCTCCGGGAGTGACTCCGTCGTTGCGACTGACTCTGTCGTTGCGAGTGACTCCACGGTCGGGAGTGACTCGGTGCTCGTTGACTCGGCCATGGTGTGAGGCTAGCTGCAGGCGCGCCCGCACCGGGAATTAGTCCTCCCGACCAGTTCTATTCGCCAAACGACTCATTTATCGTCCCGATCCGCCGATGGCTGCAGTACGCCTGCACGCTCGGCGCCATTGTCCTATTGAAGCAAGTCAAGTTGAAGAAAGGAGTAACACCGTGTCACAACAAATTACGTGCCCTACGTGCGCCATGAGCGCCAGCATTTCAGATCATCGCTTGTTGATCCCCGTCCACCAGGACACGATCCGACAGGCGTTGTTGCCGCAACTGCGGCGATGTCTTTGACCTTGCGGTCGTTGCCCCGGCAGCGTTTTTCGATCGGGTCTAGTCCGATCGACGTGAGGTAGTACCCCAGGTTGCACCGAACAGGGCAGCCACTTGGGCAGCGGCAAAGAACTCGTCGAGCGGAAGATGCTCCGAGACGGTATGGGCCACATCGACATCGCCTGGCCCATACAACACCGCCGGCATGGCTGCGTTGTTCGTAAAGAACCGTAGGTCAGAGCCGTAGGTGACACCCTCGACGGGCGGCGCTACGCCGGTCGTGGTGTGGTGAATAGTTCCAAGATGGTCGAGCAGTAACGCATCCAACGGCGTTGCTGCGGCTCAAACTCCCCTCGAACCACTCGGCGCAGGGCGGGTGATCGTGGAGCCACTCGTCTTGGGCGGCGGCGTCGGCGATAACCGCCTCAAACTCGGCCCTGGCCTCCTCGAGCAGCTCGCCCGGCAGGACGCCCGCCCGTCCCTGCGCGATGAGCAGGTCGGGCACGGTGGAGGGCCAGTCACCAGCAGAAATGGTGCCCACACTGATGGGGGCGACGACATCGTTCGTCCGATAGGCGGGATGCGAGAACGCCGCATGACGGCGGGCTTCGTACTCGATCAGTGCCTGCTGCAGGGGGAAGAACTTTTCGATCGCACTCACGCCCTGGTGGCGGCGGGCGCCGTGCGCGGCTCGCCCGTCGACGTGCAACCGGAAGCTCGCCGAGCCCGCGCCGACGGGGCACACATGAAGATTCGTCGGCTCGAAGATGATGGCTGCATCGGCCCGGTACCCGCGCTCGACGGCCGCCAACGTGCCGACACCACCCGACTCTTCACCGGTCACTGATTGGATGATGATGTCGCCGGGAACGTCGACGCCCAGATGATTGAGCACGGCGACCCCGGCAATCGCTGCGACAAGGCCACCTTTCATGTCGCACGAGCCCCGGCCCCAGAGCGCGCCGTCGGTAATAGCTCCCGTCCAGGCACCGTGAGGGAACATCGCTTCGGCGCCCGTTGGCACGACATCGATGTGGCCGTTGAATATCACACTCTTGGCGTCTGGCCGGGAGCCCCGGCGGGTGGCGACCACGACGGGCCGATCAATAGGTAGACCGTCATCGGAGAACGTCGGATGTGATCGGAGCGACTCGTCGGGAACGAAGACATCGACTTCGAGGCCGAGCTCGGCCAAGATCGTCGCCACGACGTGCTGGGCGGCTCCTTCGTCACCGGTCACGCTCGGCGTCCGCATGAGTGTCACCACCCAATCGAGGATGGTGTCGTTGAGGTCGGCCAACGCCGTCGCAACATGGGCTGGCGTTGGCGCGCTCGACACTAGGCAGCCTCAAGGCGACGGATCGCCACGATCTCGGTGGTCCGGTAGGACGCGTAGCGGGTCGACCAGGAGTCGAGCACGTTCCGGGTGCTTTCGTTGCTGAAGAAGGTGGTCATTGGGCCTTCGGCCTGGTAGCCGGTGGCTTGCTCGACTCGCTCGGTGCGGTCGTTGCTGAGGGTAATAACAAAGCCGTCCATCGTGTCCTCCATTGTGGTAGCCGGGGCGGGGTCGGTCGGCGCCACGGGGTTGGGCCGTGTCGTCATCTTGATGGTCTACCCCTGTGGGGAGCAAGTAGGAGAAGCCTGTGGATTGTCGAAGTTATCCACAGATGCGGCCTCACCGACGTCGGCCATGGGCCAATGACGCTCTCGCAGCGTCATCAGCCACAGGCAGCGAGGCGCAGAGGAAGCCAGCCACGACATCAACGATGTGTGCTCGCCGCCGACAACGAGCGTGAACAACATGACCGCCGGATAGAGGAAGCAGAGCGGCTTCGCCGCGCAGGACGAATGCGCGACACGTAGAGAAGCGATGAGCATCGACCAGCCGCCGTGGAGCAAGGGCATGGCGGCGACCCGGTTGGCATATCGGGCGCCGTAGAGAACATGATGTCGGCCGTCGACCAGTTGACCAGCCGAAAACCACTTAGAGCCCGGCGCGTTGAACCGGCTCGATAATGCCATCCTGGGCGGCCATCCATGGGGGAGCGGTCGGCGAAGGATGTACCCGGCGAGTCCCAACATCGTGAGAAAAGAGGGAAGAAGCGGCGGAACTTCGCGGCGCGATACGGTTTGTGACCCAAGAATTGCGAGGACCGCGAAGCTGGCGATGAAGTGGGGCGTAGGTGGTGAAGTGGCGAGGTTCCCACCAGTGAACGAGGCTCCCTTCAGACAAGAACCTTTCCTGCCAGCGCACCGACGGCACCGGCGAACCAAAGAGCGCGCTCGAGTTGGACGTGGACTCTTCCTGGATTGGCATTCCCGTTGTGTCGGCGAGACCCCGGGAGAGGTCATACAAGGCGAGCAGAATCACCAACGGGATCCAGTCGGCAACGAGGCTGGCGAATTACGCGCCAGGAATAGCCCAGACGCATGATCAACACACCACCAGGCATCCACCGACCTGGAGCCGTTCCAGCGGCAGGCCGTTGGTGTCCCAGAACCAGAGCATGTAGGCGATAGCCGTCGCGAGGACGACGAGTCCCGGGCTTTATAAAGAGGCGGGTCCAGACACGCTTCTTTGGCTCGGTCGTCGATGTTGTCACCGCCCGATCATAAGGGCGACGGGTTGGCAGATTGTGCGGCGCGTGCACTGGTGCTGGTTGGGCCGCGGGCGGCGCCGCTTGTGGTGCTGCCGGGGAATACGGCGGTCTGCGCCGATGGCGCCTGGCCAGGAGGCGGACCCGATGGTTGGCGAAGCGGCGCCGTCGGGACGACGTCGGCCGGATCCCTGCAGGAAGTAGACAGAGGCGACTCGGTCGATCATTGCCGTGTCGAGTTTCTTCGGAACGCCCTCGTAGTCGCAGACGCCGATCATGGTCTGAAGTCGACCGCAACGTAGGGCCGGAGCTCGCCGAGGTACTTCTTGGCAATCGACCGAAAGGTGGGAGGCGTCATCGGCCGTCACCTCGATGCCCTTCGCCTTGGCCACCCGGACGAGAATCCAGTTGAGCACGTTGTCGGTAATCGGCCCAACGAACACCTTGTTCCGCAGGCGACGAAGGAGCGTCGTCGCCCGGGTCGTTCGGATCGAGGTTGGTTGAGGCGACGAGTTTCAGCTCGAACGGGATTGTGAACTTCACGCCGTTCACCAATCGAAGGAAGTCAATGCCACGAGAGAGCGGCACGATCCAGCGGTTGAGGACCTCGGTCGGGCTTATCTGTTGGCGGCCGAAGTCGTCAACGACCAGAATGCCGTTGTTGGCTTGCATCTGGATTGGCGCGGTATAGACGCCAGAGACCTGGTCGTATTGCAGGTCGAGCATCTGGGACGAAAGCTCACCACCAACGATCACAAGCGGTCGTTGGCACAGCACCCAACGGGTCTAGGCCCTCGGGTTGGTACTCGGCTTCGGCGTGAACGGCTGGGTCGTGAACCATCACGATTTGACCATCAACAGCCACGGCACGGCGGGAACAACGACGCTGTCCTTGTGAATCTTGATCATCCGCTCGGCGAGGCTGGTCTTGCCGGTACCCGGGGGGCCGTACAAGAAGATTGCGCCATCGCTGAGATGCCGGTCCGAGTTGGTCGAGCAGTTCGTCGGCGACGACAAGGTCGCGGGTAGCGAACGGATCGTTTCGCAGTTGAGGTTCATCCTCGATTTTGTAACAACACCAGCCGGGTGTATTCCTCGAGGAGACAGGGGCGGCACCGCTATAGGTGCCTGCTGCGAGCACGCTCTGACGATCTTTCTCCCGCTTCGGTTAATCGATGCGATAGTCGCGGCCCTCAAGTCCGAGGTACTCGACTTCCTTGCGGTCGCGCAGGTCATCAGCGAGTTCGCGCCCCACACGGAGGGACTGATGCTTGAGCGCCTCGGAGATCGACAGGATGGTGGCACTGCGGGAGACGAGAAGACGGCGGACGAAGAGATCCTCCATCATGCTGCGGGGCACGCCAAGCTCGTCAACGGATCGGGGATGCGCAGGGCCAGCTCAAGCAGGTCGGTCGTCATACGTTGTCAGGATCGGCCGATCGCTACGAAGAACGATGTCTCCGGACACGAGTGAGCCATTTGGCCCCCAGATCGTTGATGACGAGCACCAGAAGGAGCACCAAAATCGCCACGATCCCATCAAGCCAATAGTGGTTGCCGGTAACCGCCACAACGTAAAACGTGGCGACCGCATGGGCGGCCCCGAGCCAGCGCCACCGGAGGTTGTGCTGAGGTACGCCCAACGCCGACAAGCACGGCCCAGCCAACATGGAGGACGGCATTGCAAGCTGGCCAGCCTGGGATGGGCTCATTGTGGCGTAAACCGACTGTCCGTAGAGGACGCCGGTATCGACGATGCCGAGCGAAGGTAAGAGTCGGGGTGGAGCAACGGCGATGAGCTGGATTGCAAGAGCAGGAGGCAGTGAGGCCAACGGCGCGTTGCGCCAACGCGTGTAGCGCTCGCAGGGTGGCGGAAGAACATCCACACCAGGAACATGCCCATACCGGGGACATGAAAATCGGCGTAGTAAATGTTTGCTGCTTGGACGAAGTCGATGGGGGAGGAGGTACTTGAAGCGCAGCCTCGCTCGGGAGTCGAATCGTGCGTTGGAAATCAGAGTTGCTGGCCTCGATCGTACGCCTGGTCGACCTGGAGGACGGAGAGCCGCCTGGCGACCTGCCAGCCGGCATACAGCAGCGACGATGGTTGCCTCGCGAAGAAAGTCGCTAAACCCGTCGCCCGAGTCAGTCCGCCATCGAAGGAGCGACCACCGAAGGGTGAGGAAGCCGCAGGCCAGCAGCAGTGGTAGTCCCACCGGGAGCCACATCCGCTGAGTCTTTGGAACGCTCGGACCGGCTTAGCTATTCGCGTTCTTTACGGGTGCGGAGGCGACCCAACACGCTGCGCTTGGCCTGCTCTTTCGCCCGCATTTTGGAGCTGAAGGAAGTGCGCGGTAGGTGTCATCGAGGCGCCGCTCGGTCTGCACCAGTTGGTGGCGCATCTGATCGATGCGCGGCCTGGGCCTTGACCACCTTGCCTCGTTCTTCGACGAGGTCGACCTCTCGACGGTCGTGCTCGGCCATCCAGTGTTCGGCATCAGACTCTGCCCGCTGCAGTTCGAGTTCGAGGCGGTCGACGTTTTTTGGAGGTACTGACCTCGGTCTCGGCCACCGCAGCCCTGATCTCGGCCTCGCCGAGTCGTTCCTGAGTGACAAGGAGGTGATTGAGAACAAAGTGAAAGCTCTGAACCGATGTCTCGAAGGTCGATGACGGACGAGCGCTCAAAGTTGGCATCGAGCCACGACGACGGGAGGTGCCACGTGCCGTCGGCCGAGGTGGTGGGACCTTCCGGATTCTCGGCGAGAGCGGCGAGGAGATCTTGCTCAGATACATCCCACTGGGCGACAGCAACGGCAAGAAACGGTGGCAACGACTTCAGTACTCATGAGTGAAATAGCCTATGCCGATACCCAGCCATCCGGCGACTACTCGCCAAAACTCTGCATTTAGTACGGGGCGTGCTCATGATCGGCGGTGGGGGGCCGATGGGAGCGGACCGTCCGGTCTCACGGCCGACACTGTCAGCTTCAAGGGTGGCCATGCCTCAATCCAAAGTCCGTCAACGTCGGAGCGAGCGCACTCCCTCTGCCTCGTCGACCACGGTGCGCCGACGTCAGCCGGTGTGATTCATTTGGGCCCTGTACAGAACTCTCTCGTTCGCGACACGATCACCGTCGAGATCCCCGTCGCCGCGCCAGATGGCCGCCTGTGCTTTGGCGACCTACGGTCGGCCGCCTCAACGCTGGACGCGAGAGGCGAGTTTGAAGCCGCCCACCGACTTTGGATTGTCGTAGGAACGGCCGCGTTCAAACACGGCGATCTCGTTCTGGCCACCAAGGCCGACGAACGGGCGGAGCGATCGCTCGGACTGGCCCGAGGAAGCGAGATCAAGTCCGCGGGGCGTAGCGCATACTACGACTATGACGCGCTCGTCAACGACCGGGCTGCCGGCCTTTCGATCGCTGATACGGCGAAGCGTTGGAGTTGCTCGCCGACCACGGTCAAGCGAGCGAGCCAGTATGTGGAGGTCCGCGACGCCATGCTGGCGGAGAAACCAGGCCTCATCGAGGACATCGAGAAGGGCACCGACGTCTCTGAACTCGCTCAGACCTATGACGTCGAAGCGAAAATCATGCGCTGGATCGTCGTGTCGCATTTCGATCGCCGACGGACCGAGCGCGACGAGTAGCAGAATCGACGTCGAATCGACGTGCCACTACTCTCCGGATCTGATCGACGACTCAGGTCGTCGCAAGCACATCGGGGAGGAGCAGTATGAGCGAAAGCGAATCGCACGTCGATGTCGTTGTAATCGGCGCTGGTATTTCTGGTATCGGTGCCGCGTACCACCTCCAGACCTATTGTCCTGACCGAACCTTTACCGTTCTCGAAGGGCGCGACGATCTCGGCGGCACGTGGGATCTGTTCCGTTATCCGGGGGTTCGCTCCGACAGCGATATGCACACGCTTGGCTATCGCTTCAAGCCATGGACCGCCGACAAGGCGATTGCCGACGGCCCGTCGATCCTCGCGTACCTGCGGGAGACGGTGGCCGAGTTTGGTTTGTTGGACAAGATCCGGTTCGGCCATCAGGCGACAGCGGCCAATTGGTCGTCAGAAGCCAAGACGTGGACGATCACGACGATAGCCGCGGGTCAGCGGTCGACCTTCACGTGCAATTTTTTGTTCATGTGTTCGGGCTATTACAGCTACCGCGGGGGCCATGACCCAGAGTTTGAGGGGCGCCAGGAGTTCGAGGGGCGAATTGTTCACCCGCAGCACTGGCCAGACGATCTGGACTACACAGCGAAAGACGTGGTCATCATTGGTTCGGGGGCGACGGCCGTCACGCTCCTGCCGGCGATGGCCACCGACGCCGCCTCGGTCACGATGCTGCAGCGGTCGCCGACCTACGTTGTGGCTGCGCCGTCTACCGACACTATTGCCAACGGGCTGAGGGCGGTGTTGCCCGCGAAACTGGCCTACACCATCACCCGCTGGAAAAACGTGCAACTCGGTAGCTACTTCTATCGCCGGTCGCGAAAGCGGCCAGACAAGGTCAAGCAGGCGCTGCTCAAGGGCGTCCGCAAACAACTTGGTGATGACTACGACATCGATACGCACTTCACGCCGTCGTATAACCCATGGGATCAACGCATCTGTTTGGTGCCTGACGGTGATCTGTTCGACGCAATCAACTCGGGCAAGGGCAAGGTCGTCACGAGCACAATTGATCGCTTCACCACGTCAGGCATCCGGCTGACGACAGGGGAGAGTTGGCCGCCGATGTCATCGTGACCGCAACTGGGCTCGAACTCGTCTCGTTGGGTGAAATGGACTTCACCCTCGACGACCAACCGATCGACTTTTCGCAGACGGTGACCTACAAAGGGTTTCGCCTACTCCACGATGTTCCCAACCTCGCGTCATCGTTTGGCTATATCAATGCGTCGTGGACCTTACGGGCCGACTTGACGTGTGAGTACGTTTGTCGACTACTCAACCATATGACGACGTCGGGGACGACGGCGGTACGCATAACACCTCCGACCCGGCGATGTCACCATGACCCGGCGACCGTGGATCGACGACTTCTCGGCGCTGGCTACATGCAGCGGGCGATGCCGATGCTCCCGAAGCAGGGCGACCGCGAGCCGTGGCTCAATACGCAGGACTACGCGAAAGACAAGGTGCTTTTCCGACGTGGCGAGGTGGACGATGGGGTCATGGTCTTTCGCTGAGTTGGGGTGCCACCAGCAATACAGCAGTGCCGCTTAGCGTCGGGGGCAGATGATTGTCTACGCAGCCAAATCAATAAGTGCTGCATAATGAGCATTATGTCTGACACTAGGATGGTGGTCGGGGGACCGGGCCTGCTGAGGCGTGGCCGCCGCTTCGAGGGCATGAACGATGCGAACCTGAGCTGGTGGATGACGTGCCGGATGTAGTCAACCGACGGAACTGCGCCCTCAAGCACGAGCTCGACGCCCTTGTGTGTCTTACCACGCATGATGGAGCCAGTGTGGCGTAGGCCCGCACAGCCTCTGACTTCACAGGCGTCAGAATGTGGCGCACACTGGGGGCGTCGTCGGCTCGGATGTGACAAATCGTGTGTCGAAGTCCGAGTCGCCACTGCTGCTCGAGCGGCTTGAGACGACCGGCCCTCTTTCGTGCATAATAAAGTGCCCGATCTGACACCCGTTGATTGAGGCGCTGATCTGCGTCTTCGGTGAGTTCTGCCGTTCGGGCGAATGCAACGCCGCAGGGACAATCCGTCGCACCTGGATCGGTACGTCGCGTGCGACGCCGTGCAGCGTGAGTTCGTCACTGCGACGGAGCCCCAGCTGCTGGGCGACGCTCGTCCAGTCAGCGTCGTCCCGTCGTGGCCGGTCGCCGATGCCATCAGCAAGACTCTGGTGATGGCGAGGAATGAAGGCTGGACCGGGCTGAGGCATTGCGGGCCAGGACCACAACGAGTGCGACGACCGCGAAGAACCACACCCGCCAAGACCAACGAGCACAACGGCGACGACGGTTGCCATCAGGTCGATGGGTGCCGGAGGTGATTGGCCGGTGTCATCGGCTTATTCTGGGTCGAATTGTGGCGCTGGTCCAGTGGAACGAATTGACGCTGTTGGCTAGAGAAGTCGAGCCCGTGGACGAACCCGATGCCAGTTGGCCGCCGTGGGCCGTTCCGTCGTGTCATCGGCGTGGTAGAGCCCCGCACGCTTTCATCAGGAAGGTAACGAGGCCAGCGACAATTGCCAGAAGAACGAAGGGCATCCATCTAGTGTGGCTGCTGGCGGTGCCCGGCGATACGAAAGCAGAAATGCACGCTGGTACAGGCGTTTGGGCGCTTCCAGTAAGTCTTTGCCTAGTCGACAAGTCCGTCGGGCAGGTTGAACGACCCGTCAATAAGCAGGGAAACTCGATGGTGGTGACCGCGGCAAGCGGCAGCGGTCCGGCAGGGTGGGGAAACGCAGTACCACTCCCGTAGGAGTCTTCGACGACAAGCGGTGCGCGCCGAGCTTGGACGGGTCGAGGTCGAGCAGCAGTAAACCGTTCTGACCGGCGAAGCGCTGATTGGCCGGCGTCAACACTTGTGGTCGGGGTAGGAACGGTACGAACCCCTCGGTCGCCAACGACGCAGGCCGGTAGTACTCCTGACCGTCCAGGGCGTGCCAGTCATCGCGGTGAATGATGTGCAACAGGGTCGTTGATGCCATCACGCCACGCGCCAGCGATGCCGCTACCGACGCCCATCCGGCGCAGCAGGTAGACCACTGGCGCGACCGCAGCTCCGGTGGCAATGACACTGGCGCCAACCGTAAGTAACATCCTGGTGATGCGGCCCATGAACCTGACATCCGGTGAACTATCGGCGGGAGTCGCCAACAATGAAGCCGTATCTGCCACACTGGGACGATGGCCGTCGTCGAACGGAACTACTACGCAATTCTTGGGGTTCCTCCCCTTGCGGCGTTCGACGAGCTCCGAGCGGCCTATCGGACGGAGTGACGCTTCTGCATCCTGATGTTGCGGTCTCGTCCATGGCACTGCCTCCGATATGGCGAAGCTCAATGAGGCGTGGCGGGTCTTGTCCGATCCTGAGCTGCGTCAACGCTACGACGCCGCGCCACGTGCCGACGGCGGCACCCCAGCCTCCACCGGCGCACAACCGTCTCGGCGTCACGCCTGGGTGGCTGGTGTTCAGGCCAGATCTATCGACTGGGTCATCAGGCCGGCGCAAAGCGCCGCAAACCTTGCTGCTGCGCCACCCGTTGACCCCGTGCCGCCTACGGCGCGGTCGTCGCCACGATCGTCGATGAGCTGCTGGTCGATATTACCGAGGCTCGGGTTCGTGCCGCCAAGAGCAGCCGGCGGCACTGCTCGACCTTGGCGTCGTGGCCAGCCTCATCGGTCTTCGGTCGCTGGCCGACCGACTTCGGCGCCAGTCAACCCTGGGCATTACAAGCGACATGGTGATGGCCGGGCACCTGCTCGACCGCATGTGGGACATTATGGCCTACGAGCTACCGAGCACCCTGACGACCCAACTTGGCGGTAATCCCGCCGTCTCGGCGTCGCTCAGCATCTAAACCGGCTGAGCCGCGTCTAGTCGCGGCCGGTTTGGTCCTCGTTCGACACGTGATCTTCCCAGCTCGAGCGGGTGCAGACCTCCGTTGTCCTGTCGCACCAGTCGGTGTCGTGACCGCCGTCCGCCTGGTCATAGCCCGAACCACCAGCGATAATGTCGTCGCCTTGGCCAGCAAAGATCTGATCGTCGCCCGGTCCGCCGTACAAGGTGTCTTCGTCGTCGCCGCCTCGTATCAGATCATTGCCGCTACCGCCGTCGAGGAAGTCGTTGTCTTCCTCGCCGTACAAGCGGTCGTCGCCATTCTCGCCGTACAGCCAGTCGTTGCCACCGCCACCGTTGATGATGTCGATGCCTTCGCCGCCGAAGACGTGGTCGTCGCCAGGACCGCCAAAGATTTCGTCGACGCCGTCCTCGCCGTAGATGATGTCGTCCTGGGACCCGCCGCGAATCTGGTCGTAACCAGGGCCGCCGAAGATCCGGTCGTCGCCAGCGTTGCCTTCGATGATGTCATCGCCGGGGCCACCAATGATGTAGTCGTTGCCGCCGAGGCCATTGATCTCGTCGTTGCCGGCCAGACCGCAAATCACGTCGCGCCCACTCGTGCCGACCAACACGTCATCACCTGCGGTGCCCACGATGGTGCAGCGATCGTCCGTCGGCCACGACGTAGGTGGCGAGCCTGCCCTCGTTCGTCACGCCCTCAACGGTGAGCGCTGGTACACCTACGATGACCTGCCCATTGCGACTGGCGAGTGAGGTCCCAAAGCACCTGCTGTCGTCATCGGCCCGGAATGGTTCTGGACGAATTGCAGCGCCTTCGACGCGGTGATTCCACGGCTGAAGACCATGACCCGGTTGTTGGTTGGATCGCCGATGGTGATCGTCCATTCGTCAACGGCGATGGAGGAACCCCGACCAGGGACGGTTGCGGCAATAATAGCGAGTCGGTCGTCGGTGTGGCGAAGCAGGGTCCAGGTGTCGGTACGGCCCGAAATAGCCATTGCGCTGGACAATGACGTTCGCACCGTCGACGACGACCTCGCCGCCACCGATGTGGGGGAACTGGGGTCCGGCCTCCCCATCGGTCGGTGCCAGCCGTCCGGTAGTACACCTCGAGCGAGCCTTGGAACAGCAAAACGGTTCGAGCCACTGATTGCGATGATTGCGCCATCGCCAATACCGGGCTTGAGTAGTTCGAGCTCGGTTTCAATCGTCTGGCCAACCAGAACAGGTTGTCGTCGCCCGGGAACAAAAATATCGAAGTGGCGTCGGTGTCAGTGGACGGGGTTGAAGGGGCCGGACCCTAAATCGGGGATTGGCCGGGTGATGAACAATGGCGTTGTCGCTCACTTTGGGCAATGGTGTTGCCGTAATGTCGCCGACGCCATCCACGGGAATCTCTTGATCAGAGAAAGTTCATTGTTGGCAACGGCGTAACGCTGGAGCGTCGCACTGTCGCCGTCGTAAGGAATAGCGACCACGGTGCGGTCGTGCGGCTGACGATTGTGCCAGGTCGATGGTTGCCGAGGCGGTGGAGGCCTGCCACCGTCGACCATGAGTGTGGCGGTGGTGACATCGAAACCGCGCCGGCCCTGCACCAGGAGGCCATCGCCTGCAAGTCGATCTTTTGCCCAAAGGCCGCTTCGGCGCTCCCGAGCTCGGCCAGCGGTGAGCCGGTTGTCGACGGGGCTGTGAGGACCGGGTTAGCGCCTGCGGTCACCGGCGCAGACAAGGCGGCCGTTGCCACCAACGCACGCCGACGCGACGCCAGCCACGACGCCAGCCGCGTGACGCTGGCCACGAGGCGTCGCCACCTGGGGGCCGTTGAGGCCCATTGCATTGTTCCCCAATCCGCACCAACTAAGTCTGGCCAGGGAAAGGCAAACGTCGACAAGCAAGCCCACCTAATTGCTCAAGTCACCTAGAGAGTTGTACCCAGCGATGCGCGCCGAATTTAGCGCGTGCCGCCTATGGACTATGGCGTCGTAATCTTCCCAACTGACCAGACGATGGGCCCGGCTGAATTTGCCAAGCTGCGGAGGAACGTGGCTTCGAGTCGGTCTGGTTTCGAGCACCCCTTACATCCCGACCAGCCGGGTCACGCCGTGGGGCGGTAGGGAAGGCGCCCTCCCCTGCCCGATTACTACTGGCGGTCCCACGACCAATTTGCGGCGCTCACGGCGATCGCGGCCACGACCAAGACGATCAAGGTGGCAACGGGCATCTGCCTGGTAGCCCAGCGCGACCCAATCTGGACGGCGAAACAGGGCTCGCGCCACTCGACAAAGGTCAGGCGGTCGGCCCGTTTGGCACTGGGTATGGCTGAACAAGGAGGAGCTGAGCACCACGGTGTGGCTTACAACGACCGGCGTGATCGGCTTCGTGGAGTCGGTGCTGGCCATGAAAGAACCAGACCAAGGACGAGGCGAGCTTCGAAGGCGAACACATCAATTTTAGCGCGAGCTGGGCGTGGCCCAAGCCGCCACTCCCGCCGGCAGGTGATTCTTGCGGCTCGGTCGGAACCAAGACCGCCTGCACACATCGCGGAGTTCTGCGACGGTTGGATGCCAATCGGTACGCGCATTGCCATTGGCCCGGCTGGTCGAGGATCGAGGAGGCGTGTGAGTCAATCGGACGTAGAATTCCCCAAAGAGCGTCGAGCTTGGCAGTTCGGTGGTCCCGACAACCGTGATCAACTCTGACGAACTCGAAGGGCCCGGCGTGGCGCGCGTGACGTTCTTCATGCCTCAGGGCCCCGAAGCCGAGGTGCTAGCGGCCCTCGACAAGTACGCCGCTCTCATCTCAGGGCAGAGCCCCACTGGCCCTCGATCGACGGCGGTCCGACGGCCTGATTCAGACGGTGGCGGGCTCGCTACCCGAGCTTGATCTGAGCCATCTGACGGAAGAGTTCGATGACGTTGGTTCGTTTCTCGTTGCTGGAGTCGATCTCGGGCAGATAGACCGTGTCCACATTGATCGCAATGCGCTCGGCGTCGAGCCAGGGCCGTAGGACTCCAGATTGATGTCTGCGGCGGCATCGGCGGCGGTCATGCCGATCTTCGTGCCGCGACGTGGCCTCGCAGACCACGAACTCGAGGTAGTCCTTCACCGCTTGGACACCGTTGGCATCGGTGAGTGGGCCGTGGCCGGGCACGATGACATCGCAGTCAAGCTCGAGGATGCGGTCGCATGCGGCCAACCAGTTACTGACCGGTCCGTCCCACACAATTAAAAGCGTCGGTAGAAGAGAATGTCGCCGGTGAAATCGTTTTGGCATCAGGCACATAGATCGACATCGTCGGGTGGTGTGCGCCGGGCTGGACCTCGATCAACTCGATCTGACGTCCACCGGCTGCGACCGTCAGTGACTCGCTGAATGTAAAGGATCGGGGGCGGCGAGGTCGATGTTGTCGAAGCGGAACGCAACCGAACGACTCGCGCAGATACTGGGTCGTTTGGGGTCCGAGATCGAGCTTGGAGAGCGCATCAGGCCCCGATGGCGGAGGCTTTCCATCTCCGCGGCGGAAGCGGCCGAGGCAATGATCTGAGCGCCGGTGACCAGTTGGTTGAGCCGTAACAATGATCGCCGTTCGCGCGTGCGTTGACCAGCGTGCGTTGATCGGCGTTGAGGCGGTGATCGGCGCGCACGTGCATCGAGCATCTGCTGGGTTAGCGCAAGATCGAACAAGGTGTCGACCAGGAGCGCCCCGCTCTTCTGCCTGTCACCAGGCCAGCGTTGCCCATCCCCAGCCACCATCGGGCTGCAAGTATGCGTGGATACCGTCAGCGACTTCGTGCAGGCTCCTTGGTGTATGTCGGAGATCGTGAAGCTGAGAATATCAGTCCTGGTTGCCTCCTGTCGAGAAGTCTGACGCCGAAGGTGTCGAGGCGGGGGCTGTGATGCGCTCCATTGAGGGGCGCTTGCTGTCGATAGCCGCGACGGTAACCGATGCCGTAAACGAGATCAGCTGGGCCGATCGAACTCCACGGGGAATTGCGACTTTGTGACGAAGCCGATCGGCGATGATGGTGAGCTGATCGGCGTCGGAGTCGGTCGTAAGCAACGCCAAGAACGCCGCATCGCTGTGAACCGGCCCAGCAGATCGTCTCCGAAGACGGTTTTGGATTCGCTTATCGACTTCCACGCGGCTCACCCGCTCGACCACCCTGGTGCCGCGTCACCTTGAGCTGTTCCAGATCGTCAATCCAGATCGCACAAGCGCAATGGGTTTGGCCGGACGCGGGGCCGCGAGCCGGTTGTGGAGCTGCTCGAGGAGAGATACCGGTTTGGGAGTCCCGTGACGGCGTCGTGAGAGTGGAGGAGGCTGGCCTGCTTGGGCCGAGAGCGCGGTGTCGATGCCACCGAGCGCATGCTGACGATGACGAGTAGCGGTCGGTGAGCCGTTTGCTGGTGGAATCCGGAAGCGGGTTCAGACCGCTCGCCATACGGATCGTTTCCTGCTGTTCGATGGCTCCGTCCTGTACGCCAGGCGAAGGAGTCGACGTGGGGCTGATGTTCGGTGACGACGAGGTCACAATCGGGGTTCCGAGCAGGCGATTGCGAGGCACGCCGGTGAGCTCAATGCACTCGGGTTGGTACCAATGATGTTGCCGTCGTCAACGATCACCGCCGTTGCCGGAATCATGCGAAGGAGATCTACCAGCTTTTGTGACTCAATAGTCATTCGTACTCCCGTATCGCCTCGACCGCAGCTAGCAAGGCGTTTTCTACAACTTCAGTAAGTGCTGGATGAATGTAGAAGACCTGCTCGGCGACCGCCTGAGCCGTTTGACTAAACTGCATAGCCTGAATTACCGGTTGGATCAGGGTCGCCGCCTGGGGACCAATGATGTGGCAGCCCAGGATCAGCCCGGTGAGCGGGTTGACCAGAACCTTGGCAAACGACTCAGAATCGTTGAGTGCCCAGCCGTACGCAGTGCCGCCATAGTCACGTTTGCCCACCACGTAGGGGACGTTCTCGGCAATGGCGTCCTCCTCGGTGAGCCCGACGGAGGCGACCTGCGGGTGGCTGAATACGGCCGCCGGCACGGCTCGGTAGTCGATGGTCCGTCGTTGGTCGGGGTGAGCGATGTTCCAGAACGCCACCTTGGCTTCGGCGTTTGCGACGTGCTTGAGCTGGTAGTTGTTGGCAACATCGCCAATGGCGTAGACACCGGGAACTACGGTCTCCATGTGTTCGTCGACGGTTATCCGGCGATTGCCGTCGAGCGTGAGGCCGCCGCGCTCCGCATCGACGAGGTCTGCGTTTGAGATGCGGCCGGTGGCGACGAGCAGTTCGTCGAACTCGAATGTTTCGGCGCCGCAGTGGACGACAATCGTGTCGCCATCTTGTTCGATGCGATCGGGAATACAGCCAAGACGCATCGTGGCCCGCCGTTGAAATTGTTTGGTGAAGCGATCAGAGATCTCCGCGTCTTGGACGCCGAGCAATCGGTCGCTGCGGTTGAACATCGTGACATGGGAGCCGAGCCCACTGAACACGTGACCCATTTCGACCGCGATGAAACCACCACCCAGAATGCCGAGCCGGGCCGGCAGCTTCTCGAGTCGCATGATGGTGTCTGAGGTGTGATATCGCACCGAGTCGAGACCGGGTATCTGGGGGGCGTTTGGTCGGGAGCCGACGGCAACCATCACGTTGTCGGCGCTGATTGTGCGACCGTTGACCCGCACGGTCTTGGGGCCGACGAAGCGGGCGGTGCCCTTGATGTAGTCGACATTCGGCGTACCCGTTGCCCGGTAGTTCTCACCACCAGCGGTGATCGGGTCGATCAAGCCAAAGACTCGGTCTCGAATGGCCTCGAAGTCGGCACTGTTCAGGGTGAGGTCAACGTTGACTTTTGCCGCTTCGTGGCCAGCGACGGCGAAGTCGGCCGGCAGGACGAACATCTTGGATGGAATGCAGCCGACATTGAGGCACGTGCCGCCAAACGTGCCCTTCTCGATCAGCACAATCTGCTTGTCGGAAAGGTACTCGGGGATCGAGTTGCCGCTGCCACTGCCGATGATGATCAGGTCGGTGTGTTCAACGGTGTCGGCGGCTGTGTCGTCGGCGGTTGCGTTGGTGTCGGTCATCTCGCTCTTTGTGGTTGGGGAATCGGTTCAATCGGGCTGGTTGGGAGGGTTCTCACCAGCGGCACTCCAGTCGACTTCATCGGCGCGAAGCGGGCGCATCATGATGTCGAGGGCGGTCCAGAGGGTGCGGGTCAAAGGAAAGATGAGAAGCGGCACAAAAATTCCAACGAGCACACCGGCGATCACAATCGGTGTCGTCTTGATGTCGGGCGCCGTGGCAATAATGCTGCCGATGAGGACGATGGCCAGAAGCGGGAAGCTAATGATGATGCTGATCCCTATTGCCCCGGTCCAGTGACCGGCGATTCGTTCGAAAACCAGGCCGCACGAGTCGCACCGTGGTTTCATCCGAAACCAGCTGGTGAAGACGTGTCGGTCACCGCAGGCCGGACACCGCACCAGCAGCCCCCGGCGAAAGAGCGTCTTCTTTGCTGGGGGCTGGGGCACATAGTCATCCGGCGTACGCACGGTGCCAGACTAGGGCAGCGGTCCCTCGAACCCCCCTCTCAAGCGACGGCCGCCGTGTGGTCAGGATCGGACTTCGGTTTCGCCCGCTCGGGAGCAGCGGATGCTGCGGTAGTCTCCACGGCACCATGGGATCATCACCAACCACGGCATCGCCACGGTCTGTTCTGGGCTCGTTGGCCCCGCACGTGCTCACCGTCCTCGGCCTCCATCTTGTCGTCCAGCTCGTTGTTGGCCGCGGCGTATGGACGGTCGATGAAGGCGCCTACCTGATGCAAAGCTCGTGGGTCGTAGACGGTCACTGGACCGAATCGCTCCCCGACTCATCGTTTGGTGGCACGGCGGAGCTCCCCGTGGTCGCGGCGCCGATCCAGAACGGCACGATCGTCGATGAAACGTCGTGGTCGGCATATCCCCGCCACCCCGGCTACCCGGCGGCGCTCGCCGGCGCCCGCACACTGGCGGGCGACCTT
This sequence comes from Acidimicrobiales bacterium, assembly GCA_041394345.1. GTDB lineage: Bacteria > Actinomycetota > Acidimicrobiia > Acidimicrobiales > SZUA-35 > JBBKWJ01. Next base: position 8,597 of record JAWKIN010000009.1, on the reverse strand, counting down.
GGCCCTCCGCTTGTCTCGATCGTGGCCGCCATCGTCGCGTCCGTGTTTGTTGCCTTGTCGGTGCGCCGTTCGCCCATCGCCGCCTTCTGGCTCGCCAATCTCGCCACACCCCTGTTTTTCCACGCCCAGATCGTCTGGGCCCATTCGCTTGGCGTAGCGAGTGCGGCCGTCGCCACCTATGGCCTCCTACGAGCGAAACGGACCGGCCCCGACCGGGTTGGCCTCGCCAGCGTGGTTATCGGCTTGGCGTCGGGTTCGATATTCCGGACCGAAAGTCTGATTTTCGCGATTGCGGTCGTCATGGTTGTCGGGCTCGATTGGCTACGTAACAGCCGCCAACTGCGAACTCTCTCGTTGCCGATTGCCGCAGTCGTCGGATTGGTTGCTGGGGTGGCAATCGACACCGTGTGGCGAACGGCGGCGCTGCACGGTGTGGTCACCGCGGCATCGTCAACCAATGTGTCGGCTGTCAGCCCCACGGAGCGGCTGTCGGCCCTTTTCTCGATGTCGCTCGGTATGGGTGCGGCCCCAGGCTCGGCGCTGGCCCGGCTGCTTCTGGCGGTGGCCCTCGTCGTTGCCGTCCGAGCACATCGGCAAGGCGATCGGATTCCTCGCGCTCTGTTCGTGATTCCGATTGTGCTGAGCGTCGTTGCCATGCACTCTCCCCAGCAGGTCGGCCTACTCGTCGCCTCGCCACTCGTCCTACTGGGGCTGCTGCTCAGTCGCCGAGACGACGACACCGTACTGCTCGGAGCGGTCGTTGGGCTTTACCTGCTTGGCGTGGTCGGAACGATGTACGCCCCCGATGCTGGCCTCGACTACGGCGGACGCCTGTTCTTGGCGGCCGCACCGGCGTTCGTTGTGTTGGCGACGCCCTCGCTTGTCGACTTCGCCAAGCACTACGGGCGTACTGCGGTCGGAACCATGGCTGCGGTTGTCGCCCTTCAACTTGGCGCTGGCTGGTACAAGGTCTACGACTCCCACCAATCGTCGAGAGCCATCGTCGCCGAGCTCGAGCAGTTGACATCGTCGCACGCGGGGGCATTGTTCGTTGCCCCCGAGATCCGCAGTGGCCGCATTGCCTGGGAGCTATACCCGGCAGGCATTGTCACCGTGAAGCCCGAACAGGTTGGACCCTTTATTGCCGGCCGAACGATGAGCGACCAGGTGTGGATCATCGGGTCGGGCTACAGCCTGGAGTGGGTAACCAGGCAAATCCCCGCTGGTTGGCACGCAGTTGAAACCAACTCGGGTCGTTACGTAAACGCCGTCTCGATTGCCCCAATCGAGTCCTAGCGGGTCGACCGCGCCCGTATCCTGCCCCAACGGAGGTCAACAATGACGAGAATTGGTTTCATCGGGCTTGGCGTCATGGGCTATCCCATGGCCGGGCACCTGCTGGCGGCCGGACACGACGTCACGGTGTTCAATCGCACGGCGGCGAAGGCGGCGGACTGGGTTGCTGCGCATGGCGGTCAGATGGCTTCGTCGCCCCGTGAGGCCGCGACCGACGCCGAGGTGGTTTTCACGATCGTTGGCGCCGACGACGATGTTCGCTCGGTCGTGTATGGCGACGATGGTTGTTTGGCGGCGCTCGCGCCCGGCTCGGTGTTGGTCGATCACACCACGGCGTCGGCCGAGTTGGCTCGTGAACTGGCCGAACGTTGCGCTGACGTTGGGGTCGGCTTTGTCGACGGGCCGGTTTCCGGTGGCCAGAGTGGTGCCGAGAACGGCACGTTGACCGTGATGTGTGGCGGCACCGAGGCGGCCTTCGACCTCGCTGCGCCCGTCATCGATGCCTACGCCGTTGCCGTGGCGCGGCTCGGTGGCGCGGGTGCCGGGCAGCTCACCAAGATGGTTAATCAGCTGTGTATTGCTGGGCTCCTGCAGGGGTTATCCGAAGGGATCCATCTCGGCATGCTCGCTGGGCTCGACATCGACAACGTCGTCGACGTGATCTCGAAGGGTGCGGCGGGTTCTTGGCAGATGGCGAACCGGGGCTCGACGATGGCGAGAGGTGAGTTCGATTTCGGCTTTGCGGTGGACTGGATGCGCAAAGATCTCGGCATTGCGCTCGCCGAGGGCAAACGGCTTGGCGCGAGCCTCCCGACAGCGGCCCAGGTCGACCAGCTCTACGCCAAGATCCAGGCTCGAGGCGGTAACCGCTGGGACACCTCCAGCCTGATCGATCTGCTCACCAACCCCTAGTTGGGGCACCGCCGGAGGGTGGCGGGCCTCCGGCTAGAGATCGACACGCCAGAGTTCGACTTCAACCGTACTTGGCGACCGCTCCCTCTGGCGTGAGCTAGGAGCAGGCGGCGTTGTCGCACCAGAGCGTGGCGGTTGGATGGGCGCCAGCGACGAGCGCGGTGAGGTCGGTGCCGTCTGGTCCGGAAGGATTGTCGAGCCCGTGCACGCGTGGGCCGGCCACGATGCTCCAGCGCGTCCACGCCAGCCAGATGATCCAGTCGGCCCGGTCGAAGGCCCGCGTGATTTCTTGGGCCGCACGTTGCTGCTCGAGCGGGAGCGGATCGATTCGCAGTGTCTTCAATGCCTGATCGATCGACGGATCGGCGAACCGGCCGATGTTGAGGCTTATGGTCCCGAGATCAGCAATGCTGGCCGAGTGCCACCAGGGCAGCCACGCATCAGGGTGGAGGCCGCCACCGTTGCGCCACACAATGGCGTCGAAATCACCGACGAGTGCCCGCTCGCTGAGCTCGATTGGGTCGACCTCGGTCACTGTGACGGTGATGGCGCCGTCCGACCCGTCGTTCCACTGGCTCGCCATGGACTGGGCCATGGGGGCCGCAACAGGGTCAGCGGTCGTGAGGATGGTGAGCTCGGAGGTTGAGCCAGCGGCGACACAATCGGCCATCGAGGCGGCGACATCCGGTGGTGGATCGAACGCCAGCGCCTCGAGATACCCGAGTTCGTCTGGCCCAAATGGTCCGGAGGCGGCCAGGTCGGGTGTCGGTACGAACGCCGAACGGTCGGTGGCGGCAGCAAATGCGTGGCGGCAATCGTCAACCGATCCGAGTCGGGTTGGATCAGCAACGTTGAAAACGAGTTGATACGGATCGGTGCCAAGCGTCGACGACAGGCTACCGGGCGCCGGCTGCGACGTCTGGTAGGCCGAGAGGGCGTGGCCGGCCAACAACCGAGCCCGGTCGTCGACGCTCGGCTGCACGGTGAACTCGATCCGGTCGAGCAGAGGCAGGTCTTCACCCGTTCCCCTGCTGCCACGCCAGTAGTCGTCGAATCGGGTGACGACGAGCCCGTCGCCCGTACGAGCGGCGGCCGTGCCGAGCGCCTCAACGGGAATGGCGAACGGCCCCGTACCGATTGGGGCATCGGGGAGGCCACGAACAACGAAGTTGCACGGATGGGTGACGAGCATGTCGGGGAATGAGAGCCAAGGTTCGGCGAGATCGAGGGTCACCGATGGGCCGTCGGCGGTGACCGCCACGATGGGCGCAAACCAGGCGCTGGTGAGGGGGCTCAGCCGGCAACGATCGATGTGCGCGGCCAACTCTGCTCCGGTGAGGAGGGTGTCGTCGTGAAACGCCACGTCATCACGGACGGTGAGCGTCCAGGTGAAGTAGTCGTCTGACGGCACGATGGCCTCAAGTACGAACGGCACGATGTCGCCCGCCGACGTTCGAGCAACAAGCGGGTCAGCGATGGTTGCAAGCAGTTGGCGGCACGACACGTCACAGCCCGACTCCGATGGCAGTAAGCCACTCGCTGGCGCCTCAAGTCCATAGACCAGCGTGCCGCCGGGCGTGCGCCCGAACGGATCAGCCGGAATACGTGCAGTCGTGGTCGAGATTGACGGGGGCGGCGGCGACACGACGGGAGCTGTCGCTGGTGTCGACGAGCATGCAGCTGCTGTCAGCATGATGGCTCCAACCAGGGAGCGAATCGATGGTCTCACACCGTGTTTCTCCTGCACCGAGCAGTACGGTAGCGAGAATCGGCCCGATCAGCGAGAGTGTTCGCGTCGCGAACTCCCCCGAGCGCTCGTGAGACGACTAGTTTGGCGCCACGCAGACCGTTTGGCCGCAAACGGCATCCTCAGGAGGAATTCCATGGCTCGCGACAGCTATCTCGATCATCTCGCTGCAATTCCGCTGTTTTCACAATGCTCGAGAAAGGACCTTCAGCTGATCGAGCGAGCGATGACCGATACCGACATCAAAGCCGGCACAACGCTGATGCGCGAAGGCGAGAACCCGTCATCGTTCATCGTGATCGTCAGCGGCTCCGCCGAGGTCAGCCGCAATGGGGAGGTCGTGGCCACGCTGACCGACGGGGCAATGGTTGGCGAGATGGCGATCCTCATGGACCGGCCGCGGTCGGCCACGGTCACCACCATCACCGACTGTGAGATTCTCGTCGGTGAGCGTCGGGCCTTCGACGGCCTACTCGACGACGTGCCTGGTCTGGCCCGAAAAGTCCTGCGGTCGTTGGCGCTTCGGGTTGCCGACAATGAGGCCCACGACCACCACTAAGTGAGTGTCACGAGCGTGACGCTAGGTAGGCCCGCCGGGCATCTCGACAGTCGGGATCGCCCAGCGCGGCCACCAAACTATCGGCGTCGCTCCAGCTCCGGTTGGTGCCAACCATCTGCTCGGTGACGGCGTTGACGTGGCGTTTCGTGGCATAGATCGTCAGCGGTGCCTTGGCTGCCAGTTCGGCCGCAAGGGTTTCGACCCGCTCGTGAAGGTCGGCGGCCGGAACGATCTCGTTGATGAATCCAGCGGCTCGCCCTTCAGCAGCATCAAAGGGACGGCACGTGAGAACGAGTTCCTTCGTCAGGGCGGGGCCGATCTCTCTGACCATGCGAGGAATGCCACCCCACGCCAGCGGAATACCGAGATCGACTTCGGGGATGGAGAAGCGGGCGTCGTCGGCAGCCACTCGGATGTCGCAGGCCAACGCCACAACGAGACCGCCGCCCACACACCACCCCTGGAGCGCCACCACCGCCAGCGCTCGCATCGACTCGAGCGCATCGGCCATGAGTCGACCAGCATCGGCGGCATCTCGGTCTGGATTGCTCGGCCCGCTAAAGGTCGAGAGATCCGCGCCAGCGGAAAAGGAACGACCAGCTCCCGTCACGATCACGATGCTCACCTCGGATTGAGCGTCGAACCATCGTGCCGCCTCGGCGATCTCGCGGAGTGTCGTCGTGCTCAACGGGTTGAGCTTCTCCGGTCGATTGAGCGTTAACCGACCGATTCGTCCGTCCGCCGTCGCGGTGATTGTCGTGAACGGCGCGTCTTTTGCTGGTGTCGTCGTTGCTGATGCCATCTGCTGCCTACTCCCCTACGAGGTTGTCCCCAATGGCTTAGTCGGCGACCCGGCTCAACGGCAACTGCAATGGCCGCCCAAGTTCGTCGATTTGGTGCAGAGCTGTCATGATGTCGGGCATGAAACTCTCGATGAGCCTCAACTACAGCGGCGATCCAAAGCAGCTCGCCAAAACCGCACAAGACTATGAGCGAGCGGGTGTCGACATGGTCTGGGTGGCCGAGCTCTATAGCTTCGACGCCGTCTCCCTCATGGGATATCTCGCCGCGGTCACCGAGCGCATGGAGATTGCGGCGGGCATCCTGCCGCTCTACTCGCGGACGCCGACGTTGATTGGTATGACAGCCGCTGGCGTTGACGCATTGTCAGGCGGCCGCTGTGTGCTTGGCCTGGGGGCGTCTGGCCCGCAGGTCATCGAAGGTTGGCACGGCGTCCCGTATGACCGTCCCCTGGGTCGTACCCGCGAGATCATCGACATCTGCCGTCAAGTCTGGCGGCGCGAAAAGGTCGAGCACAACGGCGTGTCATACCAGATCCCCCTGCCCGCCGACCAAGGCACGGGCCAGGGCAAGGCGCTCAAAATCATCAATCGGCCCGTTCGGCCCGACATCCCGATCTATGTGGCTGCGCTCGGACCCAAAAACGTTGCTCTGGCCGCCGAAAAGGCCGAGGGCTGGTTGCCGATCTTCTTCCACCCCGACCGGGCCAACGAGGTGTGGTGGCCCGACGTTGAGGTCGGCCTGGCCAAGCGCGATGAGGGACTGCCACCGCTCGAAGTGGTGGCCGGCGGCACCGTCAGCATCTGCTCGGAGGACGAAGCGAAGCGCATTCGCGATGCCAGTCGAGGTATGACTGCGCTGTACGTCGGCGGCATGGGCTCGAAGGAGACCAACTTCTACAACCAGCTCTTCTGTCGCTACGGCTACGAAGAGGAGGCCGCGAAGATCCAAGAGCTCTACCTTTCCGGTAAGCGAGGCGAGGCCGAGGCGCTGATTCCCGACGACTACCTCCGTGCCACCACGCTTGCGGGCGACGAAGGATTCGTGCGAGAGCGCATCGAGGCCTACCGCCAAGCCGGTGTGACCCGATTGAGCATCACCCCCGTTGGCGAGAACCCGCTGGAGATCATCGAGAAGGTCAAGGCCTGGGCCGAGTAATCGGTCGGCTCGCATAGCACCGTAAAACCTTCGAAGGGTGGCTCACGAGCCACCCTTCGACTGTGTTAAGCGCAACGACGCTCAGGGTGACGTCCACATCCCGCCGTGGAACGGCACCGGTCGTGCGCTTTGCCCCACGGCCACGAGTTAAGCCCATCGACCGAGCGTTCGGCGATAGGTAATTTTCTGCCGGTATGTCGTGCCTGACCGGCTGGGATCGTGAACAATGGGGCCATGTCTGACCTTGGAAGCCGCCCGCGAGTCTTATCCGTCGTTCTCGCTGGAGGTGAGGGCAAGCGGTTGATGCCGCTGAGCGCCGATCGAGCCAAACCGGCAGTGCCCTTCGGTGGCCCCTATCGGCTCATCGATTTTGCCATCTCGAATCTCGCAAATGGCGGCTATCGCAAGATCGTCGTACTCACCCAATACAAGAGCCATTCGCTCGACATCCACATCTCACGGACGTGGCGGCTGTCGACCATGCTGGGCAGCTACGTCACCACCGTCCCGGCCCAGATGCGAAAAGGCCCCCACTGGTTCTCCGGCTCGGCCGATGCGCTGTTCCAGAACCTCAATCTCGTCTCGGACGAGCGGCCCGACTTCATCTTTGTCTTCGGCGCTGATCACATCTACCGGATGGACCCACGCCAGATGCTCGACGAGCATCGGGCCAACGGTGGCGGCGTCACCGTCGCCGGTATCCGGATGGCCAGGTCCGAGGCGTCGGCGTTCGGCGTGATCGACCGTGGGGAGAACAACAAAATCAACCAGTTCCTCGAAAGCCAGCCGACCCGCCTGGCCTGAGCGACAGCCCCGACGAGTGTCTCGTGTCGATGGGGAACTACATCTTCGACGCCGACCTGTTGGTTGACACGCTGCATGCCGACGCGACCGACGAATCATCGGGTCACGACATCGGAGGCGACCTCATTCCGCGCCTCGTTCGCGAAGGCAAGGCGAACGTGTATGACTACTCGACCAACCGGGTGCCTGGCGATACCGATCGCCACGCGGCTACTGGCGCGACGTTGGAACGCTCGACGCCTACTTCGATGCCAGCATGGACCTCGTCCAACCCCTCCCTCGCTTCTCGCTCTACAACAGTGAGTGGCCAATCTTCACTCACTGGCGAGCGTTGCCACCGGCCAAGTTCGTTCGCGATCGTGATCGCAACCCGACCGTGGTCAACAGTGTGATCTCCAACGGCTCAATTCTGAGCGGGTGCGACGTCTTTGAGGGCGTGTTTTCCCCCGGTGTTCGGGTCGGACGCGACGCCGACATCCAGAGTGCGGTGCTGTTCGACGACGTTCAGGTTGGCGCCGGCTCGACGATCAAGAAGGCGATCATCGACAAGAACGTCGTCGTACCGAAGGGCACCCGCATCGGCGTTGACCCCGAGGAAGACCTTGCTCGGGGCCTCAGTGTGACCGAGAGCGGAATCGTGACGGTGCCCAAAAACTTCAAGTTCACCTAGGTTGCGCCGCCCGTTGCGTTAGCGAGCGAGCAGGGCCTCGTAGAGAGCGAGATGCTTCTGGGCCGGGCCGTGCCACGACCAGTCCGTGTTCATGGCTCGTCGGCGCATTGCCTTGCGTCGTGACGCCAGTCGGTAGGCCCTGGCTGCACGATGGACGGCATCGACAAAGCCCGCCAGATCATTGGTGCGGGTCAACGTACCTGTGCCGTTGTCGCGGTCGATGTCGATATCGACGATGGTGTCGACCAAGCCGCCAACGCTGGTCGCCACCGTTGGCGTGCCATACGCCAAGGCCTGCATCTGGGCGAGGCCGCACGGCTCAAATCGGCTGGGCATCAGGAAAAGGTCTGATCCGGCGAAGATGCGGTGAGCGAGCGGCTCGTCAAAGCGGTCGGTGATGGCCCAGACCCGGTCGGGATGACGGTCTGCGGCGGTGCGAACATCGTCGACGATGTGAGGCAACCCCGAGCCGAGGAGAACGAGGCGGGCGGGGATTGTGGCGAGGTACGGAACGAGCCCAGTGATGAAGTCGATGCCCTTTTGATCGACGAGTCGAGAAACGACGCCGAGCAATAACGAGCCGTCGTCGTCCCAGCCAGCGTCGGCGAGGAGCGCAGCCTTGGCCCTGCTGCTCCCCTCTTCGGCGTCGT
>JAWKIN010000008.1:0-132770 GCA_041394345.1 Acidimicrobiales bacterium | reverse complement strand
TGCAATCGGTGGTCGACGCCATCAAGGTTGCGGCCGAAGCGTCGTAGCCGCTCGTCAGCTTCTCCTCGTTTCCGAGCCGCCACGCGTGCGGTTGCGAAGAACGGGCTTAGTGATCACCGAGTTGACGATGGCGTAGCACTTCGATCGCGATTGGCACGAGCGAGAGGCCAACGACGCCCAGAGTCGCAATCTCGAAGTTGTTCTTCACGACGTCGGTGTCGCCGAAGATGAAGCCGAGCAGTGTTACACCAGCGCCCCACAGCACACCGCCGACGATATTGAACCGGAGGAAGGTGGGATAGTGCATCTTGGCCACCCCGGCGACAATCGGGGCGAACGTGCGAACGATGGGCACAAAGCGCGCCAGAACGACCGCCTTTGCGCCGTGTTTGTCGAAGAAGCTCTCGGTCCGAACGATGTTGTTGGGGTTGAAGAGGCGGCTTTGGCGACGGCCGTGCAGGCCAGGCCCGACACGGCGGCCAAACGAATAGCCGACCTGATCGCCCGCAATCGCAGCGCCGATGACGACGGCGAGCACGACGCCGATCGGCGGCAAGATCCCTTTGCTGCCTGCGGCAGTTACCCCGGCGATGAAGAGCAGCGAGTCTCCGGGCAGAAAGAAGCCGATGAGCAGGCCGGACTCGGCGAAGATGATGGCCCCAAGCAAGGCGAGGCCACCGTGTTGGAGGATCGACTCGGGACCGATGAGTCCCAAGGCAGCTGCGACCATTGGCGTTTCCTGGTTCTGTAGTGGCCGTGGTGGAAGACCGAGCCTGTGAACGCTAACCACGCCGCCACGAAACGGGGTGCAGACGCGCCAAATCGGTGGTCGACGTCACCCAGTTCGGGAGGGTCGGGCGTGACACAATGACGGCGTGACTATCACCATCATGCATATCGACGCCGCGGGGGCCGTTCGCGACCTCGAACAACTTGATCCAAGCCTCGACGGTTGGCACTGGGTCGACATCATGATCGATCCGGGCCACGACCCAGGACCACCGCCAATACTCGACCAGTATCGGCTCGACCAGTTGGCTGTTCACGATGCGTTCAACGAAATCGATGTCCCCAAATTTGAGGACTTCGGCAGCCATCTATCGCTCATCCTGCACGGGCTTCGCGACGATGAGCGCCTGTCAACGTACGAGCTCGATTGCTTTATCACCGCAACTGACCTGATTACGGTTCACCAGGGTGCCTCCCGAGCGATTGAGGCACTCCAGTCGAGCATCCGACATCACCCAGAACTGGCCTCGGGCGGGGCCGATGAGGTCGCGGCGCGCCTTGCCGACGGGGTGACTCGCCGGCTTCTTGCGGTCGTCGATGCGTTCGATGAGCGAGCCGACGAACTGGTGGTGCGGGCGCTGGTCGCCGATCGGACCTTGCTGCACGACGTGTCGGCGATCCGAAGCGATTTGGCGGCAATTCGTCGGATTGTGCTGCCCCAACGGGAGGCGCTTGACCTCATTCGCACGTCCGATTCTGCGCTCCTGAGTCGGGCCGCCCGCCGCCGGTTCTCGGACGTCTTCGATGTTGCCGCTCGGACGGCCTACGGCCTCGATGCCGCCCGATCGCTCATGAGTGAAGCCATCGATTCGTACCGCGGCGCCGAATCACGACTGGCGACTGAAGTCACGCGAGTTCTGACGATCTACGCCGCGATCCTTCTGCCGCTCTCGCTCATTGTCGGGTTCTTCGGGATGAATCACGAGAACCTTCCGACGATTGGTGAACGCTGGGGATGGCCCGTTGTGACCGGCGCGATGGTGATTGTGGTCGTTGTTTCGTTGGGTGTATTCGTCAGCCAAGGGTGGATCAGTCGCCCGTCAGGAAAGGCAGCAGGCGAGGCGCTTGGTCGTGGGCTCGTCGAGGCGGCTCGGGCGCCAGCCCAGGTAGCGAGCGCGGTGTTTGCCATCTCGACGCTGTCGGTGAACTCGGCTATGTCTCGCCTGGAGCAGGGCCTTCAGGACCCAGCAACACCGGACGAAGACTAGGTCGATCTAGGGGGTGGGAGCCGTGATGGCTCGATGCTGGCGCCACCCGCGAACACCAGCGAGCGAGAACGCGGCCAACGTCAGGACCGCGGCGACCACGGCAATCGATCGGAACACGCCGATTGCGGTGCTGCCGTTCTCGTCCAGGATGAGGTAGGCCACGTACATGAGGTAGAACGCGCCAAGAACGAGTCCCTGCCAGCGCGTGATGCAAAACCCAGCCCAGACGATTGGCAACAACACGACCGTCGCGAAAATCATCACGGGGAAGTCGAGTCGAAGTGACGCGTCGCTGACGTTGACGCCACCAGAGACGATTCCCGTCGCGCCGAGGACGCACATGAGATTGAAGAGATTCGATCCGATGATGTTGCCCACGGCAAGATCGCGCTGGCCGCGAAACGCCGCCATCATCGAGGTGGCGAATTCGGGCAGCGACGTGCCAACGGCGACAACCGTGAGTCCGATGATGAGGTCGGAGACGCCGAGCGACGTGGCGATGTCGGTTGCCGCTCCCACCATCAGCTGTGACCCGAGGATCAGGATGGCGACGCCGGCGACGACAAAACCAAGCTGCACGATGAGGGGCCGGTCGCCCGTTCGTGCTTCGACGGAGTCGATTGCGTCCTCATACTCTTGGGCGACGGCCGCCGTCTCGCGCCGCGAGGCGCGGATGAGCCACCACGTGTACAGCCGTACGCCAAGGAACAGCAGCGAACCATCGACGCGGCCGATTCGGTTGTCGAGTGCCATGACAAACGTGACCAGCGTGACGCCGATCAGGATCGGTACATCGAGTTTGACAATCCGCTGAGAAACGGCGAGACCGCCAACCAGGGCCGATGCGCCGAGGATCAGAAGAATGTTGATGATGTTGGACCCGGCGACATTGCCAAACGCGACGTCGGTGTTTCCTGCTAGGCCAGCACCGACACTAACGGCGAGTTCGGGTGCGCTGGTGCCAAAGCGACCACCGTCAGTCCGACGACGACAGGTTGAACCAGGCCAGACGCTGATGGCTGCCGCCTGGACCAGAAGTTCGGCCCCAACTACGAAAGACGATGCCAGACACCAACCCAACGATTGTCAACGCTGTCACGCTCTTTGTACCTCGACGCTGGGTAGCGGGTTATCGGCAGGTGAGCTGTACCGGCAGACGTTCGTAGCCCTTGATGAACGACGAGAACACCCGAGTCGGCTCTTCGAGCACGGTAACACGCTCGAAGCGCGGGAGGAGTTCTTCCCACAGAATCCGGAGCTGGAGTTCGGCCAAGCGGCTGCCCATGCAGAAGTGGATGCCGTACCCGAACGAGAGGTGTCGGTCGGCGTTTGGTCGCTCGATGTCGATTGCCTCGGCGTTGTCGAAGACGGCTTCGTCACGATTGGCCGACAGATACCACATCAACACCTGATCGTCCTTGCGGATCTGCTTACCACCCAACTCGGTGTCCATCGTGGCGGTGCGCCGCATGTAGGAAAGCGGAGTCTGCCACCGGATAATCTCGGGGACCATCCCGCTGATGAGGTCATGGTTCGCCATGAGCTTGTCGTATTGGTCGGGGAAGGTGTTGAGTCCGTAGACACTGCCCGACATCGTGTTGCGAGTCGTGTCGTTACCCCCGATGATCAGCAGCAAGAGGTTGCCAAGGTGGGCGAGCGTCGGCATGTCTTTGGTTGCCTCGCCGTGGACGAGCATCGACACGAGGTCGTCGCCCGGCGTCTCCCGCCGAAGGTCCCAGAGCTTCTCGAAATAGGCGACGCACTCGCGGAGTTCGTCGAACTTTTGTTCTTGCGTTTCGACGACGCCGCCCGGTTCAGGAATGGCGAAGACGATGTCGGACCAGCGCGTTAGCTTGCGGCGGTCTTCGAAGGGGAAGTCGAAGAGCGTGGCCAGCAGCATGGTTGTGAGCTCGACGGACACCTTGTCGACCCAGTCGAACGCCTCGCCGTCTGGCAACGAGTCGAGCAGGGTGACGGTGCGCTCGCGGATCAGTGGTTCGAGATTACGGAGGTTCTTGGGCGCTGCGACCGACCGAACAGTGCCGCGTTGCTCGCCGTGGCGGCGGGTCCATCGAGATGAACGACGACATCGTCGGGCCATCGGTGCGCACCGTATCGACGCGAGGCCCAAGCGTGATGCCGTCCGCTGACGAGAAGGTCTTCCAATCGCCGTCGACGTGACGTACATCGTCATACTTCGTAATCGACCAGTAGCGGCCAGCCGACTCGATCTCGTTGAAGTGGACGGGATCTTCGTTGCGGAGGCGCTCGAAGTGGCTTTGCCAGCGATTCTCCAAGAAGAGGTGCGCATTGATCGGGTTGATCTCGGCGATGTCGAGTTCGCTCGCGTCGGGGACCGTGGCGCCGACTGCGGCCTGCTCTTGTTCGGGGCTCCGAACAACCTGTGGCTCCCAGGTCTGATGGTCTTTTGCCGTGTCAGTCATCGTTTGATCTCCTGTGCGATGGTTGGGCTGATCTTCCCATGCGGTTGGTCGGTGAGCCAACTTCGGATCAGCGTGACCCGGCTGCCCTCGGGCGTTGGTTTCGGCCACGTAGCGAGGTTCGCTTCGCCTGCCTATCGCCGGTTCGCGCCAGAGCGTTAGGCCGCTGCGGCGTCGCGAGCGTCGGCGAGCAAGTCGATTGATCGCAGGCGCTCGTCAAGGGTTGGCGATGGGTGAACGGTGATGAGCTCGTCGACCTGCGCCGATTCGGCCAGATCGAGCAGATAGTCATAGACCTGCTGCGAGGTGCCAGACGCGGTGAAATGCATCATCTGGGCGATGTGTTGGCCCTGGGGCGATGCCAAGACCTCGTCGGCTTCGTCGTCGGTCAAGGTCACTCCCGGCGTAACGAACCGGGCGACGCGGCGCCGAGCCACCCACACCCGTTGGCGCTCGGCGTCCCCTTCGGTGTCGGCGGCGATCACGTTGACGCCGGCGATCACGTAGGGTTGGGCGAGATGGATCGAGGGTCGGAACTCCGGCGCGATAGTGAGCGACAGCGTCGAGCAACTGGGCCGGAGCGAAGTGCGAGGCGAAGGCGTAGGGAGACCGAACGCCGCTGCCAGTCTGGCCCCGAACAACGACGAACCAAGAATGTAGATCGGGACGTTGGTGTTGGCGCCGGGGACGGCAATGACCCCGGAACCAGCGACTCGTCGCTGAGGTAGCCCTGGAGCTCGCGCACGTCCTCGGGGAATCGTTCGGCGGTTCGTGGATCGACCCGCATCGCCCGCATCGTCAGCTGGTCGCTTCCCGGTGCTCGCCCGAGACCAAGGTCGATGCGGCCGGGGTGGAGCGTCGCTAACGTGCCGAACTGCTCGGCGATTGCGAGTGGCGAGTGATTTGGCAACATGATGCCGCCAGCGCCGAGACGGATGGTCGACGTATTGGCGGCGACGTGAGCGATGAGCACGCTGGTCGCCGACGACGCAATGGAGGCCATGTTGTGGTGCTCGGCGTACCAGACCCGCTCATAGCCACGTTGTTCGGCTCGCTGGGCCGTCGCCACGCTGGCCCGGAAGGCGTCGGACGCAGACTCGTTTGACCCGATGATCGCAAGATCGAGGATGGACAGAGCGAGTGGCTTCGGTGTGGTCACGCCGACCAGCATGCCCCGTAACGCTACGAGTCGGCGAGTCCGAGCTCTCGTTGCTTCTTCCGTGAGAGGCCGCGGCTGACGAGGCGGTGGGACTCGGCGAGCTGTTCGCGAGGTCGTCGTCATCGAGTCCCGGTTCGGCGTAGTGCTGCACCCACGTGAAGCCTCGGGACGCGAGGTGAGGCGCCGGTCGTAACACCCGGCATCTCGACGAGGAAGCCGAACTCTTCGCGGGACGTCTTGAACGTGACGGCGAACGCATCGCCGTCGCTCCAGCCCGCAATGGCAAAGACCTTGCCGCCGACTTTCCACACGTGCGAGTCGCCCCACTGCACGACGTGAGTGGTGGCGGGGAGCGATTGGCAATAGGTGTTGTAGTCGTCGAGTTCCACCGGACTAGTTGTCGGACCAGCCGCGTAGGAGTTGGAAGGAATAGATGCCGGTCGAATGCCCGTCGTTCCACGTGACCGCCAGGCCCCAGGCGCCATGGAGCTCGGCGTCGGTGATCGTCAGCGGGATCGTTGATTCGATCCGCACGCTTTTGCCGGCATCTCTTTTGGAGTGGCATTCGGCGCACGGGCAATGGAGCCGCATCGTCGCCAGCGGGTAGTACGCGCGGTGGCCGTCGTCGAACACGATGGCGACGCCCTCGTCGCGTTTTACCGTGATATCGGCAGCGCTGAATTTGTCGTTCACGACGGCCAGCATGCCGGGGATTCATCGCAATGCCGAGTTGGCGACGTCGCCCCCCGACCGAACTCGTCGGCGCCGACCCGTCGCTGTCGTGGCGGGTCAGTGGGCCACGTGCCGCCGCTTCGTTTCAACTTCGTGACCGTCATGCAGCTACTCGGGTGCCGTCGCGTCAGACGTGGTATTTTCACGCCGTCCATCCGAAGGTTGGCTATCCGTACGTATCAAGGGGACTCTCGTGCAGCAGTATTCGGCCATCAAAGTCAGTTTTGGAAGAGCCATCGCGTTGCTCCTCGCGCTTGCGATGGTCGCCGCGGCCTGTGGCAGCGATAGCGACACCAGCTCGGGCGAATCGAGTAGTGGCGGTGGTGGTGGCACAATCACCCTGGCGGTCAACCCGTGGAACGGCTCGGCGGTCAACGTGGCCGTGGCCAAGCAGCTCCTCGAATCCGAGCTCGGCTACGAGGTCGAGACAGTCGAGATCGATGAGAACGCCCAGTGGGCGGCCATCAACACCGGAGATGTGAGCGCATCGCTCGAAGTTTGGCCGTCTGGTCACGCTCAGAATGTCATCGATTTCATCGACAATCCCGATGGCAATGTCGTGAACGCGGGCCTGCTTGGACCGGTCGGCAAGATCGGCTGGTACATCCCGACGTACATGGTGGACCAACACCCGGAGCTGGCGACCTGGGAAGGTTTCGCCGATCCGGAGCTCGCCGGTCTGTTGCTGCGGAGACGGGCGATCTCGGCCAGTTCCTTGGTGGCGACCTGAGCTTCGTCCAGTTCGACGAGGCAATCATCGCGAACCTGGGGCTGCCGCTTCAGGTGGTCTACGCCGGCTCAGAGAAGCGATTCTTGCGGCGCTCGGCGCGGCCTACAGCCGCGAAGAGCCGATCCTCATCTACCTGTGGACACCACACTCGGCCCTTAACAAATACGACCTCACCGAGGTCAAGCTGCCGGACTACACCGATGCCTGTGCCGCGACCGCACCCGAGGGCGTCGACTGCGATTATCCGGCCGACGAACTCTTCAAAATCATGTCGGGCGATCTCAGCGAAACGGCCCCTGAGGCCGCGTCGTTCCTGACCAAGATGTCGTACCAGACCAGCGACCAGGTCGAGATGTTGGCGCTGGTGGAAACCGACGGCATGTCGGTCGACGAGGCTGCTGCGAAGTGGATTGAGAGCCACCCCGACACCTGGAAAGCCTGGCTCTCCTAGTTCGCTGCCGAACACCATGAACATCATCGAGGTCTCGGGCCTCTGGAAGATCTTCGGCAAGAACGCCGAAGCGGCCAAGACGCTCGCCGCTGGGGGAGCAAGCCGGCAAGCTATTCAGGCTGAGACCGACGCGCTCGTTGCCGTGCGCGACGTCTCGTTTGCCGTTGCCCAGGGCGAGACCTTCGTGGTTATGGGGCTATCGGGCTCGGGAAGTCAACGCTCATTCGCTGCCTGGCTCGACTGGTTGAACCGACCTCGGGCCAGATCCAACTGTGTGGTGAAGATCTTCTGGCTTCCCCGGAGGCCCTGCGGCTCCGTCGACATCGAATGGCGATGGTGTTCCAACGCCTTTGGGCTCTTCCCCCACAGAACTGTCGCCGACAATGTCGCGTTCGGGTTGGAGGTACGCGGCGTCGACAAGGCAGAGCGGCGCGCCTCGGCGATGGCGCTACTCGGGATCGTCGGTCTCCGCGTGGGCCGAAGCTATCCCAACAGCTCAGTGGTGGAATGCAGCAACGAGTGGGCTTGGCCCGAGCACTACGCGGTCGACCCCGACGTGCTCTTCTTTGACGAGCCATTCTCGGCCTCGACCCGCTCATTCGTCGCGACATGCAGGACGAACTCATCGACCTCCAGCTTCGCGAGAAACGAAGCCTCGTGTTCATCACGCACGATTTCACCGAGGCGCTGCGCTTGGCCGATCGGATTGCCATCATGCGCGACGGGGCGTTGGTTCAGGTTGGCACCGCGGTCGAGATCATTACCAACCCGGTCGACGACTATGTACGCGCGTTTATCCAAGATGCGCCGAAGGCAAAGGTCCTCACGGCACACCATGCGATGGGCCCGGTCGGCCGCTTTGACGGGGATGTCTCTCGTTTATCGCGGGTCGGACAATGGACGGTGCTCGAAGACCTGATCCCGAGCCTGCTGGCCGCGCCCGACCCGATCGCGGTTACCGGCGACGGCGATCAGGTGCTCGGGGTCGTTACTCGCGAGGACGTTGGTCGATTGCTGCAGCCGCCGCGATGACTAGTACGGCAGCGTATCGACCGGTCCGGCTCGGCCGCTGGCTCGTTGGTCTGATTGTTGTGACATTCGTTGCGTCAAAACTCTTCTCAACGATTGGCACCTTTCCCGAGTCGTTGAATATCGGTCTTGCGGCCCCGATCTCCGACGCTCGGGGCTGGCTCATCAGCAATCAGCGAAACCACTGGCTCTACGGCGTGCTCTTGGATCCGTTCGCCGACTCGATCGAGTGGGCGATTGAGCTCTTGGCCGCCGTCCTGAAGTGGATTCCCTGGTATGGATACGTCGCCTGGGCGGGGCTCGGGCTCTGGTGGGTGCGCGGCCGGGTTGCTGGCGTGATCGGTGCGCTCGCCGTCCTGTATTTCGGCGTTGTCGGAGTCTGGACGGACGGGCTCGACACCCTGGCGTTGATGAGTGTTTCGGTGGTGATTGCGATTGCGATCGGCGTTCCGATTGGTGTGGCGAGCTCTCGGAACCCCCGGGTCGAGCGCGCCACCAGGCTTGCGCTGGATGCGATGCAGACGATGCCTGGTTTCGTTTATCTGATTCCGTTCACGTTGTTGTTCGGGTTCGGGCTTGTTCCTGCGTTGATTGCGACCCTGTTGTTCTCACTCCCGCCGATCGCCCGCGCCACCGACCTCGGCATCCGCGGCCTGTCGACGGGCGTTGTTGAAGCTGCCGACATGTTTGGGGCGACGGAACGCCAGACGCTAACGAAAGTCAGGTTGCCGTTGGCCCGACCGGCGATCCTGGTCGGCGTCAACCAAAGCATCAACTTCTGCGCTGAGCATGGGTTGTGATCGCCGTGCTGATCGGTGCTGGGGCAATCTCGGCAACCTCGTGCAGAAAGACTCGTGATCAGAACGTTGGTGCTGCCGCCGAGGCGGACTTGCGGTGGTCGCTATGGCGATCTTGCTCGACTGGTTCAAGAGCGGACTCCGCCGATGGTGCGAGCCGGACACGACGTCGACCTCGTGAAGCGAGGAGTGGTCATCGCTGGTATAGCCACGGTCCTTGGCGGCTTGCTCGGCCACAGTGCGTTTCCGGCCGATGCTTCGTGGCACTTCGCGGGCCCGATCGACGATGCGGTGAGGTGGGCCCAAGTCAACCTCTACGACATCGACACGGGCATCGGAACGGGTCCATTCAGCGACTTCGTCACGCTTCGGTTCATCACCCCGCTGCGGAGCCGCTCAGCGAGCGGATTCCGTGGCCGGTGTTACTCGGGTTCGTCGTCGCACTGGCTTGCTGCTCAAAGGCTGGCGACTTGGCGTCGGCGCCGCCTTGGCCCTCGGCCGATCGGGCTTCTCGGCACGTGGAGCTATCGATGGACACGCTGGCCCAGTGTCTTGTCGCCGTCGCACTGACGCTGGCCATCGGCGTGCCGCTTGGCGTCCTGACGGCGCGATCTGATCGAATCCGGGTGCAGATGCGTCCGACACTCGGATTTTCTTCAGACGATCCCGAGCTTCTCGTCTTGCTCGTGCCGGTTATCACCCTGTTCAACGTTGGGCGCGTAACGGAATCTGGTTGCGCTCATTTACGCGCTTGCCGGCCGCCGTTCACTTCACCGACCTCGGCCTTCGGGGGTCCCGATCGAATCCCGAAGCGGCGTCGTCCTTCGGGGCGACCAGCAGGCAGCGTCTCACCAAAGTTGAACTCCCGTCAGCGCACCGAGATTGTATTGTATCAATCGACGGTTGTGTTGATTGGATGATCGTGGATTTGCCGGATTTGTTTAGCGGGCGGGAAATTCGATTTAAATTGGTAGCAGCCTCTTCACGATGATATGTTGGATGGAGGTTTCAAGCTGGCATTACGATGCATCGGCTCTGCGAGCGTCTTTCGTCTGTTCTGACGAGGGAGGCAGGCTGACCGTTTATGCCAGCCGTCGTCAACAACTGTAGCCGATTTGCTGCGGCCTCGCAATGAGCAGCAGATGGTACTGAACTGCCTGGGTCGAGCCTTGAGGCAGGCCGACATCGCCGTGGATCAGTACCAAACGGTTGCCACCGGGTGTTGGAAGACAAGTCGAGCGTCACCGTGAATGGTTCGACGGCTCTGGTGGCCCCGGCCTGGGTGTGTTGCCGGTCACCAGCCGACGCGCCCCAAGTGACAAAGCGTTCTGACGATGATCAGGCCCTCAAACCTCGCCCGACGCCGCTGATTTCGACCGGGCCAGCTACCTCAGACATGGACGCCGGGCTGGTGATCTGTTCACGTCGTCGATGGCTGCGAGCAACAAACCAGCGTTGGCGGCCCGAGTTGACGCATCAGCAGCAGGCTGCGATTTGTCCCGGACCCGTTTGTCTCGGCAGGTGGCAACACCTCGATCTCGCCGCTTCGTGCGTCGCCCGACATGAAGTCGCCAAGTTCGGAGGGCACACCAAAGACGTTTGTGATGAAGTCGCTAGCTGCGGCCTCGGGCGTGTCGAAGGCGACCGAGGGAGCGGGCCAAATGGCTGGTTGCTCCAGTCCCACGCTGGTCGGCGTTGACTCGGTCGTGGTGGTGGTCTCGGCCGCGGTGGTCGGCGTTGACTCGGTCGTGGTGGTGGTCTCGGCCGCGGTGGTCGGCGTTGACTCGGCCGTGGTGGTTGCGGCCGTCGTGGCGACGGTGGCTTCGTCACCCTTGCCGCACCCAGCGCCCAGCAGTGCGAATCCAACGAGAACGGCGCAAAGGCGGCTGGAAGTCATAACTGCTCCTCGGTCCTAGAGCGAGCAAATGCGCCCGCTAGGTGGAGGATCGGCGGCGCGAGACCAGCTGTCAAGAGACCGAGGTCATCTTCAGCTTGGAACCAAGCGCTTGGGAGAACTAGAAACTGACAGAGCGAGCAGGAGAGTTCGGATGACCGAGAAGCGAACCTACGATGTCGTCGTCATTGGCGCTGGCGTATCTGGCATCTATCAAATCAAGCGGCTAATCGATCTCGGAATCGATGCCATCGTGCTTGAGGGCGATGACGACCTCGGCGGTACGTGGTACCGAAACAGGTACCCGGGCGCTCGTTTCGATTCCGAGAGCTACACCTACGGCTACTCATTCTCGAAGGAGTTGCTCGATGAGTGGCATTGGAAGGAACGGTTTTCGCCCCAGCCCGAAAATCTGGCGTACCTCAACTACGTTGCCGACAAGTTCGATCTTCGGCCCCACATGCGTTTCAACTCGCGGGTCGAGTCCATGGTCTGGGCTGAGGCTGAGCGGAACTGGAACATCCACCTGACGACCGGCGAAACGTTCACCGCCCGATTCGTGGTCACAAGCCTCGGCCCACTCTCGATGCCGACCTTGCCGAGTTACCCGGGCATGGATGAGTTTGAGGGCGCATCGTTCCACACCTACTGGTGGCCGAAGGAACCAGTCGACCTCACGGACAAGCGCGTCGGCATCATCGGTACCGGAGCGACAGGGATTCAGGTGATCGCTGAGATTGCCGACAAGGTTGGCGATCTGACGGTCTTTCAACGGCGCCCCAACTGGAGCACGCCGCTCAACAACGGGCCAATCACCGAGGCCGAGATGGCGGAGATCCGTAGTCGGTACGACGAAATCTTCGAGAACTGCTCGAACTCGGCCGCCGGGTTCGAACACCTTGCCCGGCGCGGCTTTTGGGACCACACGGCAGAGGAACGGCAAGCGATCTGGGACGAGCTGTACGACCAGCCGGGGTTTGCCTTTTTTGCCGGAAACTTCGCCGACATTTTCTTCGACCAGGCTGCCAACGACGAAGTCTCGGCGTACGTCGCCAATCGGATCAGGGAAGCGAGTCGACGATCCTGAGTTGGCGGAAGAAGCTCATTCCCCGTGATCATGGATTCGGCATCCAGCGGCTTCCGCTCGAGACCCGCTACTTCGAGGCGTATAACCGTGACAACGTCCACTTGGTCGACGTATCCGCCACCCCAATCGAGCGCATCGATGCGAGCGGTATCCAAACCACCGAGGCTCACGTCGATCTCGACGTCATCATCTTTGCCACCGGCTTCGATGCCATCACCGGCGGCTACGACCGAATCGATATCCGGGGCGTCGACGGCCAGCCGCTCTCAGCAAAATGGCAAGACAGCCCCAGCACGTATCTCGGCATGTTCATCGCTGGCTTCCCCAACATGCTCATGGTCGCAGGGCCCCAAAGCGTGTCGGGCTCGACCAACTTCCCCCGGGCGATCGAG
Source organism: Acidimicrobiales bacterium (assembly GCA_041394345.1). Lineage (GTDB taxonomy): Bacteria > Actinomycetota > Acidimicrobiia > Acidimicrobiales > SZUA-35 > JBBKWJ01. The sequence continues at coordinate 120,061 of JAWKIN010000008.1, read as the reverse complement.
AAGGGAGTCGATTGGCTCACGGAGCTACTCGTTCACGTGAACGAGCATGGCTTCACTCGAGTCGAGGCGACGGCGGCGGCCGAGGAGGTGGGTGGCCGAGGTCGTCCGATCGTACGACCGGCTGCTCCTTCGATCGAGCAAGGGTTGGTTTACTGGGTACAACTCGAACGTTGCTGGTCACCGAGAGGGCCACGTTCGGTACCAGGCGTACTTCGGCGGCGCGCCCCAGTACGCGACGAAGGTCGAACAGGTTGCTGCCGACGGCTACGTCGGACTTGAGTTCAGCTAACGCCCTCGGCGTTGGGCTCGTCCGGTCATCCGGAAGTGGGCTCACAGCGAATCGACGACACCAAGGGGTGAACGGTTCGATGACTCGATAAAAACGGATCCATGCGAACTGCGTCGTCCAAACCCCAGTTGATTTCCTACCCCGACTCACTTGGCGGCAGTCTTGCCAGTCTCCGCGAGGTCCTGGCCACCGAACTCGATGGTGTCTTCAGCGGCGGGCTGCATCTACTTCCTCCCTTCCCCTCGTCGGGCGATCGCGGTTTCGCTCCGATGACCTACGACCAGATCGCCCCTGAGTTTGGTGACTGGGACGACATCGCCGGCTTGGCCGAACTCGGCCCCCTGGTGCTCGATGTGATGGTCAACCACATGTCTCGTCAGTCACCCGAGTTCAAGGACTTCGAGCAACGCGGCCGCGAGTCAGAGTGGGCCGATCTATTCATCACCCTCGACAAGATCTGGGCTACAGGCAAACCAGCTCCCGGTGACCTCGACGAGGTGGCGCTGCGCAAGCCAGACAACCCGTTCTCGGTTGTCCCGATTGGCGACGGGTCGGCGACCGAGACCATCTGGACAACCTTCGGTTTCTCTGGTGGTCCCGTCACCGAGCAGATCGATATCGATATCAATTCAGCGCTGGCCATCGAGCTCTTCGACCGCTGGTTCGGCCGCCTGGCCGCACAGGGGGCGACGACATTGCGCCTTGATGCCGTTGGCTATCTGACCAAGCGCCCGAGGACCCGGTGCTTCATGAACGAGCCGGAGATCTGGGAGCATCTCGATGTATTGACGGCCATCGCAGGGCAGCACAACCTTCAGGTGCTACCCGAGGTCCACGATGGACGAGACCGGCACCTCGACCTCGCCCGCCGAGGGCACCTCAGTTATGACTTCGCGCTGCCTGGCCTCGTCCTGGACGGGCTCCTGACCGGATCGTCGGCTCGGCTCGTCGAGCATCTTGGCCTGTCCCCCGAGCACCAGGTCACCATGCTCGATTGCCACGATGGCACTGGCGTCAATCCCGACCTCCGCGGGTTGCTCTCCCGCGACGAGGCCGACGCCCTGGTGGCCAAATGCGTCGAGCGAGGCGCCAACCTCACGCTTGTTCATCATGAGGATGCCAATCCGTCGATGACCCATCAGATCAATATGACGTTCGCAGCCGCCTGCGGCTCAGATGCAGGCTTGTTGGTGGCGCGCTCGATCCAGATGTTCGCTCCGGGTCAGCCGCAGGTCTACTACGTTGGATTGCTGGCTGGCGACAACGACCCCGTGGCGGTGGAGGCGACGGGAGAAGGTCGGGCGATCAACCGTCACAACTTCGATCGAGACGAGATCGCGACGCAGCTCGCCCTGCCGGTTGTTCAGCGCCAGATCGACATCATTCGGTTGCGCAACGACCACCCGGCGTTTGAGGGTGCCCTCGATCTGGTGGAGGCAACCTCAGCGTCTTCGTTCAGCGTGACGTGGCGCAATGGTGAGCATTGGGCCCGGCTCGACGCCGACCTGGCCGATGTCAGCGGATGCATCACAACCTCGGATGGGCGTAAGCTCCCACTCAACTAGTCACTCCGTATGGTTGACGTCACATCACGGACCATCCGATCAATCCAAGGCCAAACCGCTAGAAAGCTGGCACCACCAATGAGTGAGATGACATTCGTCCAAATCGAGCGAACGCTTGCGCTGCCCCGATCGACCTGGTTTGGTCGATGTGGACCGAAGCTGGCCACTTTGCGAAGTGGTACGGGCCGATGGGTGCATCGATCCCCACAGCGAGAATGGAGCTCGAGGTTGGCGGTCAGCGCTTTATCGAGATGGCCATGGAGACGCCGGGTGGTCCGATGCAGATGTTCTTCATCGGTGACTACCGTGAGATCGAGCCCACGACCAGATTGGTCTACACCGAGAGCGTGGCGTCCGCCGACGGCACGCCCCTGACTTCGGAGCAAATGGGCATGCCGGCCGGGATGCCCATGGAGACCTCCGTGGTCGTCGAACCGACCGACCTGGGTGGCGCAACGAAAATGGCCATGACCCATGTTGGCGTGCCCGCTGACTCGCCGGGTGGCCAGGGTTGGACCATGGCGATCGACAAGCTTGAGGCGCGACTCGCCGAACTCAGTTAGCGGGCGGCTGGCGTTATTGACCGGTTTGCGCCAAATTGGTGCGCACATCCGTCAACAGGTCAATGGCCGAGGAAGTAGTGAGTGATGGCAACCGGAGATCAGGCAATGCGGGCGTTCGGCGCAACGCAGGCAGTTCCGACATTCGAAAACCCGGCCTATACGCCATTGAAGAAACCGCTCGCTGAAGCACGAGTGGCGATCGTGACCTCGGCTGCGCTGCATCGGCCCGATCAGGACCGATTCAGCGCCGGCGACACGGGATTCCGGGAACTCAACCGCACGGACCGATCGATCGTACTGGGCCACTGGAGTCCCAACTTCGACCACAGCGGCTTCCAGATCGATCTCAACGTCGTCTATCCCATCGATCGGCTCGAGGAACTCGCCGCCGACGGAGTGATTGGTGATGTGGCTCCTCGCCACTTTGCCTTTGCTGGCAATCAGCCAGACACCGTCAGCGAGTTGCGTCTCGATACCGGCCCCGCGTGTGCGCGGGCGTTGCTCGCCGACGGCGTCGACGTCGTCATCCTGACGCCTGTTTGACCGTTGTGCACGCGTACCGTGAGTACGCTCGCCCACGTCTTTGAAGCAGCCGGCCTGTCAACCATCGTGCTTGCCTCCATGAAAGAGGTCGCCGAGAAGATGATGCCGCCTCGAACCCTGTACTGCGAGTTTCCACTCGGGCGCCCGCTCGGACTCCCAGGCGATGTCCCGTTCCAGCGAGACGTGCTGGAGCGTGCCTTGGCTCTGCTCGACTCGCCCGGCCCCGTCCTGGAGACCTACCCGCTGGTCATCGAATCTGACGAGATGCCGTTGACGTGCGCGATCCCGCCTCGATTTGATGCCACCGTGCCGCCTGCGGTCGACGAGGCACGGGGACTCCGAGCGGCCTATGACCGAACGGTTGCGGCCCGCGGCGTCACTGGCGTTGGGCGAGCAATCGACGCCGACACCATTGTCGATGCGCTGGCCGTACTCCACGAGTGGGCCGAGGGTGATGGGGCCTGGACCGACACGCCGCTGCCGGGAACGAACACCACGGCGGTGTGTCACGACATTCGCGCCTACTACACCGAGGCCGCCCTCGAACTCGCCGATGGGCCACGGCCCGGAGGACGGGCTGTCGACGCGTGGTTCTACGAAAACACCGAAGCGGGCAAAACGATGCTCGCTGCTCGGGCCAAGTTGAAGGAGCAGGGTGCAGCCACTCCCATCTGGTTCTACATGGCGCCCGCTCACCGCTAGTCGAAACAGATAGTATGGTTTTGAACTAATTGGGAGGTCCTATGTCGGCACAGTCAGCTACTCCATCACCTGTCGTTCGTCAGCGGTTTCCGCTAGGGGCCCAGTGGCCGACGATCGACCCGTTCCTTTGTCGCTCATCATCGCGATGCCTATCCGGCCGGAAACGATCATTTCGGTCCAGCGGCGTCGCTCGCCGGTCGGCAGATGGGGCAAGACTTTGCCGATGTCGACGGCTGGAACATGTATCACGGCCAGACGGTGCCTGGTTTTCCCCAGCATCCGCACCGAGGGTTCGAAACCATCACCTACGTTCGCCACGGAATTGTCGACCACGCGGACTCACTTGGCGCGAAAGCCCGGTATGGCCACGGTGACACCCAGTGGCTCACTGCGGCTCGGGCATCGTCCACTCGGAAATGTTTCCTCTGCTGGTGAAGGACGGCCCCAACCCGGCCGAGTTGTTCCAGATTTGGCTCAATCTCCCGGCCGAAAACAAGATGGACGCTCCGGCGTTCACGATGTTCTGGTCGGACCAGATCCCCGTCATCTCCTCGACCGACAGCGAAGGCAACGTCACGGAGATTTCTGTGATCACCGGCCGTCTCGGCGACGTGACTCCGCCCCCGCCGCCGGTCAGTTCGTGGGCCGCTCGGAGCGAGGGCCGACGTCGCAATTTGGCATCTTCGACTCAGCCCCGGGCGTCCTGGGAGCTACCGCCGGTCACCAATCCAGATACCGAACGCGTGGTGTACGTCTTCGACGGCGACCACCTAGTTCTCGACGAGGAGCGTGTCGATGCTGGCACCGGTGCGCTGGTGGAGGCGTCAGCCGTTGACGGTTCGAGCCGGAGGCGGGGTCGTTGAGGCCATGGTGCTCCAGGGCCGACCGATCGGTGAACCCGTTGCCCGCTACGGACCATTCGTCATGACTACCGACGACGAAATCCACCAAGCCTTCAGCGACTATCGGCGCACACAGTTTGGTGGCTGGCCGTGGCCCGCCGACGACCCAGTCCACGGCCGAGATGAGCGGTTTGCTATCCACCCCGATGGCTCCCTCGACGGTCCGGCCAACGCCGGTTAGGGCAACGGGACGGCGCTGCCAGACACCGCAATACCGCCCGTGGCGGGAATCGAGACGGTGAGCCGACTCGGTTGGCCCATGTCGTCGCCCTGATGCACGGTGACTTGCGGGGCGTTGCCCGGGATCGAGCGTCCGAAGGTGACCGCCGAGCGCCGCGGCCGCGGCCCCGGTCGCCGGATCTTCGACGACGCCGCCAACGGGAAACAGATTGCGGGAGTGGATCAGGTCATCACGCTCGACCCAGATGAGGTTGATGGTGGTGATGTCGTGGGCGAGCATGAGTGCAGCCATCCGATCGAATTGGTAGTCGATGGTGGCCAACCGCGTGCGACTCCGGCCGCCAACACGAGGTGCTTCGCCCCGGCGAAGGTTAGTGCAGGGGCTAGAACGGGGGACAAGTCCGTTGCCGACCAATCGAGAAGCTCGAGCACGAGGTTGACCAGCTCGGCGTCGGCCGGTTCGCTCCAGGTTCGATCGAGGTGAGGCGGGCCACCGCCACGCCGTTATGCGCTGATGTGGCGAGCTCGATGGGGCCGACGTTGGTGACCACGCTGTAGTCGCCGACGCCGAACTCGTCTGCGAGTCGCGCCCCGAGGGCGATGGTCGCATGACCACAGAATGGAACCTCGGCCTTCGGACTGAAATAGCGGACGCGGAACTGTTTTGGCTCGTTGGTCGCAACGGCGAGACCGTTTCCGAGAAGCCAACGTCGCTAGCGATCGTTTGCATGGTCGGGTCATCCGGGTGATTCTCGCCGATCCACACCCCGGCCGGGTTACCGCCATTGGGGTCAGTCGTAAACGCGGTGTAGTTGCGAAGTTCATCGGTGCTCATCGGGCGATTGTGGCACGGCCACGACGTCGGCACCCGGCGATTTCCCGTTGTGCACTAGGGTGCGGCCATGACAAAGACGATTCTTATTACCGGCGCCGGTTCCGGCTTCGGCCGGGGTGCGGCGATTGAGTTGGCTGGCCGCGGCCACAAGGTGATCGCCACAACAGAAACCGAGGCGCAGGCCGAGGCACTGGTCGCCGAGCATCCTGAGCTGACGGCCATCAAGCTCGACGTGACTGATGCCAGCGATGTGGCAAAGGTGGCCGAGATCGATCCTGACGTGCTCATCAACAACGCTGGTTTTGGTGTGATGGCACCTCTATCCCATGTGCCGCTCGAACGCATGAAAGCCGGGTTCGACGTCAACGTATTTGGCATGGTGGCGATGAGCCAGGCGGCCATTCCTGGGATGAAGGCCAAAGGTGCGGGCCGCATCATCAACATGTCATCGGTAGCTGGGGTTCTGTCAGGGCCAATGACAGCACCGTACGCTATGACAAAGCACGCTGTTGAAGCGTTCTCGACGGCATTGCGAGACGAGCTGGCGCCATACGGGATCGATGTGACCAAGATCAATCCTGGGCCATACAACACGGGATTCAACGACACCATGGTCAACGGCATTGCGGGCTACATCGACGAAGGCGATGAGCCAGCGGCGGCGGCGAAGAGTTGGTGCGGGCAATTGTGCTGACCGATCAGCTCGATCCGAACGAGGTGGTCCAGACGATGGCCGATCTCGCCGAGGCCGAGATGACACCGTTTGAAACCTTCCTGCCCCCCGGCATCAAGGCGATGCTCGAGACCGTTCTCGCCAATCGCTAGGGGGCGTCGTGACAAGATCGCAGCAAGGGAAAGGCGTGTACGCCGACGGGATGGTGGTGGCGGCCCAGCCGGAGGCGGTCGAAGCTGGGGTAAACGCCTTGCGAGCGGGCGGAAACGCCGTCGATGCTGCCATCGCTTGCGCGCTCGTTGCTGGTGTGGTCGATCCGCAGATGTGTGGCATCGCCGGGTTCGGAAATGCCCAGCTCTATCTGCCTGACCAAGATGTCCACACCTGTGTCGACTTCCATGGGACCTCGCCTGCGGCTACCCGGCCCGACATGTGGGAACACCTCGTGGTGGGCGAGACTCGAGACGGCTTTGGATTTGTCCTTGAGGGGAACATAAACGACGTCGGCTACCAGGCCATCACCACACCCGGATCGTTGTTGGCCTACTACGAGGCACAAACGCGATACGGCCGACTCAGGTGGGCTGATGTAGTCGAGCCAGCAATTGCCTGGGCCGAAGCCGGGTTTGCCATACGTCCGCGGGTGTACCACTGGTGGCAGGAGGGTGCATCCATGGGCCGCGCCGACAATATCGGTCGCCTGCGCCATACGCCTGCGGGTCGCCGGATCTATTTCCGTGACGACGGCACGCTCCGCCAAATCGGCGAGACCCTACGCAACCCCGATCTGGCCGAAACCCTTCGTCGCATCGCTGCCGGTGGAGCGGACGTGTTCTACCGCGGGGAGATCGCCGAGGAGATCGCAGCCGACATGGCGGCCAATGGCGGACTGTTGTCGTTCGACGATCTCGCAAGCTACGAAACGGTCTGGGGCGAGCCGTTGCGAACGTCCTATCGGGGCCGCGATGTGGCAACCAACCAGCCGCCAGGCGGCGGTGTCATGGTCGCCGAGATGATGAACGTGCTCCAGCATTTCGATCTCGCATCACTTGGTCACAACTCGGTGGAGTACATCCGTACCGTGTCGGAAGCGATGAAGTGGGCAACCGCTGACAAAGACGATCACGTGGGCGATCCGATGTTCGTCGACGTTCCCCTCGCCCAGCTATTGTCGGCCGACTACGGGGTCGAACTCGCCAATCGCATTCGAGCCGGGACGCGAGCTGAGGTAACTCGCATGCAGGGCGAGCCGCCCGACACGACACATGTGTGCGTGGTCGATGCCGATGGCAACGCCATGACGATGACCCACTCGCTCGGCATGCCCTCTGGCGTGGTCAGCGACGGGCTCGGCTTCATGTACAACGGGTGTATGGGCGTGTTTGATCCACGGCCTGGGCGGGCCGGTTCACTGGCTCCCGGCAAGCGTCGGTTTAGCTCGTTGTGCCCCACGATGGTGTTTCGTGACGGCCAACTCGATCTGGTGGTCGGGGCGCCTGGTGGTACGCAGATCGCGATGGGTGTCACCCAGGTCCTCCTCAACTGCATCGACTTCGACATGCCGATCCTCGACGCCGTGGTCGCGCCCCGCTTCTCGGCGACGAGTAACGCTATCGACGTGTGCAATCGGATTCCCCGATCGGTCACCGACGAGTTGGAGGCCGATGGCTTCGAGGTTGTCCGCTGGCCCGAGAGCTATGCCTTTGCGATGGTTCACGGCATCTCGGTTTCCGGCTCACGGCTGCTCGGAGCAGCCGACCCGGCCGGCGATGGTATGGCGATGTTGGCCTAGCGGCCTACAGCACTTCGATCGACCACGTTCGCGGGTCGACGAGGTCGTCCATGTGCACATAGATCCGGATCTTGTCGCCCGCGGCGATAGGGGAGTCGAGGCGAAACATCCGGTTGCCCCAACTGGTCACCGGCTCGAGCGGCGATGTGGAGAGCACGGTGTCGTCGTCGAAGATCGCCTCGAACCAGACGCAGACGCCATCGATGATGGCGTCGGTTGCGGCGACGCGCTCAACAACGTGGTCGGTTGGTAAGGCGTCGATACCCTCCAGCGTGTTGAGATCGAACGCCAGCACAGGAGTGGGTTCGCCGATCGTGCTGGCCACCGATCCCGGTCGAGCCCACACCTGCTCGGCCGCCGGGCCGATATTGAACCGGGCCGCCGTCGGTGATGACACCATCGAGCCAAGATCGATCCCATCGGGAAGCTCGATGTTCCAGAACCGCCGGACCCTCATGGTGTCGTGGAGCGATACTGGCTCGACGTAGAGGCGGAACCGGGCCGGAATAATCCGGCCGCCCGGGGCCAGAACCCGGTCTCGGAGGTCGAGCAGGTTCTGCACCATGTTCTCGTTGAAGAGCTCGTCGCCCATCTGCTCATGCAGCACGACGTCAATTGATTCGGGCGGCGTGTAGTCACGGCTGTTGGCCTGGACAAACTCGACGTTATGGATGTGGTTGGCTGCTGCGATCTCGCGAGCCACGTCGATGAAATCGCTGTGTTCGACGGCGTACACCTTGGCTGCTCCGGCCCTGCTCGCCATGAACGCTAAGAGGCCACTGCCAGTGCCAAGATCGAGCACGACGTCACCCGGCGTGATGGATTGGCGGATGCCCTGGTGATAGGTGTCGACCCGCACCCGATCGCTCAGCATCTCTTCGTGCTCAGGTAGGCCGGCGAAGTTTGTCTGGTTTCGATGTCGTACCGGAGGCCCATCAACCGCCGGCTGCTGGCGATCCGATGCGAGGCGTAGCCCAGGGTCGATCGAACAACGCGGGTTGCTGCCTGGGAGGCTCGGTTCTTCATGCCTGCAGGCTAATGGGAACCGGGGACGTCAAACGGGGGGAACAGAGACTGCGAGACCACATTGGCTCCGATGACGGGGAGCTGACTACGTTGCCTCTCGCCGATGGTTGTTGTTCGAGCGGCCCACTCGTGATCTACTCACCTATCGCGAAGGGATACCGGTGACTCCAAACATTATTCTCATCAATTGCGACGACCTCGGCTACGGCGATCTTGGTTGTTACGGCTCAACCGTCCACGACACGCCAGCGCTCGACGCGCTCGCCGCGGAGGGTGCTCGGTTCACCGACTTCTACATGGCCTCGCCGGTCTGCTCGCCGTCGCGGGCCGCGATGCTCACCGGCAGCTACCCCCTACGGATTGGCTTTGGTGGTGAGCCGATGCAGAACCTCCGGGTGCTCTTTCCCGGCCAGGGTGTTGGCCTCCATCCCGACGAGGTGACCATGGCGACGTTGCTTCGAGCCGCTGGCTACGCCACCCTCGCGGTTGGGAAGTGGCACTGCGGCGACCAGCCCGATTTCTTGCCTACGAATCACGGTTTCGATGAGTGGTTCGGCTTGCCCTACAGCAACGACATGGGGCACCAGGTGGCGGCCGAAGGGCGGCCGACGATGGAGGAGATGAACGCGTGGCTGGTCAAGGCGGGTATTGACTATGTCTTCGACCACCCGCCGCTCCCGCTGATGGAAGGGACGACGGTCATCGAAAGCCAACCTGACCAAGCGTCCCTGACAGGCCGCTACGTCGAGCGTTGCGTCAACTTCATCAACGCCAACGCCAACGCCGACGCCGATCGGCCGTTCTTCCTCTACCTCGCGCACCTCTATGTGCACGTCCCGATCTACGTCGAACCACAGTTCCACGAGGCCTCCCGCAATGGCGCCCTATGGTGCCGCCGTTGCCAGCATCGACTGGGCCACCGCAGTGATCGTCGAACAACTCGAGCGGCTGGGACTCACCGAAAATACGGTGATTGTGTTCACGAGCGACAACGGTGCGTTGGCCAACGGGCCCGACGGGTCAGGGAGCAATGCCCCCTTCGTGATGCCAAGGGGACGACCTGGGAAGGCGGCCAACGCGTTCCGTGCGTGGTTCGATGGCCGGGCATATCCCTGCGGGCACGGTCGTTACGGAGATGGCCTCGTCCCTCGACCTACTGCCAACCTTCTGCCTGCGTTGGCCGGAACGACGACCCCGATGATCGTGCGCTCGACGGTGCCGATATCTCACAGATGGTGGGCCTTGAGGGGCCACCGATTCCCGATGACCGAGCGTTCCTCTACATGAGCGGCGGCAACATCGAAGCACTACGAGTCGGCCGCTGGAAGCTTCATGTGCGCAAAGGAAAGACCGAGATCGTCGAACTGTATGACCTCGTTGCCGACGTTGGGGAAACGTCCAACCTGGCAGATCAGCATCTCGACGTCGTTGCCGATCTGGCTGCGCGAGTCGACCTGGCGCGGCAGCGAGTTTGGCGATCAGGCGAGCGGTGTTGTTGGCCGCGGTACGCGGCCGATCGGGCGGGTTGAGCATCCCGTGCAGTTGCGCAATACCGACCCACATCATGTTGTCACCATTGCCGAATACGACCTTCCCTACCGGGGTTGACCTCGCTGGCCGGGACGATCTCTATGGCGAGGCCGCTGCCGTGAGGTACCGATGGTTCGATGGGTCCGAGCCGATCGAGCTGGCACCGTCGCGATTTGTGGCGGTGCCATTTGGGAATCGGTGTGACGTACTATTTCGCAATGGCCTCGATCCATATTGATGACACCTTCCTTGAGATTCGGATGAGTCGTCTCGAGAAGCTGGGTGCGCTGCGCCGGCAAGTGAAAGTTCCCCTCGACTCCATCGTTTCGGTCACGCCGGTCGATCGTGCCCGGTCGGCCATCAAGGGCGTGCGGGCACCAGGAACCGGTGTTCCCGGTGGCCTCATGCTCGGCACGTGGCGGGGCCGGGGAGGACGGTCGTTCGTGGCCGTGCGCGGCCGCGGCCCCGGCTACGTCATTGAGCTACAAGACCAGAAGGACACGCGACTCATCGTCGAGTCCGAGGTCGTGCCAGCGCTAGAACTCTGGCGCTAGAACTCTGGCGCTAGAACTCGGGCGCTAGCGGCAATCCCGGTCCCGGGACGGGCGAATGGCGAATGGCGTCGACTGCCGCGTTCATCCGGATCGTTGTCATTGTCTGTCGGTTGGCCAGATCATCTGGTTCGAGTCCCCACTGATCCATCGCGGCCAGCGCTCCGGCCGAGGCGTAGTACTCCCAGTAGGGCAAATCGGCGGTGTCGATCGTAGTGTCGGCACTCAGATAGTGGTCAGTGAAGCGCCGCATGGCCTGATCGCCGAACGCGGCAAACAGCTCGATGCGAGCGGTTGCGAGGTCGGCAAGCGGATCGCCGATGGATGTGTCTTCCCAGTCGATTACGGCCGCGATGGCGTGTTCGCGCCAGAGCACATTGCCTGGCCAGAAGTCGCCTTGGAGAACGCAGGGTCGATTGCGGGAGGGAATCGTGGAGACCGGTAGATCGAAGCTCGCGTGGTTGAGTGAGTGAAGTTGTGACAAGAATCGTGCCATTTGTTTGACAGCATCGTTGATGAAGTCCTTCGGAACGTCGGTGGTTCCGTTGATGAACTCCATGGTCATGGATGGCTCGTAGAGCTGAGCCTTGTCGTCGACGGCGAACACCAAAGGAACTGGCAATCCGTGGGATCGAACTCCCCGCATCACCTGTGCCTCGTGTGCCACCGTCGAGTGGCGGCGCACGACGATTGTCTCCACCGTTCCATCGACGTGCCTGAGCTCGATGGCTTCTACTTCGGCGGACACGCCCCCGGACGAGGGGCCAATGTTCGAATTACGACGGCGCCCGATCGGTGGCGGCGGCCAATCGTTCGAACATCTCGTGATCACCCTGTGTCAGTAGACGGGGCCGCGCCAGTAGACGCTGGCTGCGAGCGACGCCGAGAAGGCGTTCGGGCTGGATCAGGACGGGAGTTGGATGGTCGTCAGTCTGTGGCATGGCTCGAGCCGGCATTGCTTACCCCCGGCTGGTGGGTAGATCGCAATCGGTCTCGGCCTGGGAAGCAGCGTTCGAATGAGCCCGTCTGCGTGGTGACGAATGAAATCGTTGGTGATTGGCTGGCCGGTGAGTAGTTCTGGTTTTGGGATGGTTGACGAAGGGCAGCGTTGCGGCCCTGACCACGACGGAGTAAATCGAGCGCTCGTCGATTGGTGCGGCAAGGCCCTCAGCCTGGAGTCCGATCCAGCGGGATCGGATGAGGTCACGGTGGCCTCGCACGTGGGTTGACACCAGCCAGCTGAGGCGGTCGCTCGGGCCCGACGACTCGTGCATGATGATTTGGTGGAGCTGTGGGCGGTTCGCCGCGAAGCGAACGAGCTGGCGGATGAGCTCGGCGAAACCGTGCACGGGGTCGACGAGATCGTCGATGCCAGCGAGTGATCGGTTGAGTTCGGCGAAGAGTTGGTCGACAGCGGCCTCCCACAGGCCACGCTTCGATTTGAAGTGGTAGTTGATCTGGGGCTGGAAGGCCTCGGCTCGCTTGGCGATCGCAGTGGTTGATGCCCCGTCGAAGCCGTTTTGTCCGAACTCGATGATTGCCGCCTCGAGGAAGAGGTCTCGAATATTGTCCCGTTCGCGACGGTGGTGTCCGTCGATGGGGGAGTCGTCTGTTGGCATTGGCGTAGCGTACCCAGCCGGGGATTTTGCGCGGCCACCCCGCCGCCCCGACCCACCGCTTAACTTCGTTTAGTCGGACCAAACGAAGTTAAGCGGTGCTCGGGCGGCAAGCGTGGAAGAATGACCGGCGTGACTGAACCGATTCGCATTGCCCAGCTCTCTGACACCCACTTTCTCGAAGACGGCGCGGCGCCTGAAGGCGGCCACGCCTACGACACCGACGCCGCGTTCGAAGCAGTGCTCTCGCACCTTGGCGACCACGCCTACCTCGACCTCATCGCAGTCACCGGTGACGTTGCTGACCATGGCCGGGCCGAGCAATATCGAAAGGCAACCGCAGCGTTCTCACGACTGCAAGCACCCGTAAATGCCTGCCCCGGCAACCACGACTTCGACGCTGCGTTCACCGCCAACATGGGCCGAACTGGCGTCAACACGTCACGCGTTGTGGAGATCGGCAACTGGGCGTTCTTGTTCGTTGACTCCAACGCGGGCGTGATGCAGACCGACGAGTCGGGGCTCCCCATCGACCCGCCCGGTGAACAACGCCTCCATATCAACGGTGTGCTCGGCCGCCGTGAAGCGGCGTGGGTTCGATCGATGTGCGCCGCGACGACGGCCGATCACGTGTTTATCTGGCTGCATCACCCGCCTGAGGTCCCCATCCCCATGTGTCACGACGCCTCGTACGCCGCTGAGTGGCGGGCGTTGCTCGGCGACCTGCCGATCATCAAAGGGCTTGGCGGCGGTCATACCCATATCCCGGCTGAGTATGAACTTCTGGGGCGACCAGTGTTTGTGGCCCCGTCATTCAAGAACAATTTCGCGCTCGAAGAACAGACCTGGCTCCCGCCTGGTTATCGCACGTACGAGTTCGACCCCGACGGCTCGATCCGTAGCGAGGTCCTGGTCGACGACGAGCAGTGGCCCCGAGTGCCGTATGGACGAGCCCTGAAGTCGCTCTTCATGGGCGAGCTGACGTTTCAGGGAACTCGGCGAGATTTCGGCTCGTCGGGCCAACCCGTAGCCCTGTCGCCCTCGAATCCCAGTAGTTGGCCATAGCTCGCCGATCCAGGCTGGTTGGCGTACCGGTGTGCGGGGGCCGAACTCACGAACGCGTACGGTTTGATGTCAGCCACCGGCGTGCCGTCGATGGCATCGAGGCCACGAACGGTCGCGGTCAACCCCTCGGCGAGACCAACTCGCACGTCATGACGCCGAGACGATTGGGTCGAGCCTTGGCCGGTGCGCGAAGATGCCGATCAGTGGCCAGTCGCTCCGGTTGCGGGGGTGGCGTGCTCGAGGGTGATCGTCGACTCGTCGAGCGTGATCGACTCGATGTCGCCCCACTCGTCGTCGAGGGTTCGGTTTCGAGGCGGAAACTAACCTGTCGATGGGTGAAGTACGCAGAAGCTCAGCAACAATCCTTGCTTGGTTGAGCGAACCGGATGATTCGTGATGCTAGCCACGGCGGACTAGCCACGGCGGACGGCGTCTGGAACCAGGTTGCCTCGGTCGACGACCTAAACGGCGTCCGCTCGTTGTCTGGCCACAGGCCGATGCCAGCGGCGTGACTTAGCGCAGATCGAGCTGGCGGAGCCCTTCGAAGATCAGCAGCAGTCCAAAGCCGACGAAGGTAATGGCGGCCCCGATGCGCACTGTTTTCTCAGGCAGTCTCGCACCGAGCTGTTGGCCCGCGACGATGGCGAGTGCGTCGGCTGCAACCATGCCGACGGTCGAGCCGATCCATGTGCCGACAGGCCGTTGTTCGTTGCGAGGGTGACCGTGGCCAGCATTGTTTTTGTCACCGAGTTCGTGGCCAAAGAAGAAGGCCAGCCCGACCGTGAAACCGATCGGCGAAGCTGCCTGGAGGCATCGTCGTCGTCACTGGGCCGTCTCCTCGAAGTGTCCATGCCATGAAGCCGAGGAAGCTAAGGCGGCCACGACCGAGATCGTGTCAGTGGGAAACGCCGCACCGACCGCAGCGCCGACGGCCACACGCTGACCAGAGTGGACAGCGCCGTCGCCGCCGTGATGGCGCGAGGATGGTTGATGCACCCGATGGCGCGTTGCGAACGTCAGCGCCATCAGCTGGCTCTTGTCGCCGAGTTCGGCCACGAAGATGATGGCCGCGCTGATGAGGAAGGCGTTCATCGTGAGCAGGGTAAGGCGCAATTCACGGTCAGCGGGCAGAATCTTGACGAAGAGCAGTCGCCTCCTTATTATCTTAACGATCCGGAACGTAAAGGTGGAGACGCGATGAAGTATGGTGCCGTAGTAGTGATGCGGTTGTTGCCACCGTGGTTGGCCCTCGACAGGGAAACCCGGAACCAAAAGGCCGAGGCGCTCTACACGGTTGCCGGTCACTACTGCGACGACGTCGACGTGACATGGTTCGATGCCGATGCGCTTGGATCTGGCCACACCGACTGGGTGTTGTGTCGGTTTGACTCACTCGATCGCTATCACGCCATGTGGGAGGATCTTCGGGATCTGGAGTTCTTCTTTCATCCGTACGCCGAGATCGTCGACGTACTCCTCGGATTGCAAAACGGGTATCAACGCTTCGAGGCTGGCGAGCTGTGAGTGAGCCTGGTGGCCGGGGGCGACCCCGTAGGCCCGAGACGGATGCTGCCATTTATGCTGCTACCCGCCAGGTCTTGCGTGATGTTGGTTATGGCGAGTTGACGATTGAAGAGGTGGCGAAACGGGCTGGCGTCGGCAAACCGACGGTGTATCGACGGCACGATTCGAAGGCGTCGCTGGTTGGTGCTGCGATGGTCGGCGGCCTCGAGCTGGCGAACCCTGAGCTGGTGCAAACCAACGATGTTGCGGCGGATCTTCGCGTCCTGCTTACCAATCTGTGCCGGGCGTTGACCGACGATGACTTCGGAAGCGCGGTAACCGAACTGGTGTCGCCCGCGGCTCGCGACGCGTCGCTGGCCGAGATACTGCAGGTCGCAGCCGACGAACGCCGCATCCTGATTCGGACGCTCGTGCAGCGGGCTCACGATGAGAACAGGCTCCGGTCGGGCGATATCGAGGCGTCGATCGATATGGCACTCGGCGCCATTTACTTCCGGCATCTGGTGGCGCAGAAGCCATTGGACCGTCGTTATGTGAGGCGACTCGTCGACTCGGTCATCGATCCAGTGCGCGCTGAGTAGGCGGCGATCAGAAACGCCTGGGGCGTCGTTTCGTGGTCGAAGACTGCCGCCCGACAGCGATCGTCGACGAGCGAGAATCCCGCAGTTTCGAGCGACGCCACGATGTCGCTCGGCGCATGGTAGTAACCCGTGAGTGTCGCGCCAGAGCCGTGGGCGTTTGGTTTCACGACCGCCTCACCGGAACCAGCCTGGAACGCAACGAGTAGGACGCCGCCAGGTCGAAGCACTCGGCCTAGTTCTCGCCACGCGGCCGCCAGATGGTCGAGCGGCGTATGAATGATCGAGTACCACGCCACGACGCCAGCCAGTGAGTCGTCAGGTCGTGGGATCGACGTGAGCGCGCCGAGTTCGAACTTGAGGTGGGGGTGAGCGGTCCGGGCGGCTTCAACCATGGCGGGGGCGATATCGATTCCTGACACGGTGAGGCCGAGATCATGAAGGAAGGCAGTGGCCCGGCCGGGGCCGCAGCCGACGTCGAGCACGGCGCCAGCGCCCGTGTTTGTGACCAGGTGGGCGAACAGCGCGAGGGCAGCTTGGTCGTCGTCGGCCTCGAACGGTGGGCCGATCGTAGTGCCGATTGCGTCATCGGTAACGGTCGGCGGAGAAGTCGTAGGCCTCGCGGGTCGTTCGGATGTGGTCGGGATCAACCATGTGTCAGTTTACGGCTTGCGTTGCGAACCGGCCTTCGCTATAAAACAACCAAATGGTTGTACGTGAGCACCACGCCGATGAAGTAAGTCTGTTGTTTCAGGCATTGGCCGACCCAACGCGTCGGGATCTCCTGCGGCGCACGCTGCAATCGGGTGATTCTGTTTCCCGCCTCACGGAGGCCTACTCGATGAGCTTCGCTGCGGTGCAGAAGCACGTCGCTGTGCTCGAACGGGCCGGATTGGTGACGAAGGAGCGTCGGGGTCGCGAACAGATCGTGCGCGGCAATGTCGAAACCATTCGGCGGGCCAATGCGGTGCTCGCTGACTTCGAAGCACTCTGGCGGGGACGCATTGATCGGATCGACGCATTGCTGTTGGAAGAAAAGCCGAAGAAAGAACGTGAGGAGCGATGACCGTTACGAGTGTTGAGAAGTTTCCGGAAACGCACGCCATGGTGGTGACCGCTGAGTTCGCCGCCTCGATTGAAGCCGTCTGGGCGATTTGGTCCGACCCACGCCAGCTTGAGCGCTGGTGGGGGCCGCCGATGTATCCCGCCACCTTCGTCGGCCACAATCTGGTGCCCGACGCGGTTTTCTCGTACTACATGACGAGTCCGGAGGGCGACCAGTACCACGGTTGGTGGAAGATCCTCGAGGTCGATGAGGGGCGTCGGATCAAATTGGAGGAAGGATTCGCTGATGCCGATGGCAACAAGAATCCCGATCTTCCCGTCACCGTCATGGTGACGGAGTTGCGTGAGGGCGTCTCGGGCACCGTCATGCAGCTGACATCGACCTTCGCGTCGTTGGAGGCCATGGAGCAATTGATCTCGATGGGAATGGAAGAGGGTCTGGTCGCCGCCATGGGCCAGGTCGACGACATCCTCGCGTAACGCGATCGACGGGCAACGGGACAACGGGCCAACGGGCAACGTCGAGCAACGGGCAACGTCGCTCAGTAGTTGGTTTCCTTGGTCAGCGGGCCAGACTCGGAGCATGCCCGCCACCCAACGTACGAACGGTACCCAGCGCTCCGAACGGGCCCCGCGAACCGGCGGCGCGGGGCTTGCTCTCGTGTCGACTGGCCTGTTCCCCATTTCCCTTGGTCTCGCTGGCGTCGGGTCGACGGTGCGCCGCCTCGGCGACGTTGTCGACCAGATCTGGTTGGGCACTGTGGGGACGACACTCCTCGTTGTCGCGGCGCTGACGCTCGTGCTCGACGCGCTGCTCTATGGCGTGAAACTCGTTCGATCGGCGATGGATGTCCGCGACGAAATTGCGATGGCGACGAGCGCAAACCTACTGGCGCCAGCCTTCATGGCGACCTGCATCTTGGGTGCCGAGCTGGCCCGTGGTCATTCCAGCGGTCGGTGGGTGTGGGGCCTCGGCGCCCTCGGGCACGTGCTGCTTCTCTCCCGTTTCGTCGGCCGTTGGGTTGTGGCCGAGACCGCGCCGAGCGAACTCAATCCGACCTGGTTTCTGCCTACGGCTGGCCTGATGACGTCGGCCATGACCTGGCCGGGAGTGGGCCCAGACATGACGGGCTGGATCCTCTTCGGTGTTGGTGCGGGCCTGTGGATCATGGTGTTGCCGCTCGTCTTCCGGCGAGTCGTGTTCGAGGACCCACTGGCCGCGCCGTTGCGACCGACGCTGTTCATTCTTGCGGCCCCGTTCGGGCTGGCCGGAAACGCGATGCTCAACCTGCCGGGCATCGATCGCTCCGAGTTCGCGACGGCGCTCGCTGGCGCGGGATGCTTCGTCGTGCTCACGCTTGTCTCCCGCCCCCGGTTCTTCGCCGCAGCTGGTGTCGCACTCAGTTGGTGGGCGATGACCTTTCCTGTCGCCACGGTCGGTCGGGTGTTTATCGAATTGCACGCGAGGGACCCCAACAACCTGGCCCTCGGAATTGGCGCCGGGATGCTAGCTCTGGCCGCCGCCTGTACTGGCGTTGCGGTTATGGCGACCGTGCGGTTCGGCCGGGTGGTCGTGTCGGGCGATGAGGCGATGGCAGAACGAGAAGTGATGGCGCTCTGCGGGGAGCAGCATGCGGAGGCTGAGCTGTAACAGGTCGAGGATTCGGTTGTCTATGTATCAACCGCGAATGGAGCACCCGATGCAGCACAACGCCCAAATGCCCTTGTTGGATACGACCGGTCCAACCGACGAGTTCGACCTCGTGATCATCGGCGCCGGACAAGCGGGGCCAGCATTGGCCGTGGCGCGCGCACGGAGCAGGCGACCGGGTAGCGCTCGTCGAGGAACGCGCCTCGGCGGGACGTGTGTAAACGACGGCTGCACGCCGACGAAGACGCTGCGAAAGTCCGCTCGAGTGCGCACGTCGCTCGCCAGCCAAGGAGTTTGGTATCGACACGGGTGAGGTCACCGTCGATTTCGCCGCCGCAATGAACCGGATGCAAGCGGTCGTCGATGCCTCGCGCCAACGACTCGAGGGCGGGCTTGGTCAGATCGACAATCTGAGCGTGATCAACGAACGAGGAGTTGTCGTTGGCCGGCGCGGCGAAAACATTCTTGTCGCCGCCGGCGATCGCCTGCTGGAGGCTCCACGGCTGGTCCTGAACACGGGTACCCGTTCGTTCGTTCCGCCGATCCCGGGAATCGACGACGTTGACTTTCTTGACAACACGTCGCTCCTGGAGGCTCCGTGAGTGTCCCGACCACCTGATCATCATCGGCGGTAGTTACATCGGTCTGGAGATGGGCCAAATATTTTGCCCGGCTCGGCAGCGCGGTCACGGTCGTTGAGCAAGGCGATCAGATCGCGAGCCGTGAGGACCCCGATATCTCCGCGGCCCTGCTCGCCATGTTGCAGACGAGGGATCAACTTCGGCTGACGCCGCATGGAAGTCGGTCGCTCAACATGGTCAATCGGTTGTCGTGACGCTGAACGATGAATCGACCGTGGAGGGTTCGCACCTGTTGCTTGCGGTTGGGCACGCCGAATACTGACGGGTTGGGGCTGGAGTCGATCGGCGTCGAACGCCAGCCGCGGTCAGATTCTGACCAATGAACGCCTCGAAACGAACGTGCCGGGGGTGTGGGCCGTCGGCGACATCAACGGGCGTGGGGCGTTTACCCACACGAGCTATCACGACTACGAGATCCTTGCCGCCAACCTCGAGGGCGGGGACCGGTCGGCCGACGCCCGGATCCCGACATGTACGCGCTGCTTACCGATCCACCGCTCGGGCGGGTCGGCATCTCCGGACGCAGGCCCGGATCTTGGCGTCTGAGGGCCGTTCGATCTCGATGGCGACGATCCGGATGTCTGACGTGAGTCGGGCCCGGGAGGAGAGCGAGACGAACGGACTGCTCAAAGTCCTGGTCGACGAGGACTCCGGGCTATTCCTCGGCGCCGGTTCCTGGGGTGAAGCGGCGACGAGCTCGTGCAGATCATTGGCCAACTGATGGCTGCTGGAGGATCGGCTCAGGTCTGTTCGTGAGGCCCCGCCGATTCACCCGACGGTGGCTGAGTTCCTACCGACGTTGCTCGACCAGCGGGCCTGCCGTGATCGCCGCTGTCGAGTCGATCGCCGAGCAGCCGTGGCTGAACCCGGATCTTGGCTGACCGACCACGGTCGCCGCAGCGCAGCCAGAGACGACGGCGCGCACGCACTCCAGCTTGACGTCCCGGGGTGGGCGGGTCATTGTGCTGGTCAGCACGTCGACGACATTCGACTCACTGGTCCCGATGGCTATCAGGCGAGCCGGAGCTACTCGTTGTCGTCGGCCCCCGGCGAACCGCCGCAAATCACGGTCAGCGGTTTGACGACGGCGAAGTTCCCCTACCTGGTCGACGTGGCGGAGGTGGGTGACGAGTTCGGTGCTCGGCCCCGCTCGGCGGGTGCTGTCTGGGAGCTGTCGCCCCGCCGCTGGTGCTCATCGGTGGCGGATCTGGACTTGCACCGCTCCGAGCCATGTGGCGGGCTGCGGCGCCGGTGACCCCTGTGTGGGTCTTCGCTTCGGCTCGCGACCGCGAGCGGGCGATGTTCGTTGATGAGCTTCGAGCCAGCACGCTCAGGTCACGATGACGCTGGACGCGAGACGGTGGAAGGGTTCGACCACGGTCGCTCGCTACCGACGAACTCGCCCAACTCGTAGCTCGCCTCGATGACCCTGCGGTGTTTCGTGTGTGGCCCCACCGCCTTCGTCGAGTCCATTGCCCGTGCCGTATCACCATCGATGGCGAACCAGTCGTCCCTCCGCACCGAACGGTTCGGTTGAGCACGACCACTGCCAAGAAAGAACCCTCTATGAATCCAGACCTAGCAATCGAACTCCGTCGCGCCGACAGCGCGGGCAACTCTGCACTCATCGGGATGGCTCGCGCCGGCGCTGATGGTTTCGGCTACACCGCCGATCTGACGATCGCCCCAGAGCTGGCTCAGCTCCTCAGGCCTGCGTCGCGCAAATCAATCGCTGTGCCTAATGCCTCGCTCTGCACTATGAAGCGGCCGAAGCCGCGAGATCGCGCGAGCCAAGATCGACACCCTGGAGACCTGGCGCGAGACGGCGCTGTTCTCCGAGCCTGAACGGGTCGCGTTGGCGTACGCCGAGGCCTTGACCAAGATGTCGTCGGAGGTCGTCGAGAACTTCCAGCCATACCACGATGCACTTACCGCTCACTTCAACGAGGCTGAGGTACTCGAGATCGTTGGTGTCGTTGTCAATATGAATATTTGGACCCGGCTGAAGCTTGCCGAAGGCGCAACCCCAACGCTTGTTACTCGACAGTGACGACCGTCCACGCGGAGCATCGCGACCGTTGCGCCAAGGCGGACAATGCAGCCGGGAGCCAGGTGACCACCCGTTACGGCCCCGGTGTGATCGGCGACCGCAATGTGCAGGTGCGAACGTGTTCGCTGGTCACGCCGAACGATGCCCTGTAGCGAGATGATTTCAAGCGCTTCGGCTAGCTCGACGACCTGGGGCGTTGCGTCATCGGGGACGGCATGCGTAGTCAGGCGACGGTCAAACTTACAACGCCACTCACGATGGTGCCGCCATCCAGGCTGTTGACCTCGATGCTAGCGTTGAATCGACGCCAACAAGTCGGCACCCGGACGAAGCTGCAGCCAAACGAGCTCGCTCATGGTCGGAGCCTAGTGTTTGCGACCCAGCGGTTTGTGACCCAGCGCACCGCAACGCCCAAGGCGAGCACGGCGAGACCCGTGCCGACTGCCGCTTTGAGAGTGCCGCAATCAACGCCAGGCAGCCCACGAGCCCGACGAAGCGGCAACCATCGCGGCCAGCGGCGTTGCTCGGCCGTCAGCGTGAACGGCCGCGTTGGTGATGGCGTAGTAGGTCAGAACGGCAACGCCCGAGAAGGCGATAGCGCTGCGCAGATTGATGGCGACGACCAGCGCGATGACCGTAGCAGCGACGGTGAGCTCGGCTCGCAGCGGAAGCGAGCGAGCGATGTCGACGTGGGCCAACCAATGAGGAAGCTCCCGATTGCGGGCCATGGCGAGCGAGGTGCGCGATACGCCGGGGATCAGGTTGAGAAGTACGCCGAGCGCTGCGATGCCGGCGCCGATGCGGACGAACCCACCTACCGTTGTCGACCCGGCATCGGCGACCAACCGCAGCGGAGCGACCGATCGAGCGAGCTCGGCCGTGTCGACCGTGGCGAGCGCCGTCACAGCCACTACGGCATAGATCGCCAGAACCACGAGTAGGGCGCGCGGGATCGCCTTCGGGATCGTGATCTCGGGCTCTCGCACCTCTTCTCCGAGCGTGGCGATTCGGGCGTAGCCAGCGAACGCAAAGAACAGGAAGCCTGCCGACTCCAAGACGCCGAGAGGGCCTGCGTCGATGGGGCTGAGTCGACCGACGTCGGCCTGTCCACTCGACCATCCGGCTGCTACCACGGCAGCAAGCGACGCAAGCGACACCACGAGCAGCATCCTCGTGACAGCAACGGTGCGAGACAAGCCACCGATGTTGACGGCGGTGATCCCAAGGACCGCAGCGACCGCCACGGCCCGCGCTTGTTGGGGCCACAGATACGCGCCAATCGTGAGGGCCATCGCGGCGCATGACGCGGTCTTGCCTACGACGAATCCCCATCCCGCGAGGTGGCCCCAACCCTCACCGAGCTGGCGACGACCGTAGATGTATGTGCCGCCCGACTCCGGGTGGATCGCTGCCAGTTGGGCCGACGAGGTGGCATTAGCCAACGCCACGAGTGCGGCGATCGCGAGACCAATAAGAAGGCCGTTCCCCCCGGCCTCGGCCGCTGGGCCCCACGCGGCAAACACCCCAGCGCCGATCATCGACCCCGTACCGACGACGATCGCGTCACGTAGGCCGAGGCGTCGTTCCAGGGTTCCGCTCGAGGTCACGGGGCGAGCGTACACAGCGCCTTCCGCTGTGTCGATCCTGCGTAAGGAGCGCCCTGACGTGGGGAATCGGGCCGCAGAAAAAGCGGGTCGAGTTGCGCTAGAAACCGGTCGTTGTCGGGTGTAACGTGCCGCCTATGCCACCGATTGTCACCAACCTTTGGTTCGACGCCAATGCCGTTGATGCGGCGCAGTTTTACACCTCTATCTTTCCGAACTCGCGAGTGATCCCCGGGCTGGCGGGCCCCGGCGACACGCCAGTCACGGTCGACTTCGAACTCGACGGCCACCACAAGGCTGCCAAAGAAGCCACCGGGGCGCAGCGCCGCGCGCACTTGCAACGAAGCGATGTCCCTGATGGTTGAGTGCCAGGATCAGGCGGAGATCGATTACTACTGGGACGCTCTGCTCGCCGCTGGTGGAACCGAGAGTCGCTGTGGCTGGTTGAAGGATCGTTTCGGTGTCTCCTGGCAGGTCGTGTCCCCTCGCCTCGGCGAGCTCCTCCGGTCGACCGACGCCGATCAAGCTCAGCGCGCGTTCGACGCAATGATGACGATGGCAAAGATCGATCTTGCGGTCATCGAGGCTGCAGCGAAGGGAGCGAGCAATGAGTGAAAAAGAAGGAACGGTCGCCGTTCTCGTTGGCGCGGAAGGGCCTGTTTATCCTGTCGTCCTCCGACCGCACGACCTGGGACGTCTCCGAACCCCACCATCTCGGACATGTGATGCAACACGTTGTCGCCGATCCACGTCCGGGTGGCGTCATGCTCGCAGCGGCTCGCACCGGCCACTTGGGCCCAACAGTCCTTCGCACCGCAGACATGGGCACGTCCTGGACCGAGGCGTCGAAGCCACCCGCCTTCCACACCGGCGAACGACTCGCGCGGTCAGTCGACTCCGTCTTTTGGCTCACCCCAGGACACAAGTCGGAGCCGGGCGTTTGGTATGCCGGAGCTGTTCCGCAGGGTCTCTTCCGAAGCGACGATCATGGCGACACCTGGGCGCCGGTGGATGGCTGGAACGACCACCCAATGTGGGAGACGTGGGCCGAGTATCCAGCGCCGGCAACGCCTGACGGAGCGATGCTCCACTCGGTGAACGTCGACCCTCGCGACCCCAATCATCTCTACCTTGGACTGTCGAGTGGCGGTGTGTTCGAGTCGACCGACGGCGGCGCCGATTGGGCACCGCTCAACCGGGGAATCCAAGCCGACTTCATGCCCGATCCCGACACCGAATATGGGCACGACCCCCACTGTGTTCGCGTGCACCCGGCCGACCCCGATCGCCTCTATCAGCAGAACCACTGCGGGTTTTACCGACTCGACCGGCCCGCTACCGAGTGGCAGCGGGTTGGCGACAACCTGCCGGCCGAGATTGGCGACATCGGCTTCCCCGTCGAACTCCATCCCCGCAATCCGGACATGGTTTGGATGTTCCCGATGGACGGCACTGAGGTCTGGCCCCGGACGAGTCCCGATGGCCGACCGGCCGTGTATCGCACGGCCGATGGCGGTGAGTCGTGGGAATGTCAGGCCAATGGGCTGCCCGAGCGCGGTTGGTTTACGGTGAAACGCCAAGCCATGACCACCGATGCGAGCGATCCCGTTGGCGTCTACTTTGGAACCACGAGCGGCGAGGTGTGGGCGAGTGCCGACGAGGGGTCGAACTGGCGTTGTATCGCCCAACATCTGCCTGAGGTGTTCTCGATCGAAGTGGCTACGCCATCGTGATGGTTCGGATCCCACGCCGCTTCGGTCCTACACCGACGGCGCTGGCGAGGTTCCGGCGACGGGAGCAACCATGGACGAGCTGCTGATCGACCTTGATCGTCGCCACCCTGGCCTCCGGTTTCGGGTGGTCGATGAGCAGGGCCGGCTGCGCCAGCACATGCGGTTTTTCGTCAACCGGGCCATGAATCACGGGCTGCACGACCCAATCGATCCCGACGACGAGGTGGTGCTCATGCAGGCGCTGTCTGGCGGGTAGCCGCCGACCACGAACGCCATCCAGCGACGCGAAGCAGCCGGGCCCCTGTGGGACCCGGCTGCGGTTTAGCCGCCCTTCCTTACTAGCGGGGAGACAGCGCTAGGAGGAGGACACCGTCGATGATGTGGACGGTGGCGTTGGCGGTGGGGACGTCCTGGCAGATGGTGGTCGCCGATCCGTTGATCGCCACAGCCTCGCCGGAAGCGGTGAAGGTGAGTGTTTCGCCGTTGACCGTGGTCACCGTTCCCGCCTCGATCAGATCAGCGGCGGAGAGCTTTTCACCGGCGATGACATGGAAGGTGAGAATGCTGGTGAGTAGCTCAGTGTCGGCCAGAACTGCTTCGAGATCGGCCGGTGGGAGAGCGGCGAAGGCGTCGTTGGTCGGGGCGAAGATGGTGAACGGGCCGTCACTGTTGAGGGTGTCGACCAGGTCGGCTGCGACGACCGCGGAGACCAGGGTGGAGAGCAGTGGGTTGTTTGAGGCTGCGGTGGCTGCGGTGTCGTCGGCCATGCCAGCGAAGCTGCCATCACCTTCGGCGGGGACGGCGGCGCACGCCTCACCAGTGGCACCCATGAACGCCATCTCTCCTGAGTCACTCATCTCGGTGGTGTCGGTGCCGGCGGCACTTTCACCGGTTAGCGCCGCAATGGCGTCGAGGGCCACCGGGGGCAAGAGAACGCTGTCGACGATGTGAACCGTGCCGTTGGCGACCGGTACGTTCGAGCAAATCACGTTGGCGTCGTTCACCATCGTGCCGTCGGTGCTGAGCATGACGTCGTTGCTCTCAACCGTTGGCTCCGTGCCCGCAGCGCCGAGCTCATCAGCGCCGAGCGACTCGCCCGGAATGACGTGGTAGGTCAGGACCGCCGTGAGGAGATCCTTGTCGGCGAGCACCGCGTTGAGGATGTCTTCAGGAATTGCGGCGAAGGCGTCGTTGGTCGGGGCGAAGATGGTGAACGGGCCGTCACTGTTGAGGGTGTCGACCAGGTCGGCTGCGACGACCGCGGAGACCAGGGTGGAGAGCAGTGGGTTGTTTGAGGCCGCGGTGGCTGCGGTGTCGTCGGCCATGCCAGCGAAGCTGCCATCACCTTCGGCGGGGACGGCGGCGCATGCCGGGCCGAATGCGCCCATCATGTCGACTTCGGTGGTCTCCGGTTCGCCGACTGCGGTTGTGGCTGGCGCCGTTGCTTGCGTGCCGTCACTCGAGCAGGCGGAAAGGATGAGTGCGCCGGCCAAAAGCGCACCGCCAGCGGAGCGTCGAGTCCGCCGATTCTTCGTGGGGTTGAGCTGGGTGAGCATTGGATTGTCCTTTGTGTGGGTGGGGAGCAGCTTCGAGGTGAAGGGCTCTGGGTATGGTTCGGAGTCGATGCCGACCCGGATTGGTCGAATCTGAAATTTCTTGGGATCGGCTTAGGTAGTGGGACTACGCCTCGTCGACGAGCACGACGACGGTGTGCCGGCCACTCGCGCCGTTCGGTAGCGGCTCGGCGCGCTCGTCGGTTTGCACCTGCCCATTGCGGTCGGTCGCCCGGACGGAGATCGTGTGCCGGCCCGGGGTGGCATCCCACGGCAGCGACCATTGGCGCCAGGTGGTGTTGTTGACCTCGTCGGCCAGGTTGGCCGGTTGCCAGTCGAGGTCGTCGATCTTGACCTCAACGGCGTCGATACCGATGGTTTGTGCCCACGCGACACCGCCGATGGCGAAGGGGCCAGCGGCGATGCGGTCGAGTCCCCGAGGCGAATCGATCCGGCTTTGCAGCTTGATCGGCGCCATCGCGGCGTAGCCGCGAGGGACCCAGTAGTGGTCGAACGCGTCGTAGGTGGTGAGTTCGATCTCGCTCAACCATTTCGTGGCGGAGGCGTATCCGTAGATGCCCGGAACGATGAGGCGAGCGGGGAACCCGTGCTCGATCGGTAGCGCCTCGCCGTTCATGGCCACGGCGATGAGCGCGTCGCGACCGTCAAGGGCAGCGACGGGGAATCCGCAGCTGTACCCGTCTACTGAACGACCAACCACCTGGTCGGCGCCCGATTGGATGCCGGCTTCGTCTAACAGATCGTCGAGCCGGACGCCGAGCCAGCGAGCGGTGCCGATCAGATCGCCGCCGATCGTGTTGGAGACACAGGTGAGCGTGATGTCGGCCTCAATGAGGTCTCGCTCGAGCAGTTCGGCGTAGGTCACGACGATCTCGCGGTCCACCATGCCCTTGATCGTGAGCGTCCATGACTCGGCGGGTACCTGGGGAACGCTGAGGGCGGTGTCGATGCGATAGAACTCGGCGTTGGAGGTGAAAAGCGGCGCTGCTCCCTCGGCGCTCGCCGCCGCCGGGATCGGTTCGAGGACCCGGGCCGGGGCCGGGAAGCCGATCGCCGACCGTGATCCTGCGGCACTAAACCGCGACGACCACCGGCTGGCGCCTGCCGCCAGTCCACCGGCCCCAATGGCCAGTCCCCACAGCCCGAGAAGGAACTGTCTCCTGCTGCCCCCGGCGGCGGCGGGTCCGGTCGCCGAGGCGGAGTACATGCCGGCCAGGGCAACGAGGGAGAAGCCAGCCACGGTGGCGCCGATCAGTGATGGCAGGGGCGCGATCCAGTCAGTTCCCGTCCGCGCCCCGAGGGCGGCCGCCGATCCAGCCAACCCGAAGATGGAGACGCCGACCAAGGCCATCATGAGGCGATCCCGTAAGGCGAGGACACCGAGCCCCGCCGAATAGATGGCGAGTACCGACGCGATGCCAATAAGGAGCGCGATCTTGTCGTTCGTGCCAAACCAGCTGATCGCTAGGTCTTTCACCGGCACGGGCACACGATCGACCACGCGATCACCGACATCGATTACGGGCGATCGGAAACGTTGGCTCGTGGCTGCTACCAGTTGGGCAACGGCTAGGCCGAACCCAGCGCTTGTCACGCCAGCAACAGCACCAGGGATCAAGGGACGAACGAGTTGTGTCATGTCCGTGGGTTCGGAGCCGCACAAACTTTGGATTGGTCCAATCCACAGCGGACGCCGTTCCGAACCAAGAGCATGGATTCCCAAGCGCCACGTGAGACCATTGCCGATGTGTCGCCCCTGCACCGCTTACGATCATTCACACCCGCCAGAGATTCTGATCCCATCGGGACTGCGCTTCGAGACGCCGGCAAGGGCGACGAGGCGGCGTTCAGTCAGTTTTACGATCTCACCTCCGCACTCGTCTACGGGACCGTCCTGAAGGTGGTTCGTGATCCATCGATTGCCGAGGAAGTAACCCAGGAGGTCTATGTTGAACTCTGGCGTCTGGCCCCCAGATTCGAGGCGAAGCGTGGCTCAGCGAGGAGCTGGGCGGCCACGATCGCCATCATCGGCGGGCCGTCGACCGGGTTCGCTCCGAGCAAGCGAGTCGCAATCGGGACCAACGCGACTTTGAGCGCCAAGACCGACCAAGCGATGTTGTGGTCGAAGAAGTACTCGAAGCCGCAACCGAACGCCTCGAGCGGACACGGGTAAAGAACGTGCTTGAAAGCCTCTCAGATACCAGAAAGAAGCAGTGACGCTCGCCTATTATGGCGGCCTTACCTACCGGGAAGTCGCTGCTCTCCTCGATGTGCCTGAAGGAACAGTCAAAACTCGCATTCGCGACGGACTCAGTCGAATGCGCGACAACCTAGGAGTGGCCCAATGAACCACGAGCTCCATCATCTAGCGGCGGCCTACGCACTCGACGCCCTCGACGCCGACGAGCGTCGGGCGTTCGAAGCGCACTATTCGTCGTGCGATGTGTGCGTCAGTGAGGTCAGCGACTTCCGAGCCGTTAGTGAGCATCTCGCCGAGGGTGCGGCCACACCGCCGCCCGCCGACCTGAAGTCACGGGTTATGGGCCAAGTCGCGCAAACCCGCCAGGTATCGCCTCTCCTGCCCGACGCCGTCGTCAATCTGGCTGAGCGGCGCCGACGGCGTACCGTTCGACCACTATTGATGGCGGCCGCAGCTGCGGTCGTCGTTGCCCTGGTTGGTCTCGGCACACAGATTCGCACGGGGGAAACACCAGCGATCGTGAACTCGTCATCGGCGCGGCTGATGCGGTGGTCACTTCGCTGTCAGGCGAGAACGGCACCATTCGCGTGGTGTGGTCTGACGAGCGCGACCAGGTCGTGGTGTTCGCCAATGATCTGCGGCCCCCGGCGACGGCATGGTCTACGAGCTCTGGTTCCTGGGCGACGACGGGGTAGCCCCGGCCGGCCTGTTTACGTCGGCCAGCGATGGGATCGTGCGAGCAGTGCTCGATGTTGATGACCGGCAGCCCGCCGGTTGGGGTGTCACGATCGAGCCCGCCGGCGGATCCGATCAGCCAACCGGCGAGGTCCTGTACTCGGCGGAAATCTAGGCTGCGAACCGGAGTGGGACTCCCCGGTTGGGGTCAGGTTGCGAGCGTGCTGGCAAAGACCTGCCAGGCCAGCGCTCTTCGCCGCCAGGCTCAACACGAGGTAGACCTTCTCGCCGTGCAGGTAGTTGGCGAATCGCCCAATACGTCGATACTGCAGCCATTGGTTTAGACCAAAGCAGTTGAAGAACAAGAACAACGACGCGAAGATGCCGTAAACAAAACCAGGCACACCAGCACCTTCGCCCTGGGCGATGAGGAGCGCAGCGGTGATGGCAACCCAGGAGCACGATCCCGATGACGCACCCAAAGATGAAGGAGCAGCCAATTGACCGCTTGTCCTGGCGGGTTGGCCTGTTCCATTAGTAGGCCGAACAGAATCATGGCCGAGTTGGCGGCAAAGATGCCGACAAGCGCGTAGAGATCGGTAATGCCAACGAGCATGGCGATAAGCACGACCATGAGTGAGGCGCTGATCGAGTATTCGGCCCAGCGTGCGTAGTTGCGACCCTGGCGCAGGCTTCGTTCGTACCAGCCGTTGATGCCAGGCAGTGCCATGGCGATGTGGTCGAAGGCGGCAAGGAACAGGAAGACCCCAATGGTTGCCGCGCGGGAGGTCGAAGAACTCCCGATCGATTGTCAGTGGCGTGCCCGGTGGCCCGTCCTGGATGCGGCCCTGGATTGGAATGGAGAATCCGTTGCCGAGCGCCACAATGGCGACTGCCTGGGCGAGGTGGGCGAGGCCAACCCCGACATTCCAGGTTCGCAGCGACTGCAGGCGTGCGTCGTCAGATCGTGGGTTCTTCGTCATTTGAGTGCCAATCGGGCGAGTTCGAGCAACTCGTCCAGCGACTTACCTGGGCCGCCGACGAGGGTTGGTGTGCCTGCCTTTTGTATACGGGAGGCGAGGGCATCGGCGCGGCTGCGGACCATCGGGTTGGTCATGCTTAGGACGACAACATCAAGGTCACAGTTGCGGCAGAAGGCCAGGATCTCCTTGGCCGGAAGGTCGGCTCCCAGGTGGTGTACGTGCCAGTTGTCGGCCCGCAACGCGTGGGCCGCCATGGTGGTTGGCAGGGCGTGGTGGTCGTCCTCAACGGCTGCGACCACCGCCGTGCCCCGCCTCCGACCACGAGGGTTTGGCGCAAGGAGGCCCAGAATGCGCTCGACAATGGCGGACGCGCGTGCTCGGTCCAGATCGTCACCTCACCGCTAGACCAGGCTTCACCCAGACGCCGCATCGGCGGGACAAGCACCTCATCGATGAGGTCGTGGACGGCTGCGCCCTCGCCGACGAGCCGCTTCGCCAGCTTGGCCGCCGCAGCCTCGTCTCCGGTGAGGAGCGCTTGGTACATCCGTTCCGACGCTGTGGCGAGCCGTTTCGTCCGTGGTGCGGGCGGTGGGCTTGGCAGCTGGCGCTGCCGGTCGAGGAGTTCGATATCGCCACGGCTGACCACGTAGCGACCGCCAATCATTTCAGCTTCAAGGCGGCCTGTTCGAACCCACCGATAGGCCGTCTGGTAGTGCACGCCGAGCGCATCAGCGGCCATTTGCAAGTCGAGCTTGCCAGCCAGGGGGTCGTCCATGGCCAAACTCTAGAACGGATTGTAACTTTACGCACTAAAGTTGGATAAATAAGACTAAAGAGAGCTAAGATCGGCCAAACGAGGAGTCAGTGCCGAGTTCAGCGTGCGGCCTCGACGCCCGTTTCTCCTCGACCCACGGTGCAACCATGACGAACGACTACGAACCCGAACTTCCATCCTCCGCCGACGTTGTCGTCGTCGGTGCTGGCCTCGCTGGACTCTCGGCCGCACGTGCACTGCACGAGCGACGTTGACGTCGTCGTGCTCGAAGCGTCGGACGGCGTTGGCGGTCGGGTGCGCACCGATGTTGTCGACGGTTACCGACTCGATCGCGGCTTCCAGGTACTTCTGACGGCGTACCCGGAACTCCACCGCCAGTTCGATGTGGAGGCACTCGACCTCCAGGCCTTCGAGCCGGGCGCACTCGTCTGGGACGGAAGCCAAACCCGTTTGATCAGTGATCCAGTGCGACGCCCATCGACGGTGTTCGCGACGGCGATGTCACCGGTGGGAACGATTCCCGACAAGCTTCGAATCCTGCGGCAACGAATCCAACTGACCCGCTCGTCGGCCGTTGCCCTTTTGCGCCAAGAGGACGGCTCGACGCTCGAGGCACTAGAGGCCCAAGGCTTCAGCAGCCGCATGATCGAGCAATTCTTTCGGCCACTCGTTGGCGGCATCCAACTCGATCCGACGCTCGCCACGAGTCGCCGAATGTTTGATGTGATCCTCCGATCGATGGTGCAAGGCGACGTGGCCGTGCCAGCCAATGGCATGGGTGAGCTCCTCGTCAGTTGGCGAGCCATCTGCCGGCGTCGGCCCTCCACCTCAATTCCCCGGTCGACGCAGTAGCCGCTGGACAGGTGACCCTGGCCGATGGCCGGACGATCGCAGCCCAGCGAGTCGTCGTAGCCGTGGAGGGGCCGCGAGCCTCGGCCTTGCTTGGCCTCCTCCGTGGCCTCCAACCCAGCAACCTGCGTTTGGTACCGAGCCGACTCGCCGCCCATTGCCGACCGTTACATCGTGCTCGACGGTGCCCAGTCGGGCCCAGCACTCAACACCTCGGTCATGACCAACGTTGCTCCCTCGTATGCGTCCGATGGCTCCGCCCTCATCGCTGCTGCCTGCCCGGGAATCTATGCCCCAAAGATTGAGGCAGCCGTTCGAGCCCAGCTTCGTCAGATGTGGGGTTCTGAGGTTGACCGATGGCACCACCTCCGCACTGATGCCATCGCTCACGGTCAGCCCAAACAACTTCCACCGTTCAGTCCAAAGAAGTCGGTGGCCCTCTCGACGGGATTGTTCGTGTGCGGTGATCACCGCGACACCGCGTCAATCCAGGGGGCGTTGTTTTCCGGGCGGCGCTGTGCTGGCGCCGTCGTCGACTCGCTCGCAAATCGATGACCAAAACAAAGGATGTGAGATGGCTCGATACTCAGTAGAAATCGAAACTCCAATGGCTGTCGACGAGGCGTTCGCGTACATGGCCGACCTTCGAAACTTCGCGAGCTGGGATGTTGGTGTGCGCTCGTCGCGGCAAGTGGCGGGAAGCGAGCCGGGACTTGATGCGAGCTACGACGTGGCCGTTCGGGTCGGGCCCACAGAACTGACGCTTCGGTATCTGACCACGAGCTTCGATCCGCCCCATGCGTTGGTGGCCGTCGCCGAGAACCGGTTGCTGTCATCCCACGACACGATCCGCGTCCGGCCGCTCAACTCGGGCGCTGTTGTGTCGTACGACGCGGTCCTGACGCTGAAGGGAATGGCCCACGTCGCTGATCCCTTGCTCGGGCTTAGCTTCAATCAGATTGGCACCAAGGCCACCGATGGTTTGGTTCGGGCTCTCCATGGCCGTCGACTCGACCTGGCCGAGTCGTGACGGTCGCCGGTGTCGTCGACGCGTTGCTCGAAGCCCCGGTAGTTACGAGTTTCACCAACATCGGGTATGGCGTCCGTCGACGACTTGGTCACTGGCAGGGGCTCGATGCGTACGACCTCACCGGCCAGGTAATTGTAGTGACGGGCGCAACCTCGGGTCTTGGTCGGGCTGCGGCTGAGCACGTTGCTCGGTGCGGGGCCACGGTGGTCGTCGTCGGGCGCCAGTCGGCCCGAAACCAGGTCGTCGTTGACGAGATAGCCGCGTCGACAAAGAACGCGGCGATTTCTCAGATCGCGGCCGACTTGGGTGAGCCGGACGAGGTCCGAGCCTTGGCGGCGACCCTGCTGGCCGACCACGACCGACTCGATGTCCTGGTCCACAACGCGGGGGCACTCGCTCGCAAGCGAACCGAGTCGTCGTCTGGCATCGAGTCAACCGTGGCCAGCCAAGTGGTCGGGCCGTTTCTCCTGACCACGCTGTTGGTCGACCGGCTCGCAGCGGGAGAGACCGGACGAGTGATCACGATGTCGTCGGGCGGGATGTACGCCGCACCCTTGTCGGTCAGCCAGTTGCAGATGACGGCCGAGAAGTACAACGGCACCGAGCAATACGCCAGGGCGAAGCGGGCCCAGGTCACCCTCAATGAGATGTGGGCGGAGCGCTATCCCGCCGCCAACATCCGATTCCATGCGATGCACCCCGGCTGGGCCGACACGCCCGGCGTCGATGCGTCGTTGCCGACGTTCTCGAAGATCATGGGACCGTTCTTGCGTACCCCCGCACAAGGGGTCGACACGCTGGTGTGGCTTGCGGCCGACGACGAAGCACTCAGCACGAATGGTTGCTTCTGGCTGGATCGACGCCAACGATCGCTCCACAAGGTTTTCACCACACGTCGATCAGACACACCAGCTCGTCGCGAACGACTCTGGGATTGGGTTGCCGAGGTCGCTCGTTAGGGGCCGTCGTTGAGGGCGGCTCGGTAGGCGGCGAGTGTGCGGGTTCGTGCCTTGGCGTGGTCGACGATCGGCCAGGGGTAGGTGTCACCGAGCGTCACCCCATGCAGTGCCAGTTCAAGCGGCCCGGCCAGGCTCGGTTCGTGCACCGTCGACCGTGGTAGCGAAGCGAGCTCGGGCACCCAGCGTTTGATATAGGCGCCGTCGGGATCGAACTTCTTTGACTGGGTGGTGGGGTTGAAGATCCGGAAATAGGGGGCGGCGTCGGGACCGGTTCCGGCAACCCATTGCCAGTTGCCGGCATTTTGGGCCAGGTCGGCATCGACCAACCAGTGACGGAAGAACCGTTCGCCCCGGCGCCAGTCGATCAGGAGATCCTTGACGAGGAAGCTGGCCGTGATCATGCGCACCCGATTGTGCATCCAACCGGTCGCCGCGAGTTGCCGCATGCCTGCATCGACGATGGGAAAGCCGGTTTGGCCCCGGCACCACCGTTCGAAGTCGTCATTGTTGTTCCGCCACACGATCGCCTGATAGTTGGGCTTGAGCTCCGTGTTGGCGAGATCGGGATGGCGCACAAGCGTGTGCGCCCACCAGTCACGCCAGGCGATCTGCCGTAAGAAGGTTTCGTGCCCTGGCTGCGTCGTATCGAGTGTCTCGGCAATGGCACGAGGGGAGAGTGTCCCAAACTTTAGATCGGCCGAAAGGTCTGACGTGCCGTCGATCGACGGCAGATCAAGAGGCGTTGGATACGACTCGACCCGGCCGAGCCAGTCATCGAGGCGGTTCCACGCAGCAACTTGTCCCGGGACCTGTCGAACCGGGCCACTCGGCGCCGGCAACTCGTCGCTTGCGTGCGTAATGGGTCGTCCGGGCCCTGGGGAAGGCCATGGTGTCTGCGCCGTGACGCTCCAGGTTTTGTAGAACGGCGTGAATACCTGGGAGAGCGTGCCGGCCTTGGTGAGCACCTTGCCCGGCTCGTGAACAACGGTCCCGTGGTACGGGCGAACAGGGATGTTGATCGAGCGGGCAACGGCGCGGTCGCGGGCCATGGAGAATGGCGTGGCGTCGACGTTGACAAACAGGGCCGTTGCCCCAACTTCGTCAACGAGCCGCGGGACTGCAGTCTGAGCCGGTCCATGTCTGACGACGAGCATGCCGCCGAGGCCAACAAGTGATTCGTTGAGGGCGGCGAGATGGCCCAGGAGCTGATTGCGTCGCACGTCGCTCGCGGCGTGAAGCAGCTGGGGCTCGAGGACGAAGAGCGCGACGACGTTTTGGCATTCGGCCGTTGCGGCCGCCCAGGCAGGGTTGTCGTCAAGACGGAGGTCTCGTCGAAACCAGACGATGCCGGTCACGTCTTGGTGAGCGGTCCGCGGAGGATCGACCGCCCTGAGTGGGTTGCATCACCGTCGTGCGGTTCAACGCTGATATCGACGATGAAGTAGTCATCGGTGTTGTAGTTGGCCGGGATCGCGAAGTCGCCAGGGCGGTCGGGATCAACGATGCCAATGGAGACAAGATCGGCCACCTGGCCGCCTGCGTCTGGCTCGATAAGCCAGATCTCAAGATCGGCAGTGTCGCCGAGCGACGCCGGGAGCTGAGCCTCGTCGATCGTTAGCCGGAGCGTGCCGTCGTCATCGACGAGCGACACCACGGCGGTTGCGTTGGCGCCAAGCGCATCGAAGGAGTCGGGGTCGTAGGTCAGTTCGGCCGTCGCCACTACATCGACGGTGCTCGGGCGCAGCTGGCTGGCGATTGCGGTGCCTCCGACGACGAGCACGGCCGCGGCGGCGGCAAGGAGGAGGCGACTGCGGCGACGCCGAGCGTCGAGGGAAACAACAGTGTCGTTAGTAACCGCAGTGTCGTGAGAAACAGCAGTGTCGCTGGGAACAGCAGTGTCGCTGGGCAACTCGGATACTGCGGCGTCGATTCCAGCCCACACGCTTGGCGGCGGGCTGACCAGTGTGGCGTCTTCCGACGTCAGCTGCCGGAGGATCGCCTCGACGTGGGCGTAGTCGTCAGGCTGGGCGTTGTCAGTCATTCGAGTGCTCCAAGTGACGACGGATTGATGCGAGGCCCCTTCGAATATCGCTTTTCACGGTGCCGAGTGGCAAGGCCGTCTTGGTAGCAATTTCGGCGTGAGTCAGATCGCTGAGATAGGCGAGTTCGATGACGTGACGGGAACGCTCGGGCAGCGTGCGAAGCGCATCGGCGACCACGAGGCGATCGCCAACCTGGTCGACTTCGGCCTCCACCGGAGACTCGGACCTGCGTTCGTCATGCGGCTCCGCGGCATGCCGGCGCTCGGTTCGGAAATGGTCGATGATCCGATTTTTGGCGATGCCCGTGAGCCAAGCGGCCAGGCTGCCCTTGGCCGGGTCGAACTGGCTCCGAGCCCGCCAGGCGCTAACGAAGACTTCTTGCGTGACGTCGCTGGCGTGGTCGTCGCCAAGTGCTCGCTTGCAGAACGTGTAGATCAGCGAACCATGTGCGTCGTAGACAGCACGAAGCGCGTGCTCATCACCCCGAACGAAAGCCGTCTCGACTGCACCCAATTGACGATGGTCTACGGTCGACACCGTGGGATTGTACCTGGGCGGGATCGTCATACGTGGCAGTGGGTGATGGATGCCGGGGAGAGGTCCGACATCCATCCCACCCGCGATGCTCACCCGCCGGGGGTAGAGGACTGCGTCGATGACGTGGATGATGCCATTGCTCGCCATGATGTCGACGGCCGTTACGTTGGCGTCGTTGATCATGACGGCGTCGCCATCAACGGTGATGGTGATATCGGCACCGTTGAGGGTTGCCACTGACTCACCATTCAGCGTGACTACGGTCGAGGAAGGAACCTCGCCCGCAAGGACGTGGTAGGTCAGGACCTGGGTCAAAGCTCGGTATCGGCAAGCATCCTCGGCGGTCATGCCGAGTGCTTCCAACGCCGCTGCAGGCCTCGTCGGTCGGGGCGAGGACAGTAAAGGGACCGGGTCCGCTGAGGGTTTCAACGAGGCCAGCGGCCTGGACTGCGGCCACGAGGTCGTGAAGTCGCCAGCGGCTACGGCGGCGTCGACGATTGTGCCGGGGTCTTCAGCCGCTTCTTCCATCATCTCGGTCGTTTCGGTTTCGGCTGGGGCCGCTTCGGTTGTCTCGGTTTCAGCGGCTGGCGCCTCAGTGGTTCCAGCGGCTGCAGCAGTGGTTGTTGCTGTGTCGGTTGAGCCATCGGAACCGCACGCAGCGGCCACGAGTGACAGGGCCATAATTGCCGCCATCAGGCGGGTAAGTCGTACATTCATCTCTGTCTCCCAACAGTAGGTTTCGTTGGTACTACGGAGATGGGGCGCGGTTTGGATGCAAACGCCACGATTATTTTCTGCTGACCCCTCGCCGCTCGAGCGGTGTCCATCGGCCAGTTCGTCGATGAGTAGATCTCGGTACTCGCCGGAGCGGTGGGCCGCCCGGAACAAGAGGTGGACCCCGAGGGGGAGTGTCAGCGTCATGCGGCAGCCGCGACGGCGAGGAGTGCGCCTCCGGCTGGGCCAATGATGACCCCCGCGCCAAGAGCGGTGACGATGAAGGCGACGGGACTTGCCTTGCCTGCCGCGCGGAAGCGAGCAAAAGGAGTTTTCAAACGCAGCAGGCCAACGCCAAGGGCAGTAATGCCGCCGCCTATCGCCATGAGGAGTTCGGCGGCGTGGGTCATGACGTGGTGTCCTCGACAAATCGGCTGGCCGCGACCGTGGCGGTAAAACCAACGATCGCAAGCACAACAAGCAGGATCAGGTTGGTGGTGTCGGCCCGAGTGGCCGCATCGATCGTGATGCAGCCCATAAGGGCGATGAGGGCAACGTCCATCGCCACGATCCGATCAGCAAGTGTCGGCCCCATGAGCAATCGATAGACGCCGCACGCGCCGCGAAGACGAATCCGGATCATGGCTACGGTTGTCATGAGGTCACCTTCCGGACGTTGGGTGGAAACGCCGCGTTGGCGAGTGCCGCGAGACGGTGCACCGTCGCCTCGGTCGAACCTCGTCGGCGGTGGTCGAGCAGATGAACGTAGAGTGTCCCGCTCGCTTGGTTGGTGTCGACGACGGCGGTGCCGGGACTAAGCGTGATGGCACTGACCAGAAGCAGCCAATGATGGCGATGCTCCTCGGCCACCTGAACTGCGATGATCGCTTCGTCGGTGACGCCGCCGGGCCGCACGATGGTGCGAGCAACCTGCACCGTTGAGACCGCGAGGTCGGCAAGGACAAGTCCGAGCAGCCTGAGAAGGGCGACCGGTCGGACGTACGGAGCGGGGCGCGCTCCGATACGGACGAGCGCCGTAGCGCCGACGAGCGCCACGCCAGACAAGAGGTTGGCGGCCGAGATGTCTTGCCAGAGCGCAAGCCATGCCGCGACGAGCGCACCGTACAACCCGAGCCGTGTGGCGACGCGAGCCGACATCATCGGCCCACCGCCTCGATGTAGACACCAGGCGTGCGAAGGTCGATCGCAGCCCGGTTGCTCAGATCAAACAGGGTTCCCGCCATTACCGAGATGAGGAGCGTTCCGGCCACCGCAACGCCGGTAGCGGCAACCATGGTCCGCTGCTCCACGGCGGCGACTGGCGCCGTGGCGACGGGATGGTCGCCCCGAAGACACCGATCCAAAGCTTGGCCATCGACAGCAAGGTCAAGGCCCCGGCGACGAGCGCCGCAGCAACGATGATTGGCTCAGCTTGCTCGACGCCAGCGTGGATGACCGCCACCTTGGCCACGAACCCCGAAAACGGGGGGATGCCAGCGAGGCTCAGTGCGGGAACGGCGAAGAGGACCGCAATGATCGGTCGCCGGGCCGCAAGCCCGCCGGTCTTCGCGAGGGAGCTGCTGCCCTGCTCGTTTTCGATAAGCCCGCCGACGAGAAACAACACGGTCTTGACCGGCATGTGGTGAACCAAGAAGAGGATGGCACCCGTGGTGCCAGCGACAGAAAACAACCCCAAGCCCACCAGCATGTAGCCGATCTGACTGATGATGTGAAACGACAGCACGCGTTTGACATCAGATTGAGCGAGAGCGCCAACTGCGCCGACCACCATCGTCAAACCAGCAATGACGAGGAACAGTGGGCTGAGGTCGTCCATGCCGGTCAGCGTGTGGAAACGAATCATCGCGTAGAGGCCAATCTTCGTCAGCAAGCCAGCGAAAACTGCGGTGATCGTTGTTGGCGCGGTTGGGTACGAGTCGGGTAGCCACGAGAACAAGGGCAGCACGGCCGCCTTGGTGCCGAAGACGACGAAGAACCAGGCACCGATTCCGAGTCGAACGCCATCAGAAAGTTCTGGCACCCGTTCTGCCAATAGTGCCATGTTGACAGTTCCGGTGGCGGCGTAGACGAATGCGAGGCCGAAGAGGAACAGGGTGGAGGCGAAGAGGTTCATGGCCACGTAGGTCATGCCGGCTTGGATCTGCGCCCGCTGGCCTTGGTGCGTGAGTAGGACATAGCTTGAGACCAGGATCATTTCGAAGGCGACGAAAAGCGTGAAGAGGTCGCCGGTGAGGAAGGCCAACGCCACCCCGGTGGTCAGGACCGACGTCAACGGCCCCGCGAATGCCGGGTTTGCGCCCCAGGCAAGCCGGCGTTGACCGATGGCGAATATTTCGACCACGAGGACAATCACCAGCGCCACCGGCAAGACGAGTGCGGCCATCAGGTCGGCTACCAGCACGATGCCGAGATCGGGGGCCCAGCCGCCGACGCGGACAACTACGGTGCCGGACTGGGCAACCCCGACGAGCAACCCGATTGCCGCGGCGGCTGCCGTGCCGAGCCCGGCGACGGTGGCCGCGTCTCGGATGCCTTGGCGGCCTCGCACCAGTAGGGCGACAACAGCCGAGGCCAGCGGGGCGAGAAGGGTGAGCGCGATGAGGATGCTCATGTGAGCCTCGCGATTCTGCGGTCTTCGATGTCGTCCTCGACAAGATCGTCGCCCGTCAACTCCTGCTGGCGACGGGCCAGCGAGAGGAGGAATAGCGACAGGCCAAACGAGATGACGATGGCCGTCAAGGCAAGCGCCTGGGGCATTGGGTTGGACACGTCAGCGTCGGTCGGTGCAATCGGCGCCGATCCGGGCGGCCCTCCCGATGCCAGGAGAGCCAAGACAGTCGCATGGCCCAGCAGGGCGAAGCCAAGGATGATTCTGCTCAAGGAACGCGCGGTGATGAGATAGATCCCCACCGAGGTCAGGGCGCCAATTGCGATCAACAGGGAGATGCTCATTGTTCAGTCGCTTTCGGAGTCGTGTCGGTAAGACCGCTGAGTAGCGAGATGACGAGTCCAACGACGATGGCGGCGACGCCGATGTCAAACGGCAGCGCCGACCCGGATTTGATAGTGCCGAGGACTGGCACATCGATCGAGATGACCGACTGGTCGAGGAGTGGATCACCCCAGAGCATGGGTAACACAGCCACGACGGCAACGATGGCGAGTCCACCGGCGACCAGCGGTTGGGCCCGGAAGGGTTGCGGTAGTCCGCTGAGCGAACGCAGGGTGGCGACGGCTCCGACGACGAGACCCGCAGCGAACCCGCCTCCGGGGTTGTTGTGTCCAGCGAAGAGGAGATACGTCGCGGCCACGATTGCGAGCGGCGAGACGACTTGGATGCCCTGTTGGGCCACAAACGATGTCGTCGCGCTGGGCCTCGCCGAAACGGGAGTTGCCGAGCGGCCTCCCGGCGCCCAAAGCAGCCCGGTTGCCGGAAAGGGCGAGGAGTCCGACAGCAACGACGGCAAGGACAACGACTTCACCCATGGTGTCGAGCGCGCGCAAATCGGTGAGGATTACGTTGACGACGTTTTTGCCGCCGCCGGTGTCGACGGCCCCTGCCGTGAGACCCTCGATTGGCGCCACGCCGACGGACGCATGACGTGCGCTAAGTAGTGCGCCAACAACGGCACTGCCGCCGAGTCCGGCGATGGTCACGCGAGCGAGTCGCCACGATCCGGTTGGTCGCGGAAACTGGCGTTGCAGATGTCCGAGGCCGATCACAAAACCGACCACGATGATTGTCTCGACCAGTAGTTGGGTAAGCGCCAGGTCGGGTGCGCCGTAGAGCACGAAAACGCCAGAGATCGCAATCCCGACCGAGCCAAGTGTCAGCGCAGCATCGAGCCGCTTGTTCACCAGGGCGGCCGCTATCGAGCTGGCCACGATGGCCAACGACAACAGGCCTTCGAGGGGCGAGTTCCACAGCACCAAGCCAGCGGAGGAGACGTCGACGAAGAACGGCAGTGATGCGGCGGTTGCGGCCCCGGCCATCGTGGCGAGGTACACCGGCAATGAGCCGTGTTGGATGTAGCCAGTGAATTTCGGCGCGCCACGAAGGACGCCATCGATCGATCGGTCGACGAGTCGTTGGCCGACCGGTGCTGGCACGGCCGGGACTGGACGCTGGCTCAGAGCGAACCCAATGACCGAGCCGACGGCTACCACGACCATCGATGTGGCGAGACCCGGTGTGAGACCCGGCCAGCGGAACAGTTGGTACGTTGCTGCTGCCGGATTGATCTCGGCCGCCGCAGGAATGATGATGGCGTTGGTCGTACCGATCCAGACGAAGGCGACAAGCCCCAGGGCGCTGAGTGTGCAAATAGGAATAGTCATCGCCAGGCGCGCCTTCGCCACGGCAATGTCGGGCCCAGGACCGAAGACGGCGATCAGGAACCGCACGGTGTAGGCCACAGTCAAGACGGAGCCAAGCACGA
This sequence comes from Acidimicrobiales bacterium, assembly GCA_041394345.1. Lineage (GTDB taxonomy): Bacteria > Actinomycetota > Acidimicrobiia > Acidimicrobiales > SZUA-35 > JBBKWJ01. The sequence goes on along the minus strand of JAWKIN010000008.1, from coordinate 78,585 downwards.
CGGCCGTGCCAACGATTGCTGCATCGGTTCCCGACAGGCCGAGTGCCGCCTCGATCGCCGCTTCTTTCGCGGCGAAGCCAACAAGCGGCGGAACGCCGGCCATCGACAAGCCCGCCGCAGCCGCGGCAATCGCGGTGAGTGGCATGCGTCGAGCGAGTCCGCCGAGTTGCGTGATGTCGCGCGTGCCGGTCCGGATGTCGATCTCGCCCACGATGGCGAACAGGGCGGCCTTGAACAAGGCGTGGGCCACGAGGATGGAGAGTGCCGCGAAGGCCGCCTTGGCGGTGCCGACGGTGAGCAAGGTCACGAGGAGTCCGAGTTGCGACACCGTGCCCCACGCCAGAATGAGCTTGGCGTCTCGGTGACGCAGCGCCCCAACGGCGCCCCAGATCATGGAGCTGATACCGAACGCGAGGCCCAGATACTTCCAGCTGGCCGTGTCGGCGAACGCCGGTCCGCAGACGGCGACGAGGAGGACGCCGGCTTTGACCATGGTGGCCGAGTGGAGGTAGGCGCTGACCGGTGTGGGGGCCGCCATCGCTCCAGGGAGCCATACGTGGAATGGCACCTGGGCCGACTTCGTCGCCGCACCGATCATGATCAAGATGGCTGCGATCGATGCGCCTGGTCCCGTTGCCGGGACGAGATCGGTCAGCGTATCGAGCCAGTCGGCGTCACCAGGACCAGGAGCCTCCAGCCAGTAATGCGAGCCTCCAACGCCCGTTATCAGGAGTGCTTCTATGGCCGCTTTCTGAATATCGTCGGCAGTGTTCTTGTGTCCCACGAGCAAGAAATGAAGTGATTGAGGTCAGTTCCCAGAAAATGAAGATGCCCAGATCGAGTCCGACCAGACGAGACCAACATCGCGGTCGAGAACGCAAGGAGCGTCATCGGGAAGCGGACAATGCTGGCGGCGTGTCGCTCGAAGTAACCTGCTGCATAAACACAGACAGCAACCTCGATTCCTGAGACCAGCAGGGTCATCAAAAGGGCGAGCGAGTCTGAGCGGAACCGCAGGGCGAGGCCAAGTTGGTCGACCCAGACCAGTTGGGTGACAGTGGGCGGGCGATCACCCACAAGTTGTGCGGCCGCCCAAAGCGTGCTCGCCGCTGGTGCCAGCGCCGCGGTGCGAAGCCGAGGATATCGATCGCCGCCCCGCGAATCCAGTGGCGACGATTCCACAGAGATGAGCGAACAACAAAAGCCACATGATTGAATTGATTGTATAGGTCTGTTGCAAAGAATGCAATAAGAAAGGTATATTTAAAAAGACCTTTTTGACGACATCTATGGAGTATGTGTGGTCGGCCTCATTTCGTTTGTTGGTGGCTTGTTCGGGCTCGTGCTCGGCGGCCACCTGGTCGTTGACGGAGCGGCCTCGATCGGGCGTCGATTCGGCCTGAGTCCGATGGTGATCGGGCTTACCATCGTTGCCGCCGCACGAGTGCGCGCCTGGAGATGGCGGTCGTGCCCAGTCGGTCGCTGCCGACGACACCGACCTGCGGTTGGGTCGGTGGTCGCGTCAAACATCGCCAACGTCCCGTTCGTGCTGGGCATCGTGGCCGCCCTTGGCTCGGTGCAGGTGGTGAGCCGACTTGTTCGCTGGGACATACCGATCATGATCTCGGCTTCCTTGCCCTCCTGCTGGTCGACGGACGCTGTCGCTCGACGGCGGAGTGCTCGTGGCTGGGGCGATTGGGCCTGTGCTGTGGACGCTCCGCACCGCGAGTCATGGACAACCGGCCGAGGCGGAGGCTGAGCCGAGCCGTCCGCGCTTCGGTGGTGCGTGTGCGGTCGGCTCGCTGCTCGTCGGCGTTGGAGCGCGTTGGCGGCTGTCGCTGCTTCGTTTCGTGGTGTCAGGGCCGAGGATCTGGCGCTCTCGGGGCGTGCCCGAGCTAGTCGTTGGGTTAACGGTCCTGGCCCTCGGCACATCGGCGCCCGAGATCGTGACAACGGTGATCGCGCGCCACAGGGGCGTCGTGACCGCCATCGGCAACGCCGTCGGCCTCCAATATCTTCAACATCCTGTTCGTACTCGGCGTTTCGGCGCCTGCGGCTGGCAATGGCATCGGCCTGACTGACGATCTGATACGGCTCGATCTTCCCGTGATGGTTGTTGCCGCGGTGGCGTGCCTGCCCGTCGTCCTATGGGGCAACCGGCTCGATCGTTGGGAGGGCGCCGTGTTCGTCGCCTACTACGTCGCCTACGTGGTCTTCTTGGCATTGGACGCTTCCGGGCACCAGGCGTCGAATCGATTCGCCTTCGTGCTCCTCTGGTTTGTTGCGCCGCTCACTGCGGTGACCTTCGCCGTCGTCTGCTCCCGCGGACTTCCAGAATGGAACGAGCGAGAAAGGGTATTCTGAAAGCGATGTCAAATGAGTACGAATCACGACCTCACCCTGGACGTTTCTCTACCAACTACACCCACATCCTGATTGCGCTCAGTCGTAATCCCGAGATGCGACAGCGACATCGCGACTGCGGTTGGTATCACCATCGGGGCGGTGCAGCGGATCATTCACGAGCTCGAGGAGGCGGGCTACCTTCGTCAGCGTGCGTGTCGGACGTCGTGTAACCGTTACTCGGTCATAGACGACAAGCCGCTGCGGCATCCGCTCGAGGACCAGCACACCCTCCACGACCTGATTGTCTCGCTGGAGCAGCAGATCGTTAGCCGAATCGGCCACCAGGAGGCAACCCTAGGGCGGCGTTCACCGGGCCCGGCCCGTCCGAGTGTCAGTCTCGACAAGCTGACCGATGCCGCATAGCGTCCGGGCATGGCTGTTTCTGAAGCTTCAATCGAACGCGACGTGTCGGCGTGGTTCCGGTCCACCTGGGACCCGAACCTGTCGCTCGTGGCGTGGCGCGAGCTGCTGCGGCGTCTGGCTGGGCCGTCCCAATGGAGTGAGCAGTGGTTTGGCCAGGCCATGCCCGCCTGGGTTGACCGCATTGCCCATCAAACGATCCGGCGTCTCGGTGGTGTGGCTGGCGCTGCTTGGCGCGGGCACGATGCTGGCCGCCCCGACGATGTACGACCACGCCTGGATCAACTCAAGGCCACGCATCCTCCGCCGCATGCTCACCGGCGAGCTGACCTTGCGTCAGCTTTTTCAGCGAGCTGGGCGCTGGTTCCGACCTCGCCGCTTGCAGGCAACGGCCGAACGCGATGGCGACGAGTGGGTCATCAACAAGCAGAAGGTTCAACACATCGGCCGATCACGACATGGCCATCCTCGTTGCTCGATCTGATTGGGACGCACCGAAGCATGCGGGATCAGACCTACTTCCGCTTGAGATGCATCAGCCGGGGGTCGACGTGCGGCCTATTCGGCAGATGAATCATCACGCGCTGTTCAACGAAGTATTTCGACCGATGCCCGTGCCCCCTGGCCGCCAACGTCGTTGGTGAGGTTGGGGGCGGGGTGGAGCGGCCCGGGGACGCTGCTCACGAGCGCTCGTTCGCTGGCATCCGCGACGTGGAGTTTGCGGCCGACGCGCACGGGCGGGTAATCGACGAAGCGAGGGTTGAAGCGGAGGAATACCGAAAGACCTACGTCTGGTACCCCCAGCGCCAGGGGCGCATTGATCTGGTGTTCGAGCGAGCCAAGTCATCGGGTAAGGCCGCCGACCCCGTGTTGCGACAAGAGATGATGAAGCTCCACAGCTTTCATCGGGCCGCTGGGTGGACAGCTGAGCGGGCCAAGGCCGAGCAAGCGCTCGGACGACCACCGATCGGAGGGATCGATCGGCAAGCTGGCCCTGTCGGAGGTGGCCCGACGATGTAATCAGGTGCACACGATGATCCCCGGTGCAAACGCCATGTTGAGCGACACGGGCAACCCGACGGACACAATTGTGGTCATGCACTCCTGTCGACCCCAGCGCAATCGATTGCGGGCGGACCGACGAGATCCAGCACAACATCATCGGTGAAAACGTTCTTGGCCTGCCAAAAGAGCCTGCCCCGACCGAGGGCTGCCTTTCCGGGCGATTCAAACCCTGACCCGTATGCCAGGATTTGACGCTGATGCCGATTGTGACGGTTAAGTTGTCGGCGGACGGCAAGCCGAGCCTTGACTGCTACGGTTCCTTCCGCCATCGTGACCGGTGGCACATATCTCATAATGAGAGGATGACTTATGCAACAAAGCAAATTGCTTCGGCTCGTCGCTGCGCTCATGGCGCTGGCGTTCGTGGTTTCAGCTTGCTCAAGCGATAGTTCGGGCGACTCAGCTGACGGCGGCGAAGGCGCCGCTGCTTCCGGTGGCCACCTGGCTGCCGTTACCGAGCGTGGCTCGCTCAACTGCGGCGTAAACGACGGTCTCCCCGGCTTCGGCCAGGTCGATTCGAGCGGCGTGTACTCCGGCTTCGATACGGACTTCTGCAAGGTCGTTGCGGCTGCGGTTCTGGGCGATGCCACGAAGGTCAACTACATTCCGCTGTCGGCTGAAGCTCGCTTCACCGCTGTCCAGTCCGGTGAGGTTGATGTCCTTATCCGCAACACCACCTGGACGGCTACTCGCGACGGCAACGAGGGTGGCAACTTCTTGTTCCCAACCTTCTACGACGGCCAGGGCATGATGGTCACCAAGGCCTCGGGGTTCACCACCCTCGAAGACCTCGCTGATGCCAACATCTGCGTCCAGTCCGGCACCACCACCGAGCTCAACCTCACGTCCGTCTTCGGCGCTCGTGGCATTGCGTTCAACCCGGTTGTGTTCGAATCCAACGACCAGCTCCGCCCGGCCTACGAAAGTGGCCAGTGCGAGGCATGGACGTCGGACGCGTCACAGCTCGCTTCGTTCAAGTCCGCCATTGAAGGCGAAGGCGGCGAGGAGCAGTTCATCATGGGTGAAATCATCTCCAAGGAGCCACTTGGCCCCATGGTCGCCGACGGTGACACCGAATGGGCGCAGGTCGTCAACTGGGCTGTTATGGCCACGGTTCAGGCGTGGGAGTTCGGTCTCGATTCGACCAATATCGCCAGCTACAGCGGCGACGATCCCAACGTCCTCCGATTCGTCGGCAAGGAAGCTGGCTTCGATCCAGGACTCGGTCTTCCGGCCGACTTCGCGGTGCAGGCTGTTAGTCAGGTCGGCAACTACGAAGAGATCTACAACGCCAACATCGTGCCAATCGGTCTCACGCTCGAAGGCTCACCGAACGACCTGTGGACCAATGGTGGTCTCATGTACGGTCCTCCGTTCCGCTAGTTCGCTGAGCGGATGATTTCGGTGGGGGAGCGCCTCGGTGGCGCTGCCCCGCTGTGATTTGCCGGTCAAGGGAGAGCGAGAACGAATGGCAGCACCAGCTGCGTCGACAAAGCCACCATTCTGAGAGATGTCAAGAACATCCGTATTGGAGGCCAGATCCTGGCCCTCGCGGTGGTCGTGCTACTCCGATGGCTCATCGGAAATCTGCTGACGAACCTGCAGGCCATCGGGATCGAGCCAGACTTCATCAAGTTCTTGAAGTCGCCAACATCGTTCAAGATCCGCGACTCGAGCTTCGATCCAACCTCGCCGGTATGGAAGATGTTCAGGGTCGCAATTCAGAACACGTTCGCCTCGGCCCTGGTTGGGATTGTGCCTCGCAAGCGTCTTCGGACTCATCGTTGGTATCGGCCGGTTGTCCTCCAACTGGCTCGTCAACAAGCTGGCAACCCTGTACGTCGAGGTGCTTCGCAACATCCCTCCGCTCGTCATCATCATCTTCTTCGGTGCCGCCGTCTTCACCTATGGGCCGCTGCCCATCTTCAGCGAAGCCAAAGAGATCAAGCTCCCAGGCACCGACAACAACCTGCTGATGTTGTCGAACGAACGCATCGGTATCCCGTCGATCTTTGGCAACGCCAACATGGGCCTCTATTGGATCCTGTTAGCGCTGGCAGTCGTTGCCGTGTTCGCGGTTCGCCGCTGGCGCCAAAGCGTGAACGACAAGACCGGCGCCCCCGATCGCAAGCTGCTCTGGTCGCTTGGCACCTTCTTCGGCATCGCCATTCTCGGCTACATCGCGCTGGGACGCCCGTTCTCGATGAGCTGGCCGGCGCTGTCGGAAAATCGTCGACTGGTCGAAAACGGCTTCACGACGAACTCCGGGTATTGGTCGCTCACGCTGGCCTTGGCGTTGTATACCGGCAGTCACCTGGCCGAAATCATCCGCGGTTCGATCCAAGCGGTGGCTAAGGGCCAGTCGGAAGCGTCGAATGCGCTCGCCCTATCGGGGTTCCAGCGCTACCGCTTCGTGATCTTGCCGCAGGCGCTCCGCATTGCCATCCCGTCGGGCATCAATCAGTTCCTCAACCTGGTGAAAAACACCTCGCTGGGCACGGTCGTCGCCTTTCCCGAGATCACGGCACTGGTGAAAACCCTCATCGGCAACGGCAAGCCGGCGCTCGAGGGCATCGCGGTGGCCATGCTCATCTATCTGAGTTTCTCGTTGGCGATCTCGGCCATCCTCAACGTCGTCAACAACAAGCTGCAGATTGTGGGGCGCTGATATGGCTGCAACAACCGTCTCCGCCATGCCACCCGCCAACGAGTCGTCACCCGGCCAGTGGGTGAAGAAGAATCTCTTCAACTCGACGTCGGGTTCGATCGTCACCGTCGTGCTTGGGCTCATTTCTGCCTACTTGGGGTATCGCCTCTTCCGCTTCGTGTTCATCACCGGCCAGTGGACCGCAGTGAAGACCAACCTGACCCTGTTCCTCGTGGGCCCCTACCCGCGGGTCGAGCCCAACAACCAGCTGTGGCGGGTGGTCATCCAGGCGTTGGCCATTGCCGGGGCTGCGGGATTGTTTGCAGGGGCAAACAGTGCCGCCACCGAGCGAAAGGCGCGTGCGGCTGGCCTCGAGGTCACCAAAGAGACCCCGCTCGGCCTCGTTCGCCGGTTCTGGTCGATCATCCTTTTTGTCGTTGTCTGCCTGAGTTTCATCCACACCGTGACGCCCTTGCTGATCGTGTTGGGCGCCATCGCGGTTGGGGTTGCCTGTTTCGCTGGCGCTCGACTGCTGCCCGGCAATCTTGGTTTCGTGGCCGGGGCACTGGCTGTTGTTGGTGCCTACCAAACGGTGATCGGTACGGCCGGGGCGGCATGGATTCCAGCGGCCCTCGTGTTGGGGGTCGTGGCCTGGCAGCGGGCCGGCAAGCTAGTTCCGGCGGGCCTCGCTGGTGTCGCTATGAAGGTGGGCGTCGTCGTTGTCACGGCGGTGGTGATCAAGGTCATCTACAGCTTCTTCGACTACCAAGCAGTTGGATGGGAGAAGTGGGGTGGCCTGCTCCTCACCCTGACCCTCGCGGCATGCGCCACCGTCTTCTCGTTCCCGATCGGCCTCTTACTCGCGCTGGCTCGTCGATCGGAGTTGCCCGTTATTCGATGGATGGCCACGATCTACATCGAGATCATCCGCGGCGTCCCGCTGATCACGTTGCTCTTCATGGGCCAGTTCTTGCTTGGCTTCTTCATCGGGTCGACCTCGATTTCGAATGTCACCCGAGCCATTGTCGCGATGACGCTATTTACCGCGGCGTACGTTGCTGAAATCGTCCGTGGCGGCTTGCAGGCATTGCCTAAGGGGCAAACCGAAGCGGGTCAAGCGCTGGGTCTGGCGCCAACCCAGACCATGCGATTGATCGTGTTGCCGCAGGCCCTTCGGGCGGTCATCCCGTCAATGGTCGGCCAGTTCATCTCGATGTTCAAAGACACGTCGCTCGTCTTCATCGTGGGCCTGACCGAGTTCCTCGGCGTCCGTGACCTCATCCACGGTCAACCAGAATTCCGGGCGGTCGGTCACGCCGAGACGCTCGTCTTCGTGGCCTTCGGCTACTGGGCGTTCACGTTCGCCATGAGCCGTGAATCACAAAATCTCGAACGCAAGCTAGGAGTGGGAACCCGATGACCTCGACAAGTGTGTTTGCCGACGCAACAAAGATTGCCGGAACCGGCGATGTCATGATCGACATCGAGAATATGAACAAGTGGTACGGCGAGTTTCATGCCTTGAAGTCGATCAACATGAAGGTCGGTCGCCAGGAAGTGGTGGTCGTCATCGGGCCGTCTGGCTCCGGCAAGTCGACACTCATCCGGTGTATCAACCGGCTCGAAGAGCACAACGACGGCACCATCGTGGTCGATGGCGTCGTGTTGTCAAACGACGTGCGCAACATCCAAGAAATCCGTCGCGAGACGGGCATGGTGTTCCAGGGATTCAACCTCTTCCCTCATCTCACGATCCTCGACAACATCACGCTGGCCCCACGCCAGGTGCGTCGTATCCCCAAGGCCGAGGCCGAGGCGCATGCGCTCGAACTACTCGAGCGGGTCAAGATCCCTGAGCAGGCCAACAAGTTCCCGGGGCAACTTTCGGGCGGTCAGCAGCAGCGGGTGGCGATTGCTCGCACGCTGGCCATGCGGCCCAAAGTCGTGCTTTTCGACGAGCCAACCTCGGCCCTCGACCCCGAAATGGTGAAGGAAGTTCTCGACACGATGCAAGACCTCGCATCGGAGGGCATGACCATGATTTGTGTGACCCACGAGATGGGGTTCGCCCGTGAGGTCGCTGACCGCGTCGTGTTCATGGCCGATGGTGAAATCGTCGAGGTGGGTACCCCCGAGCATTTCTTTACCAATCCCCAAGAAGCGCGAACCCAACTCTTCCTCAGCCAAATCCTCTAGCCCCCCGTCACGCTAGCCAGCACGACGCTCACCCGTTGACGGGGTGTCGGCTAGCTCGTTTCTTCGGGCGGTCGGACGTGGCGAAATTGCCTCAGCAACGCCAGGTCGTAGACGATCTTGATCGAGCCACCGATCACCAGTGGCCAGCCAAAGGTGGTCTGATTCAGAAGCCAGCCGGCGCCGATGGGCGGTAGGGCAGCGGCGAGACTACGGGGCACGCTCGTGACGCTCGCCGCCGTTGGCCGTTCCTCTGGCGTGACTACGGCCATGACGTAGGAGCTTCGGGCTGGCACGTCCATCTGCGACAGCGCCGATCGTAGGAGGAGGCAGCCAACGGCCAACCCAGCATGGGGCATGAACGCGGCCAAGATCAGAAAGACGTTGGCCGGCAGGTGGGTGAAGACCATCGTGCGGATCAAGCCAATGCGGGCGGCAAGGCGAGGCGCGAGTAGCTGGGACCACGCCGACAGCAGACCGGCCCAGAAGAAGACGGCGCCGGAAACGGCCAGCGACAAATCGAAGCGTCGTTGGAGCCACAGCACGATGATGGCGGTGATCGTGAATCCGCCACCAAAAGAATCGAGACTAAAGAGCGCCGCGAGGCGGTAGACGGTGAGCGGACGGCCGAGCGCGCGGCGGCTGGCGGCTGGCACGTCCACCGCAGTGCTGAGTCGTCGATAGCGGCTCAAGAGCACGAGGCCGAGTAGGGCGTAAACCAGGAAGACACTGCGTAGGGCGCTCTGATCAGACACGCCGCTTCGAGCTGCCACCCACTCCGGGACGCCAGCAAACGCGGCGCCTACGGCGGCGACGAGCGTGGCGATCAGGCTGTAGCGGGCGAAGAGCGCGGTCCGCTCTGAGCCGTCGACCGTCATCGGCAAGGCAGCCTGCTCGGTCGGTTGGAACGCGCTGACATCGCCGCTGCTCGGGTTGAGCGTGCCGATGAGGCCGACAAGGGCGAGCGGCCAGAAACTGGTGAAGGTGGCAAAACCGATGCCCGTCGCGATCATGAGCAACGACATCAGACTCAGGACTCGTTGACGGCTCTGGCCCTGGCCCGGAACCCGACATACAGCGTGAGCGCTGCGCTCCCGAGCAGGGTGCCGGTGACGACGACGCCAATCTGGGTTTCAGACAACCCGATCGATGTCAGGTAGGCGGCGAGGACGACGCTCACCGCCGTCGCCCAGCGCTCTCGTGGCGCAGTCTCCAGAACGACGGCCGCGCCGCTGGTGGCGCTTCGGGGAGGAACCGGCCGGGGATGGACATGTCGTTGGGAGAGTAGCCCGAAACCCCTCGCCCGATCTCGACACGGCGCTGACCGGGTCGGTTCGCTGGCACCTAGGATGCGGCATGGATCTCGACACGGCGTTGACCTGGGCGGCACAACACACGCACGGGGTGATGATCACGATTCGGTCCGACGGGCGGCCTCAATCGTCCGACATCGTGTACTTCGTGGCCGATGGCGAGTTCGTGATTTCACTGACCGACGGTCGAGCCAAGACAAGAAACCTCCGCCGTGACGGTCGGGCAGTCATGCATCTAACTGACCCGGACTCCTGGTCGTATCTTCCTTTGACGGACGAGTGACGTTGTCGCCAATCGCAGCTGAACCCGATGACGAGACTGTCGAGCAACTCGTCGACTATTTTGAGCGGGTCAATGGACGCTCCTATCCGGACTGGGCCGAGTACCGCCAGGCCATGGTCGACGAACGACGCCTGATCGCTCGATTCCGACCGGCCGGGTGCTGTCGGGCAACTCAACGGCTAGCTGACGAGCTGCCAGGCCTGAAGTTCGCAGCGGTACGGTATGTCGAACGCGTCACCCTGGCGCTCAGCGAGCGATCGTACGCTGGCCAGAACCTTGTCTCTCGTTGGCTCATCGAGCGCAGCGATGAAGCTGGTCGATAGGGCCCTCGCGACGACGGCTTCTGGTGTTGCCGACACGGATTGGGAACGGACCACTCGTCTACGAGCTGAAATGAGTCGTCACGGTCGATTGCTCGCCGCCATTCCATCGCCGCCCGCGGTGTCGCCAGCGTGCGCGCCCATCAGCTCGGTGAACTCGCGCATGAACGGGCGCGAAGTGTCCCGCACGTTCCAGACGCAGACGAGGTGCCCGCCCGGGCGCAGGATGCGGCGAATTTCGGCGAGCGCTGGGTTGGGGTCGAACCAATGGAACGCCTGGGCGGCGATGACCGTGTCGACGCTGCCGGCGTCAAGTCCTGTTGCCTCGGCCGTACTCGCTAATGTGGTCACCGACGGCGCAGCGGCCAGGAGTTGGCTCGCATCGCGCCGACTGGTTCAATCGCCAGTGGGGTGATCCCGGCGTTCACGAGCTGAGCAGTGAAGATGCCGGTCCCTGCGCCTAGGTCGACGACGACGCCGTCTCCCACGAGTTCGACGACCCGATCGACTAGCGCCGGGTGGTAGCTCGGACGAGCATCAGCGTAGGTGCTTGCCTGTTGTCGATAGCCGTCGGCGGCAGCTTGGTGAACCACGACTCGAGTATGACAGCCGAAATGGCATTAACGGAGTTCGTGCGAGAGGAACTGGCTGAGCGAGACCGTGCGGTCGGCCAGTTCCCGCAGAATGAAATCTTGTAACTCGAGCGCGAGTGCAGGGTGTTCGGTTCGCAAGCGCTGGTATTCCACACGGGTGATCACGAGCAGTTCGACGTCGGTGTCAGCCGTGATCTGGGCCGAACGGCGAACGTCAGCAAGCAACGCCAACTCGCCGATGATCGTCCCCGCACCCGTACGACGGAGGCGGTGCTCGGTGCCGTCTGGATCGATGCGGGTTACCAAGACGCTGCCAGTAACGACGACGTACATCGATGACCCGACTTCGTCTTGGGAGATCAGTCGGTCGCCGGGAATGGCAGACACCTTGGTGAGGCGGGATGTGAGTTGGTCGGACAGCGGCATGGAGGCCCGCTGTCCTCGCTCGGATCGAGCGGCGGTGAGACGCATCTCCTCGACGTGTTCGAGGGCCAGATCGAGCGTCGTAAAGAATCGGCTCTCGGCGACGTCGAAATGCAGCGGACTCTCGTTGTCGAGCCCGCTGACGAGTAGCTCCGAACCAGCATCAGCGACCTCGCCTGCCAGCCGAGCGAGCAACGAATGACCCGACGCATCGATACCGGTGACGTGTCGGAAGTCGATTATGATCTGCGCCGGAACCGGCGAATCAGCGGCCAATCGGGTACGAATCCGCTCGACTACCTTCGTGAATGAGCCGAAGAAAAGGTAACCCTGGAGCTGAAAGACCGCTGTCTGGTCTGGGTGATCGGCCAGGAGTTGGCGATCGGCCGGTGAGCGGTCGACTCGGCTGGGAATGTCTCGTGCGTTGCTCTCCCGACCGATGGGATCGATTCGGCTGTAGCGAACCACGAAGACGATGCAGGCGGCAATGAGGCCAAACATGATTCCCTCCAGAATGCCGACCACCCCGATCATCACCACAATGAGGATGCTGAGAATCCGTTCACTGGCGCCCGAAAGGGCCTGAAGTCCTCGGAACCAGCTGATGAGCAGCCCGAGCCCAACGGCCACCAGCAAGCCGCCGGCAACGAATCGTGGGGTCAGGCCGACCAGGCGAAGCCCGACCGTCACGGTGAATACGCACGCCCCAGCAGCAACCAGTGGGACCATCCGGCTACGCGCACCCATTTGGCGGGCCAACGCCGTGTCGCCGAGTGCATGGAAGGCCGCTACCGACCCCAGCGGGGCGATGAGGATGTTGGTGACGCCGGCGGTTGTCGCTTCGGCCTGCAAATCAAGCCGATCGACGCTGATGGCTTCAAGCCCCGAGAGGTTAAGAAGGAGGGCAACAACCGAAACCGCGACGACGGCGAGCATTGTTCCGGGACTGCTGAAAATGCTTCCCCAGTTGCTGTTGGCGAGTTCGGCTGGCGAGATTGGATCGAAACTCGTGCCTGCGGAGAACGGGCCAATGAGCCAGCCGTCGTTTTCGACCTGACTGATTGACGACGTGACGGCGGTGACGATGAAGAACGCCGCCACGGCACCGAGGAGGACGAGGCTGATCGTTGCTGGTGGTAAGGACTTGCGGGCCGCCGCCAGTTGCATGGTGACGCCCAACAGCAATGCGGGCAGCCAGAAGCGGATGGTCTGTGACTCGAACAGGCTCGGCACATCGCCGGCCGACAGCGACCGGTCAAGCGCCACGTCGATGCCGCCCTTGAAAAGGAGCCAGCCTGTTCCGGCCACAAAGCCGCCTATGACCGTGGTTGGCAGGAAGCGCACGAGCGACGCCACGCCGAACCGAGCGACCGCCACCATCAGCGCGCCGGTGACTAGGGTGACGAGCCCAATGAAGACGATGGCGTCCGTTGGTCCGGTCGACCCTGATGACTGGGCGATCGCAGCTGCCGCCACGACGAGTACGACCGCCGGCGCGTCCTGGATGACGGCGACGGTCGGAACAAAGCTGCTTCGCCAGCCGATGAGGCCGGTAACGATCGCAGTCGCCAGGATCGAGTTGGCCGTCATGCGAGGAAGCCCGGGGCTGAGGTCGCCGGTGAAAATGAGCGCGGCGACGGCGATGGCCATACCGATACCGGAAACGGCGACGGCGAGCGATGCGGTTAGCTCGGTGAGCCAGCCGGTCGGATGTTTCTCAAGCCTGGCAGCCGTCATGATGTGCCCCTCCGCAGGAGGCCACCCTACTTGGCCTTCTTGACGAATTCTGCTTTCACCAAGATGGCGCGACCGTTGACCTTGCCGTCAATTGGATGGTCGCCTTCGACCAAGCGGATCGACTTCAGTCGCGTGCCCGCCTTCACGCCCCCTGTCTTGCCGTCGAGCTTCAGGTCTTTGATGATCGTGACGGCGTCGCCGTCGGCGAGTTGGGTGCCGTTGGCGTCGAATATGTCGCCGATGTCGCTGCCAGAGCGTCGGCCCATTCAAAACCACAGGTCTGGCATTCGAAGCCATGATCCCTCGGAGGATGTCGGGCATGGTGCATTGTGGACAGTTCGGCGCGTCAGACATTCAACCTGTTTATCGGATACCGTGTCGGAGATGCGCGCGCCGGGTCACGATCAGAGATCATCGACAACCCGGAGGCCGGACAGTACGAGTTGCGTCACGACGGTCTGGTCGTTGGGGTTGTCGACTACCACATCGTCGACAAGGTGATGACGATCCCGCACGTGGAGGTCGTGCCATCGCCCGCGGCCAAGGCGTTTCGGGCCCGTTTCTCGATGAGGTCTTGGCGTTGGTTCGCGACCGCGGACTGAAGGTTCGTCCCTTGTGCAGCTACGCCAGGGGTCGGATGCTCAGCAACGACGCGCACCGTGAGCTTCTCGCCTGAATCTGGTCGGCGCGCCCGTTCACGGGCTGTAACAATCGCACGACTGGCTTGTCTGTAGGTTGAGTGGATAACAAGGAGCCTTCTGTGACCACGATTCCTGTTTCAATCTTCGAATTCGACAATACCTATGCCCGGGCGGTCGAGGAGCTCTCGACCGAGTGGAGCGCGACCAACGCGCCAGAGCCCGAGATCATTGTTTTCAACGAGACACTGGCCGAGGAACTCGGCGTCGATCCCGATGTTCTTCAGTCCGAGGCTGGGGTGGCGCTGCTCGCCGGTAACGCCGAGCTCGCTGATCCGAGGCCGACCGCCCAGGTGTACGCCGGGCACCAGTTTGGTGGCTATTCAGCCCAATTGGGCGACGGCCGAGCCCTGCTCTTAGGTGAAGTGATCGATGCCGATGGCGAGCGCCGTGACATACAACTAAAGGGTTCTGGGCGTACGCCGTTCTCTCGCGGTGGTGACGGCAAGGCGGCGTTGGGCCCGATGCTCCGAGAATTCTTGGTGGCGGAGGCGATGGCCGTCCTCGGCGTTCCGACAACGCGAGCGCTCGCCGTCGTGGCTACCGGCGAGAAGATCGCTCGGACTGGCATGGAGGAAGGGGCAGTCCTCACACGGGTGGCCGCGAGCCACCTCCGAGTTGGGACGTTTGAATACGCGGCACGGCTCCGCGACAAGTCGGTGCTGAAGCAGCTCGCCGACTACGCAATCGAGCGGCATCACCCGCACGCCGCCGACGCGGCCGAGCCCTACGTCGCCTTGCTTGACGCCGTGGTCGAGGCGCAGGCGCAACTCATCGCCAAGTGGATGCTCGTCGGCTTCGTGCATGGCGTCATGAACACCGACAACATGACCATCTCGGGCGAAGGTATCGACTACGGCCCCTGCGCATTCATCGACCAGTTCGATCCAGCCGCCGTGTTCAGCTCAATTGATCATGCTGGTCGTTACGCCTTCGGAAATCAGCCGAGCATCGCAGTCTGGAACCTGTCGCGCCTGGCCGAATCCCTGCTTCCGTTGATTGACACTGGCGATTCTGATGCCGCGGTAGCGCTTGTTCGGGTTCCGCTCGAATCGTTCATGCCTCGATTCCAGCAGTATTACGACGACGGGATGCGAGCCAAGCTCGGGCTCACAACGCCGCCGCCAGCGACAGCGAGTTGTTCTCGGCGTGGCTTGGCCTGCTGCACGGCCAGCCAGGTCGACTACACAAACAGCTTTCGGGGTTTGGCACGATGGATTCAAGGTGACCAAGAGGCGCTGCAGTCGCCTTCAGTGACCATGACGTGCTGGCTGCTGGATTAACCAGTGGATCGCCTGCCTCGCTGACGAAGACCGCGATCCTGCGACCGTGATCGAGAGATGGACGAGACCAACCCGATCTACATTCCCGCAACCATCTGCTCGACGAGGCCCTCAAGGCGGCCGAGGCGGGCGACATGTCGCCGTTCGGCGAGCTGCTCGAGAATGTTGTCGATCCATTCATATCGAGCGCGAGGGGCCTTGAGCGTTTCGCAGCGCCTGCTCCCGAACGGTTCACGAAGACATTTTCCAGACGTTCTGCGGCACCTGAACCGCAACCCACTAGCGATCTACCAAAGGAACCACCATGGCCGAAGCAGCAATCAATGAGGACGACGTCGTCAACGCGCTTCAATCGCATTCTCGAAGCAGAACTCTCCGGAGTCGTCCGCTACACCCATTACTCTCTGCTGATGATCACGGGTCCTCACCGGATTCCGCTCGTTGATTTCAAGGAAGGCACAGGCAGCCGAGTCGTTGCTCCATGCCCAGCAAGCGGGTGAAATTCTGACCGGGTTCGGTGGTCACCCATCGCTCAAGATCGCCGCCATCGAAGAGACCGACGATCACGGCCTTCGAGCAGATCTCATGTGAGAGCCCGACCACGAGTTGCACGCCGTGCAGCTCTTATCGCACTGCTGTCGCACGTTTCTGACCGATCGGTGTTCCTCGAAGAGTTCGCTCGCGGGCTCATAGCGACCGAAGAGGAACATCAGCTCGAGCTGCGCAAGATGTTGCGGGACTACGCCTAACGACGAGCCGCCGATTGTTGTTAAGCGGCGATTGTTGTTTGGCGGCGGACGGCGTTGCCCCCGGGCTGATGGCAGACTGGGGGCCATGCCTTCTGACTTGTCCTCAAAGCAATGAACTCGGTCCACCGGTCGCTCATGGCGGTGACCGGGGGAAGATTGGATGGACGGCGGGCAAGATGCCGGTGCTGGAGCTCACGACGACGGGTCGAAAGAGCGGGGCGCCCCGTTCCACGATGTTGACCGCTGTGGAGCGATGGTGATCGGATGGCCATTGTCGCCTCAGCGGGGCAACGATGCGCACCCGGCGTGGTTCCTCAACCTTCAGGCCAATCCGGAAGTGACGGTCCGAACTGAACTGGCACCCGCACGATGAGCGCACGGTTCTAGAGGGCGACGAGCGGGCCGAACTCTGACGATCAGTACGGCCTACAAGAATTACGCGGCCTACCAGACCAAGACGACGCGCCAGATCCCAATCGTCATTCTCGAACCCGTCGGCTAGCTGAGCGGGTTGCTCGCCTCGTCGACGCCGGTCTGCGAGGCACCACAAGCCGTGGTTCGGCTACCACGTCACCAGTCGACCTTCTGGCAGCTGGTGTGGGTGTCGGGCCCGGACCTGGAAGGTGGCGTGTGATCCCGTACGTCTCGTCAAGAATCTGCTCGGCCCGATCGAGCACGGCGTGAGGGTTTGCTCCTTCGCAGGTCATCAGTGCGCTGATACTGCATCCATCTCTGAGGTGAGAGTCCAAACATGGAGATCGTGCACATCGACGACGTTGGGGATTGCCGCTGTCGGCGGCTAGGGCATCGAGGTCAGTCCTCGGCGGCGCAGCCTGCAGGAGGATCCGTACCGCTCGCTTCACGTCCGAGCCGCCAGGTTCGCGGCAGGGATCCAGAGGCCGATGACGGTGCCGATGACGGGGTCGACCCACGTCCATCCCACGGTCTCAAGCAGAATGGCCGCCACAAATAGCGCCGATCGAGCCAACCATGTCGGCCACGACCTCTAGGTACGCGCTCGACGTTGAGCGACTCTTTCGAACCTCTCGCAGTAGCACGAACGCGATGATGTTCGCCCCGAGCCCTTAAGACGGCGACCACCAGCATCGGGAGGCCAAGCACTTCATGACAGGCTCAATGACCACTCGGCGAACGGCCTCGACCACGACCCACACCGCGACTCCCAAACAGCAACAAGGCATTTACGAAGGCGGCCAAGATCTCGAGCCGGTAGAGACCAAACGTGTGAGCGTTCTGGGTCTCGGTCTGTTTGCGTCTCGAAGCGGGAGGCCAGCTGGATTGCGGCCAACGCCATGCCGATTCAATGACGTCGGTCAACATGTGCCCCGCATCAGACAAGAGGGCGAGCGAGTTGGTGACTACACCGGCCACAGCCTCGACGACAAAGAACGCTGCGATGACGAGAAAGGCAGCGGCGAGGCGACCTTGGTGGCGTTCGCTGGCCCTGGCGAGACCAGTGCCGTGATCGTGGTCGTGTCCCACTAGCAGTCGTCTCCGTGAGCGACGTGGGCCAACGACAGGAGGAGGACCTGGCGTACGTGATCGTCGTCGAGTCGGTAGTAGACATGTCGGCCATCGCGCCGGTTGCGCACGACTCCAGCGCCAGGAGCAGCCGCATCGCTTGAGACACACCTTCGTCTCTGAGGTTTCGACCGTGGTGGCAATATCGCAAACGGGCAATTCGTCAGCATCGATGAGGCTCAGGAGGATCTGGACCCGGGTGGGGTCGCCGAGCAGTCGGAACATCTCGGCGAGCTCGGTCGCGGCGTCGGATTCCAATAGGCTCGATATCTGCATAGGTGTGAATGTATCACGATAACCGCTCGGCGCCAACGAATTTCATCGCCGTCGGTGGGCTCCAGTAGCGTCCAATCCAGAACGAAACTGTCGATCGGAGGGGGACCGACCATGCCTGCCACCAAACCCGTTACTGATTGGGCCGACGACTACGACATCTTTGATGCGGAGCCCGTCAACGACCCGTATCCCATTTGGCGCAACCTGCGCGATGAGTGCCCAGTGCCGCACACGGATCGTTGTAGTTCCATATGCCCACGACATTCGCCACGGTCACTGCCGTCGCACGACACGGCCAACTTCTCGTCGGTTGAAGTGACCGTCGCTCCGGTCGAACGAACGTTGGACGAGTACGGCAACGAATCACGCTCAATCATCGACTCGGACGCCTGATCATGCCCCCGAGTTGGCGGCTTCTCTTGCCGTTCTTCGCCCCAAAGGCCGTGGAGCGATTCCGCGAGCCGACCCGCGAGCTCTGTCGCCAACTCATCCGAGGGTTCATCGAAGACGGGAAGGTCGATGGTGCCAACGACTACGTTGAAGCAGATCCCGCCACGGGTGATCGCCGAGATGCTCGGTATTGACCCAGAAATGGCAAATGAGTTCGCCGAATGGGTGCAGGGTGTGCTTGAGCTAGGGCTCACCGATCCGGCCAATTGCGAGAAGTACCGCGCGATCATCGAAGCGTTCTTCCGCGATGAGATCGGAGCTGGCGTCGCTCCGAGCCAGGCGACGACCTCATCTCGTTCTTGCTCCAGGCCGAAATCGATGGGGAGCCAGTCCCGATGCATGTGGTCAGAGGCAACATCACCCTGATGCTCATTGCTGGCATCGACACGACGATCGATCGGTCGGCCCTGTGGCATCTTTGCCTCGCATCCAGACGATCGCCAGCGTTCAGTCGAGCACCCCGAGATGATTCCGGCTGCCGTCGAGGAGTTTCTCCGGGCCTATTCGCCGGTGACGATGGCTCGGATCGCCACGAACGACACCGAGATTGGGGCTGCCCGGCTGGGCGTGGGTGATCGCGCAAGCTGCTCTCATTCGCCGCGGCCAACCGGGATCCTGAGGCGTTTGAAAACCCCGAAGAGGTCATCATCGACGCGGCTAATCGGCATGTCGCCTTCGGCAGCGGCGTTCACCGGTGTGCGGGCTCGAACCTCGCCCGGATGGAGATGCAAGTGGCAATCGAAGAGTTTCTTGCCATGATTCCAGAGTTCGAGTTTCGCCGACCCGGCCAGCGCGTGACGTGGGCCGGTGGGCAGGTCCGCGGACCCCGCCATCTGCCCATCACGTTTGCTCGCCGACTGGTTTAGTCGGCCCGATACCGCTGCTCGAGCCACGGATCGCCGTAGTTGTGGTAGCCGTTGACTTCCCAGAAGCCCGGTTCTTCATCGTCGCTTAGCGTGATGTGCCCAAACCATTTGCACTCTTCCAAAAGTAGAGATGTTGGGGAACAACCAATCGAACCGGACCGCCATGCTCGGCCTCGATTGGTTGTCCGTCATACATGGTCGCGACGATTGCGTCGGTATCGACCAGATCGGTCACCGGGAGGTTGCGGTGTAGCCCCGTAGCTGCCGATGCTGGCGAAGTCGTAGTCGCCGAGTCCAGCGTCTTCAAAGAGTGTGTTGACCCGAACACCACTCCACACCGTGTCGAACTTTGTCCAGTGCGTGACGCAATGGATGTCGGAGGTGATGGTGGTGTTTGGGAGCTGATGAAGCTGATCCCAGTCGTACGACTTCGAGCTGATGCCGTCGGTGACGGTCATGGCCCAATCGTCGCGATCGATGTCCTCGGTGGCGCTAACGGTCAGAACGGGAAAGTCGCTCACGAGCGACTGTCCCGGCGGAATCCGGCCGCTGTTACGTTGGCTTTCCTTGGAAGCCGCGAGTTGCTACTATGAATCCTGCCGGTCACTTGGCTGAGATTGCCGACGCCGAGTTCATGCAGTACCGCTCACCCGTTGGCTGGGGGCCATCGCGGAAGACATGGCTCAGGTGGGTTGCATCCCGCACATTGGGCTTCGATCCTGACCATCCCGTGACTGCGGTCTTCAATGCGCTTGACCCGACCTGCCTCGATCTCATCGAAGAAGGACGGCCAGCCGGTGCCCGAATCAAACTTCGCGTCACTGGTAAAGAGGGTGCGTCGCAGACAACGCACTTGTAGACGCCGCCCTATGGTCGTTCCAGTAGG
Organism: Acidimicrobiales bacterium; assembly: GCA_041394345.1. GTDB lineage: Bacteria > Actinomycetota > Acidimicrobiia > Acidimicrobiales > SZUA-35 > JBBKWJ01. Next base: position 58,495 of record JAWKIN010000008.1, on the reverse strand, counting down.
CACCAGTGAAGGCGTGCTCGGTGCCAGCGTTCTGGGTGACCTCGTACTGTTCGGCGGTGAGACGGGTTCGAGATCGTCACGATGAATTTGTCATTGTTGCTTCTTTCAATGTTGGTGGAACTGGTGCTGTCGTTAGTGTTCGGAGGTGGACCCGAGCACGGCGTCGATGAGAGCGATGACTCGATCGCCGTCGACGTTGAACCCTTCGCCGAGCACGACTCGGTCGGGAGCAGGGCCAATAAGTACGGTCCATGGGGTGCCGCCCGTTCGGTAGTCCTGCATGATCGTGGGTGGATCACCGGCGTCATGGCCCAAGGCAATGTCGTCGAGCCCATGCCGGGCGACCGATGCCAAGGCCTTTTCGGGCGTGTTGGCGTCGTAGCCTTCAAAAAACGGTTTGTACCGCGATGAACTTGACCTGGTCGGCCTGCCCGGTGGACGCGAAATGGTCCTTGACGGCCTTCATCGTTGGAAACCCATGGCTATGGCAGCCAGGACACCAGGACTGGAAGTTGTACAGGTCGATGACTGGTTCGACGACATCGTCGATCGAAAGGCCGGTGGCCTGCTCGACGTTGGCGAGCCAGGTGTTGAATCTGAAATCTGGGGTCGCATTCCAGCGATCCCGGGTGAGTGAGTCATGGGGAGCTCCTACGGAGTGGCACGTGCGCATCGTGCTACAAGGCCAGGCTGGATGATCAGGCATCAGGCTGGCGTATGTACTTCAGACAATTGAACCGATGGTTGTTACAGCTGCTGCATCAAATACGCCACGTGATGAGACGGGGTCATGCAAGCCGCGCTGCGCTGGCGATGCCGATGCCTTCGGTCGCTCGTCACCACGCTCACACCGGGCCTCACGAGGTTGGCCCGGACCTATGTTCCTGCCGCCTTGGCCGACGAGGTTGCGCAGGAGACCGGCCGCAGTCGTGACGTCTATCGACAAGTTCGAGGGCCGCTCGTCGCTGAAGACCTGGATCTACCGGATCATGATCAACAAGGTCCGCACGCTGGCCGGTCGTGAAGCCAAGATCATTCCGTTCGCCGCCATGGGAAACGCCGCTCCCTCCGAAGGCGGCGTGAACGGCGCCGATCACCTCGGTGTGCTCAATTGCTCGATGAAAAGGGACTCACCCGCGCCTCGAGCCGTGGCATCAGCTACCACCCGAGGCGCTTGAACGGCGAAGAGACGCTGATGGCCATTCTTGATGCCATTGAGTATCTCCCACCAGCGCACGCGAGGTTGTCGAACTCCGGCGACTTCCAAGGCTGGACAGCCTCGAGGTCGTAGACGCACTCCAGATCTCGTCGGCCAATCAGCGGGTGCTCCTCCACCGGGGGCCGAACTGCGGTTCGGGCCGCAATCGAAAGGCAGGTAACCGCCGATGACTAGCCACGAGCCAAACAGCCAACCACACTTCATTGCGCTGATGCCGTTGGCCTGGTGACCGACTACTTCGACGGCGAGCTCAATGCCTATGACCTCTCGGCGTTCGAGAGCCATATCGCCTCGGTTGCGACGGGTGCCGGGTCTGTCGACCAAATCAAGATGACGGTCACGCTTACCCGAGCCAGCAATGCCGCGCGCCGGTCATCCTGCCGAGCAACCTGAGGCCCTTGTGGCCGAGTTGAACAGCGGGCGTCGACCTCGACGACTAGCGCCCTGCACAACGAGGACCGTGCACGACGAGCGCACTACCGTTGTCGCTGGGCTCCCAGACTCACCGGGTCGCCGATGGCGATCGTGCCCGATGTCAACGCCCGAAACATCGACCCGGCTCGCCCTGCAACGGCTCGACCGAACCTCGCCGAGGACATCATCGAGCAAGGGCACGGCGGAGCGATGCGGTAAACGCTAAACATCACGTCACCACAGCCAGCCGCTGTCCCGGCTTCGTCGGCACAGACCGTCGGAGATGGTGATGTTGCGTCTCGTGGCGATGGCCGACGTACAATGCCGCGCCGCACAGTCGAGTGAGGCTTGTGATTGGATCGTGGCTCCGTCGGTTTTGGTGCCAGGATAGCGGTCACCGACGAGACCGGCTCCCGCTCCTCGACCTGCACCGATCCGGACCGCCTTCATCGCCAGCCGGGCCCCCGGACCGATGTGGATTGCCGACCGTCGCGGCACGGTCTGCTTCGGCTCGGGATCATTCACCGTTCCATCGTAGAGTCCTGAACTTGAGTAAGTTCATCAACATGTCCGCCTCTGAGATTCTCGACGCCGCCGCCAACGTTCTCGTTCCGACCTACGCCCCGCTCCCGATCGTGCCAGCAGTGGCCGCCGGCAGCACCGTTACCGACACCGAGGGAAACTCCTACATCGACCTCGGTGCTGGCATAGCCGTGACGGCGCTCGGGCATAACCCGCCCGTACTACACGCCGCGCTCATGGCGCAGGCCGACCGGCTGTGGCATGTCTCGAACATCTTCGCCAACGAACCGGCGATTCGCCTCGCCGAGCGGTTGGTCTCGGTTTCTTTTGCCGACCGCGTTTTCTTCTCCAATTCGGGGGCCGAGGCCAACGAGGCTGCGCTAAAACTGGCCCGCCGCCACGCCTACAACAAGGGCCTCACCGACAAGTACGAGATCATCGCCCTTGACGGTGCATTCCACGGCCGCACGTTGTTCACCGTGTCGGTTGGTGGCACTGCCGCCTACAAAGAGGGCTTCGGCCCGCCCTTGGAAGGCATCGTCCACATCACGCCGAATAGCGTCGACGAACTGCTGGCCGCGATTTCCGAGCGCACGTGTGCGGTCATCGTTGAGCCGATACAAGGTGAGGGCGGTGTTCGGCCGCTCGATATCGAGTTCTTGCAAGCAGCCCGAGCGGCTTGTGATGCCAACGATGCGCTTTTGATCTTCGACGAGATTCAGACAGGCGCTGGTCGCACCGGCACCCTCTACGCCTACGAGCAGATGGGCGTCGTGCCCGATGTGCTCACGACCGCGAAAGGCCTTGGCGGCGGCATCCCGATCGGGGCGACGCTCGTCGCAGGCGATGCTGCTGAGGCGCTTGGTCGTGGCTCCTATGGCACGACGTTCGGGGCAATCCATCGCGCGCGCCGTTGCGTTGGCGTTGCTCGATGAGGTGACGTCGCCTGAACTGCTGGCCAACGTCGCGGCCCGCTCCGATCAGCTGATGACTGTTCGGGCCATCGCCGACACGACGGGCATCTTCGGCGACATTCGAGGCATGGGCCTGCTGGTTGGCGCTGAACTAGCCGAAGCTCACCGCGACACGAGCCAAGGATGTACAGGTTGCGGCGCTGGCGGCCGGCGCCATCACGCTCGTGGCCGGTACCAACGTCGTTCGCTTCGCCCCGGCCCTCACGATCGGCGAGGCTGACCTGGGGGAGGGTCTTGATCGACTCGAGCGAGCGATCGCGACCCTCCTCTAGACGGTCGGTGGGCTAGGCGTTCACCGCTAGCCGCGGGGCACGTCGGCCCACGGAATGCTCTTGTCGACGCGGGGCTCGCCGGGAAGGCCAAGGACCTGCTCGCCGAGGATGTTCTTCATGACCTCACTCGTCCCACCCTCGATGGTGTTGGCGCGAGTACGAAGGAACGCGTGACCAATGCCTGCGGTGTCGGCCGACATGTCGGTCTGCTCGGGTGCGCGGTAGGTGAAGTCGTAGTCCACCATGCCGGCCGCGCCGAGCAAGTTGACGCCAGCTTCGGAGATGTCCTGGTTGATGAACGCCATCATGGCCTAGCCCACCGAGCCCTCGGGACCGGGGTTGCCCGCCTTGGCCTGTTGGGCGGCCCGCATATTCGTGAGGCGAAGCACCTCCGCTCGGATCCAGAGCTTCATGACCTTGTCCCGATCAGACGCGGTTCGGCTGGCTGCGTCGTCTTGATAGATCTTGACCAGGTTGGCGATGAGGCCGGACCCACGCTTTGGTCCGCCGCCTCCACCGCTGCCGCCGATGGCGGTGCGCTCGTTCATGAGCGTGGTGAGCGCGGCTCGCCAGCCCTCGCCCTCGGCTCCGATGCGGTTGGCGTCGGGCACGCGGACGTCGGTCAGGTAGACCTCATTGAACTCGGCCTCCCCGGTGATCTGGCGCAAGGGTCGGACGTCGACGCCGGGCGACTTCATGTCGAGAGCGAAGTAGGTCATGCCCTTGTGCTTCGGCACGTTCGGGTCGGTCCGGGTGACCAGCATGCCATAGTCAGCGATGTGGGCGAGCGTATTCCAGACTTTCTGACCGTTGACCGTCCATTCGTCGCCGTCGCGGACAGCCCTGGTGCCGAGGCCGGCGAAGTCCGAGCCAGCGCCAGGCTCGGAGAACAGCTGGCACCAGCGCTCTTCGCCAGTAAACATTGGGCGGAGGAAACGCTTCTTCACCTCCTCGCTGCCGTGGGTGACGATCGTTGGTCCGGCAAGCGCAATGAAGAACATCGAGCCGTCCATCGGCTTGGCCCCGGCGTCGGCCAAACGCTTGTTGACGACCCGCTGAAGCTGGGGGGCGACGCCAAGACCGCCATGGCCCTTCGGGTACTGGACCCAGGCCAGGCCCGCGTCGAACTGGTTGCCGCGGAACTCGTGGTAGGTCTCGGCTTTGGGGTCGTGGGCGGCGAGGAACGCGTCAAGCGCCGCCTCGACTATCTGAAGTTCGTTGTCACTCATAGGGCATGAGCGTACTTAAACCGACCCAACCCTTCGAACCGGGGGGAGAAAAGCATCGCGACGGCGCTTCTCGGGCTCCGTTTCGAAGGCCGCTCGGTGGCTAGCGCGTGGCGAGCACGTCGGCGTCGGCGAGCGACCGTCGGATATCGACGTCGGCCTTCGGCATCACGTTGGGCAGAACCGCAACGACGCCGATTCGAGCGCCTCGCGCACCTCATCAACGAGCGCCACAGCATCGGCTTCGTTGCACTCGACAACCACCGAGTCGTGCACCGTCTGCACCGGGACCGCCCCTGGGTAGTGCTGGAGTCGCTGCTGGAGGTCGGCGTAGGCGACCAGCATGATATCGGCCACGCCACCCTGAATCGGCGCATTCCGCCAGGCGTTGACCATCGCGGAGACGCGGTCCTTGGCCGCTCGTTGCAGGAAGCGGTGGGCAACCTCGTCGCCCAGCTCGCGGCCAATGGCATCAATGAAGCGCTGGCGAAGCGAGCGATCCTCAAACTCGCGGTCGAGTTCTTTGTCTGACACGTCGCGTCCTGGTCCGCCAAGGTCGACCCCGTGGTCGTGCGCAAACCCGGCCTTGACGTTGTGCATCCCCGGCGGATCGGTTCGAATGGCATCGATCGCAGCGTTGAGGAACAGTCGGTCGAGGTGAAGATTGAACTGTTGGCGTCGTCCGGCCACCGTGCGGGTTGAGAAGGTGAACGGGTCGCCGTCGGCGAGCAACGCGACCGGAGCCGAATAGCCGAGCTGCCATTCGATGGTGGCCAGAAGCTCGTCCGCATCTCGTTCGTGGCGATCCGGGTGAATGGCCACGATTTCTGCGGCCGAGGGCCACCGATTCTGGCTCCGCCGGAACGATCGTCGTAGGGCGGTGAGGTCGTTGAAGCCACGGGCCAATCGCAAGGTGAGCGGCCAGTCGATCTCTACTGTTTCGTTGGCGATCTGTTGGATCTCGGCAATCCGCTGCTCGGCCCACGCTGCGGTCCCGGGATAAGTGCGTCGGTACTGGGCGAGTAACTCGGTTGCCTCCTCCTTCGTGGTTGGGGCTCCCTCGTTGGTGAGTGAGCGGCCGAGCGCAGCCGCGCCCGTGCCGTAGGCAATGCCGAAGTTGAGCGCCTTCGCGATCTGGCGCAGGTGTTTGTACCGGGCCGGGTCATCGGCGGCCAGCACGACGGGGTCGAACCCAAACATGCTTGCCGCGGTGCTCACATGCACGTCGTCGCCGCGAGCAAACGCGGCCCGTAACGGCTCGTCGTTTGCGACCTCGGCCAAGAACCGAAGCTCGGCCTGGCTGAGGTCGGCATGAACAAAGACTCGCGACGGATCGGCTGGCCGGAAGTACGGCTTCATCATGGGCGTGAAGTTTTGGGCGTTGGGATTGCGACTCGCGAGGCGGCCGGTAGACGTGCCAACAACTTGGAGGTACTGGGGGCGTAGGCGTCCGTCGTCGTGGAGATGTTCGTGAATCGATTCGCCGTAGGTGCTGAGGATCTTGGTCAGCCCTCGGAAGTCGAGGAGTGCGTGGCACAGCTCGCCGCCGATATCGCGAAGCACGGGCCGGCTGACTGAGTCTGTGGCGTCGAGGTCACGAGCGATCCCATACCGGGTCTGGGTGTACGCCCGAACCTGTTCGGACGCCCACTGGTTGAGGGCCTGCTTCACTTGTTGGTCAGAGCCGGGATTCCACGAGGGTTCGATGGCATCGTCGAACAGGGTGCCCTCCTGGCCACCGCCGGTCAATGTGGCGAGTCGACCGACGACGTCGCGCTGTTTGGTCGCAATCCGCTTCAGTTCTGCTGCCAACCGGCCCAATCAAACGGCAACCCGCTGCGCTCCATCTGGTCGAGGAACGGACGCGCCGCCAGTTCGATGGCACAAATCTGTTCGAGTCCAGAGCGAGCGAGTTCCGCTCGGATGGCGTCGCTAACCCAGAGCGTTTCAACAGCATCGGCGGCGGCGTACGCGATCTGCTCGTCGGTGAGATCGTCGTCGGCCGTGTAGGACAGCTGGACGGTTCCCTTGCCTTCTGCTTCGAGGCCGAGGTAATGACTCGTCGCCCATGCGAGTCCGTGAAACCAATTCACGCCGCTACGTCCCTGAAAATCAGCGCATCGGCAAGCTGAGCATCCCACCAGCGAAGGCCAGGCGTGGTGTCGGTCGAGCGCCACACGGCGAGGTCGACAACGCGAGCATCGAAGTTGGCGTTCCAGGCGTCGGCCGTGACCCCCTCGAGCAGGGGAGCGAGCAGCGTGGGATCGAGATCACGACGATCAATGACAAACGCCTGCTCCTCGCCGCTGGTCGAGCGGGTGGCGACCGACATGACCCGCATCTGGCCCTTCATCGGCCCATCGATAGGGGTCTCGGTGTCGATGGCGACGCGTTCGGCGTTGCCGAGGGCGAGCCCGAGTATCGGTAGTTGGTCCGAGCGGTTCACGAACATGCAGGGGACCTGGCCCGGATCACGCGTCACGGTACGAGGGTAGACGATTGGCTCGGCTCCATCGCACCCATCGGCCATGCTGTTCCGCTACTTAGCGACGGGCCGTCTGCGGTGTGAGGAGTGCGGTACGGATCTGGGGGCGCGAGCCAAACACCAGCAGGAAGGTCGCCTCGCGCATTGCTCGTTCGGCTGCGGATCCAGCCACGGCGGACGCGGCGCCAGAACCGGCGACAAAGGCGGTGGCGGCCTGAATGGCAAGTTGGTTTGCGCTCGCCCTGGCCGCCGCCATGTCGTCTGGTGTTGTGGTGTCGAGTTGCTCTCTGATCTGGCTGATCCGTTGCGTCAGCTCGTCGGCCGCCGCGACCGCTTGGGCTCGCCCTAGCGCAGCCAAACCGTTGGCACAGCGCTGACCCAGGCCAAGGGCGAGTGATCCGTTGGGTCGCAGCCCGTTACCAGCAGCGTGGCCGACCGTTGAGAACGGGTCGGTTCCCAGAAACCGCGACCCGTCAATGGTGACACCGTCAAAGGTCAACGCCACCGTCTCGGTCGCGCCGACGGCGTGCAAGTTGAGCCGCTGGCTGCGCAGGCCCGGCTGTGCCGTGGCGGAAACCATGAACCACGCGACGGTTGCGATGTCCTCACGAAGTCGAGCGGCCACCAGCAGTTCATCGACCATGCCCCATCCCGTGCACCACGGCGATATGCCGGTGAGGCGCCAGCCGCCAGCGCCAGCGCCGTCGCTGGTTGCGGTCAAGATTGGCGGACCAGGCAGAAGTCCGGCCTGCACGATGCCGGCCCGTGCGCCCAGCCAGGAGGTCGTCGAGTCGCACGTTCGGTGGGCGCGAGGCGTCATCGAGTCGAGCCAATCGGCCAACAAGCCCATGGTGCTGGAGCCAGACGAACGTCGTCGCTAGGCAGCCCTCCGCCAACGATTCGATCACTCGGAGAAAGCCAGCGGGGTCGGGATTGAGTGCGGCGCCGTAGAGACCAGCGGCGGCCAACGAATCAAGATGAGCGGGGGAAGCACGCCCGTCCGATCGACCTCGCTCGCTGCCGGCTCGAGCAATGATGCGGAGTCGTTGTGCGTTCGACGAGGGTTGGGCTCACGCACTGCATCCTCACATGCCACGGGGTGAGCGCTAGCCCACGGCGACTAGGCCCGTTCGCTCGTCATGCCGTACGATGACGGCCGACCAAGACTCCGGTAGACGAAGGATGTAGCCACATGAGCATGATCGGGACACGAGTCATTCGTAAAGAGGATCCCGATCTGCTGACGGTCGGTGGGAAGTACGTCGACGATCTCGCCGGGTGACGCCCTCTACGCCACGTTCGTCCGCTCTGACTTGCCACGCCATCATCAAGAGCATCGACATGGCCGATGCCGTTGGCGCCCCTGGCGTCGTTGCTGTCTCTTACCGCCGCCGACCTTGACCTCCAGCCGTTCCCCGCCAGCATGCCGATGCTCAACCAGGCGATGCCCGCACCTGGCTCGCCTCCGACCGGGTGCGGTTTGTCGGTGAGCCAGTAGCGGTCGTCATCTCGTCGACCTACACCGAGGGCGTCGATGCCGCGGAGCTGGTGTTCGTCGACTACGAACCACTCGAGGCTGTTGTGGCGACAAATGACGCCGCCAAGGGTGAGGTCCTCCTGTTTCCCGAGGCCGGGACCAATCAGGTTTTCGAAAAGCCATCGCGCCAGGCCGACGACTTCTTCGCGTGCGACGTCACCGTCGACCTCTCTTCCGTAATCAGCGCCTGGCCCCGTGCCCGCTCGAACCACGAGCAACCATTGCCCAGTGGGGCACCACCTCCGACGGTCGCCCCCACTTGAGCCAATGGTCATCGACCCAAGGGGCGCACGGCACTCGTGACACATTGGCCCGGGCGACGGGCGTGAGCGCCGACCAAGTCCGTGTCATCTGCCCCGACGTTGGCGGTGGCTTCGGCGCCAAAAACGGCGGCTATCCCGAAGACATCATCGTGGCGCTGGTCGCTCGCCAGCTCGACAAGCCCATCCGCTGGGTCGAGACCCGGACCGAATCAATGCTCGGACTCGTTCATGGACGAGGTTGTGACTTCACGGCGACCATCGGAGGATCACGCGACGGCACCGTAACCCACTACCGGGTGCACAACCAGCAAGACGCAGGCGCGTACCCCAACGTCGGCGCGATCCTGCCGATCTTCACCCAACGGATGGCAACCGGCGTCTACGCAATCCCCAACGTCGAAGTGTCGTTCGCATCGTTTGTGACCAACACGGTGCCGGTGGGTGCCTACCGCGGTGCCGGACGGCCCGAAGCCGCACACAGCATCGAACGCATGATGGATGCCTTCGCGGCCGAAATCGGCTTGGACCCTTCCGAGGTCCGGCGCCGCAACTTCATCGCTCCTGACGCATTTCCCTACACCTCGGCTACGGGCACCGAGATGGACTCGGGAGAATACGCAAAGGCCCTCGACGCGGTACTCGCAGCGGCAGACTATCCGGCGCTCCGGGCCGAACAGGCTCGGCGAATCAACGATCCCAGCGCCCCGCTGCTGGGTCTTGGCTGGTCGGCCTACGTCGAGATCGCCAACCCGATGGCCGACAGCGAGTTCGGCAGTATCGAGATCAACACCGACGGCTCCGCCACTGTGCTCACCGGGTCGTCGTCCCATGGCCAGGGTCACCACACGGCCTTTGCTCAGCTCGCCGCCGAACTCACCGGCATCGACATCGACAAGATCGACGTTCGGCACGGCGACACCGACGAGGTCCCCCGTGGTGGTGGCACCGGCGGGTCAAAGTCGTTGCAGATTGGCGGTAGCGCCGTCTGGCAAGCAAGTGAGGCCGTAGTCGAAACGGCGAAAGGCATTGCGGCGCAGCTGCTCGAGGCCAATCCGGCCGATGTGGTTCTTGACACGTCAACCGGCACATTCTCGGTCGCGGGCACACCGGCGATCGCCAAGACCTGGGCCGAGATCTCCACGTTCTACAACGAGACGGCCAGCGCCCCGCTTCGTTCCGAGGCCGACTTCCAGCCACCGGGAGCGACCTTCCCCTTTGGGGTCCACCTCTCGGTTGTCGAGGTCGACCGCGAAATTGGCGAGGTCACTATTTTGCGCCACATCTGCTGTGACGACGCCGGGGTCATCGTCAACCCGATGATCGTCGAGGGGCAAGTTCACGGTGGCGTCGCCTCGGGCATCGCCCAGGCGTTGGTCGAAGAGTTCGTCTACGACGACTCGGGCAACCCACTCACCGCCAATTTCCTGAACTATGCATTGGTGTCGGCGGCCGAATTGCCATCGTTCGAGCGCCTTACCCAACAGACACCGACCCCAAAATCCGCTTGGGGTAAAGGGCATCGGCGAGTCTGGCACCATTGGGGCGACGCCAGCGGTGCAGAACGCCGTGATCGGCGCGCTCGCCCATCGAGGGTTCGTCATGTGGACATCCCCACCACCGCCGAACGAGTATGGCGAGCACTAAACGATGCACCGGGCGCCTAGCGCTGGGTGCCTGACGGAGTCCCGTACCATGACCGATACCGCAGCCCATCTCGCCGACAACTACGCTCCCGTCGACACCGAGTCGACGACTCACGATCTGCACGTCACCGGCTCGCTTCCGCCCGAACTCAACGGGCGCCTGCTCCGAATCGGGCCCAACCCGGTGAGCGGCGACCGCGGCCACTGGTTTGCTGGCGAGGGCATGGTCCATGGCGTTCGGCTTCACAACGGAGCCGCTCAGTGGTATCGCAATCGCTACGTTCGGTCCGATCGCGTGACCGAGGCGATGCAGTGGCCCCAGTCGAGGGTCCACGACACGGTCGCGGTGATGGCGGCGCCAATACAAATGTCATACACCATGCCGGAACCACGTTTGCGATTGTCGAGGGTGGTGCCTATCCGGTTGCCCTGAGCGATGAGTTAGAAACGATTGCCCGAGACAACTTTGGTGGAACGCTCGATGGTTCGTATTCGGCGCACCCAAAGCGCCATCCCGACACCGGCGAGCTTCACGCCGTTACCTACTTCTGGGAGTGGGAGCACGTCCGGTACGTGATCGTCGGCGTCGATGGCAGGGTGCGGCGAGGTCAAGGTGCCGGTCCCCGGTCGGCCAATGATCCACGACTGCGCCATCACCGATTCAAAAGTGCTCATTCTCGACCTGCCGGTTCAATTCAACCTGGAAGCAGCCATGGAGGGCGTGTCGATTCCGTATGAGTGGGACGCCGACTACCAGGCGCGCATCGGCGTGTTGGCCCACGAAGGCGATCCGGACGATGTTGTCTGGTGCAACATCGATCCGTGCTTTGTGTTCCACCCGCTCAACGCCTACGACGCGGCCGATGGCACGATCATTGCGGATGTGGTTCGCCATCCTCGAATGTTCGCGGGACGTACGTCGCTTCCGAGCGGTGGTAAGCCTTCGCTTGTGCGGTGGGTGATCGATCCAGCTACGGGGTCGGTGACCGAATCAGTCCTCAGCGATGTGCCGCAGGAGTTCCCCCGAGTCGACGAGCGAGTCGTTGGCAAAAAGCATCGGTATGGCTATGGCGTCTACTCGTCGAAGGAGTCAACGTACGCCGGAGCGATCAAGCACGACCTTGAGGCCGGCACCAGCGAATGGCGCCGCTACGGGCCTGGTCGCACCTGCCAAGAGCCCGTATTCGTCCCTCGCCATGCCACGGCGGAGGAGGACGATGGTTGGCTGCTCGCCTATGTCCACAACGAGGCCACTGGCACCACCGATATTGAGGTATGGGAGTCGCCGCAACTTCACCGGCGAGCCGCTCGCGCTGGTTCATCTTGAGGCGCGGGTGCCGTTCGGGTTCCACGGCAACTGGGTGCCAGACGAAAGCTAGTAGCTTCCAGCGACAAACTCGAGCAAACCGCTCACCGACGGGTGTCGAACGATGACTGCCCGCATGGTGAACTCCATGCGGGTGCCATTGATCCCCGTAAGATCCCATACCCTCGGCTCAGCGCCGACGATCTGAAACATCGACATCCGGTCTGGGTCTTCGGACGCAACGTCGAGGCGTAGGAGGAGATTACCGGCGCGCCACTCGGCCGTCGTGAGAATCGTGCCTGGCGCATCGATGCCGATGACTTGGGGCGTTGCGAGTCGTAACGCAGCAAGCGCCGCCAACGTGGCTATCGATCCTTCGACCTCAGCGGCGGCGAGCCGTTGGGCGACTGTCTCGTACGGTTCGACCCACGCCGGGGTCGCTTCGGCGCAAGCAAGGAGTCGGTCGTGGATGGTGGTGTCGTTTGCCAGTTCGGCTGTTGTGGCCACGATGGCGGAACGCAGCCACGAACAAGACGTGGGGGAGAGAGTCACGGCTCAACGCTAGTGCGCCATTCGGGCCCGCCCGCAAGATTGAGGTAGAGCTTGGCTAGTTCGAGTGGAAGTGACGTCACCTCGTCGATGACGAGGTAGCGGTTGTCCGGGCACATCGTTCGAAGGTAGTCGTGGCCGGCAGGGTCGATGGTGACAGCGAATGTCGCGATGTCACGGTCGGCGGCCTCTCGAAGCGCTGATGCAGTATCGCTCAGTCCGTAGAGCTTGTCGCCTCGGTTTGGCCCGTAGTCGATGTCTTGCGGGTACCCGTCGGAGATCACGATGAGCAGCTTCGTCTTAGCCGCCTGCTTGGCCAGCTTCGCGGTTGCGTGGCGAATTGCGGGACCCATCCGCGTGTAGCTCCGTGGTTCCATCGCGGCGATTGAGGCGAACGAGAGGCGATCGGTTCGATCGCAAAATTCGGTGGCCACATGAAACTCAACGTTGTCATGGCCGGTGCCAGAAAAACCGTAGACCGCGTACTGATCACCAAGCTGGTTAAGCGCGTCGCACATCAACGCCACGGCATCTTTCGCAATATCGATCACCCGACGGTCTGGCTCGCCGGAGTCATTGGCCGCCTCGACAAAGCCTGACGCGTACTCGATGTACCCGGAGTCGATGAGCGATTCGGGGTCAACCGCCTTCGCGACAGCGAGTGAGCTGGTCGACGCGCTGAGGTCGACCAGAAACGCCGTCGCCACGTCGCGGCCGGTGGGATCGCGTCGGACATGGAATCGGTCGTCGCTCAGCACGCCGCTGCGCCGATCGGACACCGCTTCGATGATGGCGTCGATGTCGAGTTCATCGCCGTCGTCGCACCGATGGACGCGTCGCCGGTCGCGAGGCCGGAGGAGCGCGAATTGTCGGCGAATCTGACCTCGGAGCTCGGCGTGGCGGCTCGCCACGTCGGTCATGAATCCGAGCTCGGTCGCCGCGAGCTGGTGCTCGACAATGCGACAGTGGGCTGGCACATAGCGGTCGGCGAGGTAGTCCCACTCGTCGTAGAGAAACGTTCGGGCATCGGCGGCAACCTCGGGAGCGGGCCACCACCGGCCCATGGATTCTCGCTTCGATCGCACGAGTTCGGGCGTCATCCCGTCACCGCCGAATCGAACAGGGCCGGTGACAACGTGCGGACCGAGCTGGTCGTTGCGGCGCACCGCCTCGGCGTCACCCGCGTCAGCCGCCAGCGAGAACCAACTGGCGTCGTCGCTGAAGTCGAGAGGGAGATCGGATCCGTCGCCATCGACGTCGGACGTGATCGCGTCATTGCGGGGACGAGCCTGGTCGGTTAGGTCGGCGTCGGTCGGCGCATCCGTCGCCAAGCCAGCAAGCCGGAGCGCGACGTCGATGCTCGTGTCTATGGTGGCGTCGTTGGTCGTCACGGCCTCACAGAGTGCGGTGACGGCCGCTGATGGACCAACGGTGTCGCCGAGAACGAATCGGACGATCTGTGCGACGACCGGGTTCGTGGTCGACCCATATCGATCCAGATCGGCGAGCGCAGGGCCTGGAGCCGCTCTGCCGTGGGTGTCGACCCGGGGAATCGCCGGGCTGTTGCCGCTCGGACTCGGGCATTCTCGAGCAACACAACCAGGTGGCGAACCGCAGCGGCGTTGGGTGCGGTGGCAATGCGCTCGTGGTCTGTCGGTCGGCGGTGGTCGTCGTCGCAGTGGGCAAACGTTCCAAACAAGGTGAACGCACACTGGTGCACGACCTGGGCTCGGTAGGCGAGGCGACTGGCTTCGGCATCGGCAAACGAGTCGATCATGGCCGGCACCCGAATGACATCGGCCTCGGGAAGTCCGATCAACCACGGCCAACCACGGGCTGTCTCATCCAGGAGTTCAACGCGTACGGCGCGTCCGAGCATGGCCCGAACGAAGAGCCCGGTTGCCGCCTGGATGTCGGTGAACGTAACGGCGGCGTTCATCGAACCCTCGCTAGGGGAAGACAACATCGACGATGTCGGCTACCGCCTGCTGCACGTCGGGATCGTCGCTCATGGCGTGGACGATGGCAGCCTCGCAGGCCCGTCGTGGTTCGACACCGTTCACGATCAGTTGGCCCGCGTAAACGAGCAACCGTGTACTAACGCCGTCCTCAAAACCCCGCTCGTGTAGCGAGCGTGTCTTGTTCGCAATCAGCGCGAGGCGCTCGGCGGTTGTTGTGTCGACGCCAGACTCGGTGGCCACAATCGTGGTCTCGATGTCGGGTGACGGGTAGGTAAATTCGAGGCTCACGAACCGCTGGCGGGTACTCGGCTTCAAGTCCTTGATGGCACTCTGATATCCCGGGTTGTAGGAAATCACCAGCAGGAAGTCGGGGTGCGCCTCGACGACTTCTGAGGTTTTCTCGATTGGTAGCACGCGACGATGGTCGGTCAACGCGTGGATCACCACGGTGGTGTCTTTGCGAGCTTCGACCACCTCATCGAGATAGCAGATAGCGCCGGTGCGAACCGACCGAGTCAATGGCCCGTCCATCCAGACGGTTTCGTCTCCGGTGAGCAAGTAGCGCCCGACGAGGTCGGTGGCGGTGAGGTCTTCGTGGCACGCCACAGTCGTGAGCGGCAAGTGGCGTCCTCGGGCGGCGCCCAGTCGCCATGCCATGTGCTCGACAAACCGGGTCTTGCCGCAACCGGTTGGCCCTTTCAACAACACCGGGAGTCGGGCCTGATACGCCGCAGTGAATACCGCGACCTCGTCCGCAACGGGCAAATACCAGGGTTCTACTACCTCGTTCATTGCTAGGGAACGTAGCCGGTCGGGTGGAGACCCTGAGAACTCAGGGGTCGATCAGGGGCGGTCCGGGTGGTCCCCGATTTCGTCGACCCCGCGAAACAGCGAAGCTACGAACATGACTTACGAACCGATTGACCCAACTGACCCGATCGACCCAGCCGATCTCTCTGCCGATCTCGCTGCCGGCGCCGCTACGACCGACACGCTCGTAGGCGAGGCACCGGCCACCGCGTCATATGACCCGACACCGCCACCCCCATTTGTCCCCGAACGCAACCAACTCGCTCGCGATCCATGCGCGGCATTTGGCGGCGTCGCCTCCGGGTTGGCCTACCGACTGGGCATGAACGTCGCCGTCGTGCGCCTGATTGTGCTGTTGGTATTCATTTTCACCGGCGGCATAGCTATTCCGCTGTACCTGATTGCGTGGCTGGTCCTACCGCGAGCATTGGTCTGGCCTCCGCACAGCGGGATCGCCGTGCCACCCCGAACCAGTCGTCGTGGCGTCGGGTTTCTGGGCTTCGTCGTCGCTGGCATCCTGGCGCTGACCACGTTGGTGGCCATCCCGGTCACCATCGTCGCCGTCGGGGCGGCATTGACGAGCGACGGCGTGACCGTGGCGGTCGGCAACGACGAGTTCCGTCTCGGTATCTATTCCCCGAACACGCTGGATGAGCTCCCCGCTGTGATCGACACAGACGAGGGTTTCATCAAGGTGGACCTATCGGACATCCCTCGTTCTGAATTTGCTGATCGCACGGAGCCAGTCACGCTCACCATCGATGTTCGCGATGGCGAGGTCCAACTCAAGATTCCCGAGGGACTGAGCTACTCGCTCGGCGCGATAACCGACGACGGCACGCTCAAGACGAGTGGTGTTGACCCATCCGCTAGGCAAACCACGTCGGCGATCCTCGTTGAGGCCGACAATCCCGACATCATCATCTCCGTCAGAATCGGACGAGGCGATGTCGACATCGAGATGGTCTGAGTTGGCTAGGCCGGATTCACTGCCGGGTCGGTGAAGAGAGCCCCGAGCACGGCCGATAGTTCGTGCCGGAGCTCGGGGTTCGTGAGCGTTTTGGTGGCGGGGTCGTAGTTGTCATGGAATGACCCGACACCGAGGCTGCCTCGAAGGTCGGCGCCGAAGAATGGTGCCGTCATCGTTGCTGAGCCAAGCACACCGGCACCTGCCCGAGGCCCCGGCGAGGCCGCCAGTATCACCGTTGGCTTGTGCTGATACATCTGCCGGTCGATGCGGCTGACCCAGTCGAAAACGTTCTTGAACGCAGCCGAGTAGGAGCCGTTGTATTCGGGCAGCGACATGAGGATGCCATCGGCGTCGCCGATCTTGTCGTAGAACCGTTGCGCCTCAGGCGGAATCCCGACTGCTTGACGCTCTGGGCTGTAGAGAGCCATTTCGTAGTCGTTGAGATCGAGGAGATCGACGTCGATGTCGCTCCGGTGATCGTTGGCAATGATGTCGAGGGCGACGGCGACCAGCTTGCCGTTGATCGAATCACGGCTGAGCGAGCCAGCAAAGGCGAGTAGCTTCATGGTGTTCCAGTTCTGGGGTAACGAGGTGGGCCAGTAGCGGATCTATCAGCCAATGGCGCAAAGTGCTAACGCGGCACCGTGACGTCCTATTCCAGCGAGATGCCAGCGGCCGATTCGTGCCTAACCATCGACGTGCGTAGGATCGGCTCGTGATCGCCGAATGAGTGATGAGCAACCCTCCCGACTTGAGCAGACCTGGCTAATTGTCGTGCTCGTCATGGCCAGCGCTTGCGTCGCGCAAGCCTTTGGGCGCTTTACGTGGGGCGTGGTTCTGCCAGGTGCGCGCGATGACCTCCTCAACGGATCCAACACGGTCGCCGGCCTTTTTGGCACGTTGAATGTCACGTTCTATCTCGCCGGCACCCTTGTGGTTTCGTGGGCGGCGTCACACTTCACGCTCGTCGGGCTCATTCGCATCGGTCTTGCGCTGTCGACAACGGCCCTCGGGCTCGCCTCGATCGCCCCCAACGGGCTGGTGTTGGCGCTTTCGCTTTCGCTCATGGGCCTTGGTGGCGCAGTGATCTGGATCCCGTCACCGGCGATCGTCGCCCGCACGCTGCCGCCAGCTCGTGCCGGCATGGCGGCCGGACTGGTCGGCTCAGGAATCGGCATCGGGATCGTGTTCGCCGGTCAAACAGCTTCAGCCCTCGGCCGGACCCGCCCCAGCGAAGACGTCTGGCAAACGATGTACCGCATCGAGTTTGGCGTGGCGCTCATCGTGCTGACGGGAACGTTCCTGCTGTTGCGATCCCAGGGCGACCGCCCATCGGTGGCGGGTGGCTTTGGTGGCTTTGGCGCCCTTCGAAAGATTGATGGGTGGGTGCCGCTGACCGTGGCCTACGCCGCGTTCGGCTTCGCCTACATCCTTGTTCTCGGCTATCTGGTCGCCCGGCTCGAGGACGATGCCGGCTTCTCGACCGACCGGGCGACGGCGATGTTCTCGCTGCTCGGGGCCTCAACGGTTGTCGGCGGGGTGTTGCTCGGACCGTTGTCGGATCGGGTCGGTCGCCGCCTGACTCTCAGCGTGGCCTTCACGCTTTTCGGGTTGTTTGGCTTGCTCGTTCTCACCGGGCAACAGCCCTGGGTGGCCGTTGCGGCGGTTGGCCTCGGCTTGATGTTCTCCGGAATGCCAGCACTTATCATCGCCCAGATCGTCGATGCCACCGACCATGACACCTACGGACCAGCGTTTAGCGCGGCGACGCTTGCCTTCGGGTTGGCTCAGATGGTGTCGCCCCAGATCGGTGGACTGATTGCCTCGGCCGCCGGATCGTTCACCTGGGTCTTCGTGTTGTCGGCGTCGGTCTCATTTGTTGGTGCGGCGGCAGCGTCTCGGCTGCCCGACCAACCGGCGACGCCGGACTTCGTCCCGAATAGCTAGTGGCCGGCGTCTTCGGCGGCGGGGGTCCCGTGGTCGGCGCCTGGCGCCTCGCCATCGTGATACGACACGACGGTGGCGAGTGCGATACTGCCCAGAACCAGGCAGCCGAAGACCAGTCCGATAATCGGCTGATACCACCGCATTGGTTCGGTTGGGGTTGGTGCTGCAGGTGCTGACATCGACGGCTCCGTCCGCTAGATCGAAGGCTTGAGTATGCCATCCAAACCGCGCGACCGTGAAGTGTCGGCCTGTCGTTCGCAACAAATCGTCCCATAATCAGGGGAAATGCAACTACCAGCCTTACACTGGCAGGCGGCGCAACGAGGCCGCCCCTTCGAGGGTTCATGTGGAGGCTGCCCGCCGCTACCTGTTTAGGACTCGTTGTTGATCCGGTCGCCAACGCCGCCGCCCCGGGCGACCGGATCCGCCATCTTTCGCCGGCTGGGCGAGGTGTCGACGGGCCTACACTGCGACGGTGGCTGAGCGTTCGGGTTTCGAGACATCGGTGCCAGAGAACGCGGTGCCAGAGAACGCGGTGGTCAAACCAGCAGGGCCTGAGCTCTTTGTGGTTGAAGGCCGCTCGGCGGCTAACGCCGTGCGCAAGGTGATCGACAAGGCAACCCAGTCGGTCTATGCGGTCCAGGGCAAGCCAATGAACGTGGTGAAGGCGTCACAGCGCGAGATCGACGCCAACGAGCGGGTCGCCGAGCTCTACCGGCGGATCGTCCGGAATCGAGCGGAAGGGTTTGACCCCGATCCGTCACCAGACGCGGTGCCGTTCGACCGGGTGATTCTGTTGGCCGACGCCGACGTCGATGGCGTCCACGCCAAAGCACTCCTGCTGGTCATGATCGATGCGATTCTGCCCGACCTCGTGGCGAGTGAGATGCTGTTCACGGTTCGGGCGCCGCTGTTCGCGGTGACCTGCGATCAACGCTCGTCGCCGGTCTTTGCCTATTCGCCCGACGGACGTCAGCGCGTAACCGCTCAGCTGCTCGAGCAGGGCGCGAGCGGCGTCGAGTCGGTTCACTTCAAGGGCATCGCAAGCATGAATAGTGACGAGATTTGGGAGTCGTGCCTCAACCCGGCGACGCGCTTGATGACCCCGCTAACGGCCGAGCATGTTGGCGCGGCCAGGTCCGCGTTGGCCTAACCAGGTACGCGGCTCGTCAGCCACGACGCAATGGCGTCGCCAATCTCATGCGGGCTGTCCTCTTGGATGAAGTGACTGCCAGCAACCGTCAGCTCGGTCTGGTTTGGCCACGTACGGCAGAAGTCGCGGACGGCCCCGGTCAGGATGCTGCCTGGTTCAGCGTTGATGAACAGCTTCGGGATTGTCGAGGTGGCGAGCCAGTCGGCATACGCCCCGACGATCTGGTGGACGTCGGCCGGTGTTCCTCAATTGGGATTTGGCGAGGCCAGGTCAGGGTTGGTCGACGGTCTTCGCCTGCCGCGTCGAACGGTCGTCGGTACTCCGCCATTTCTTCGTCGCTGAGATCGCGGAGTATGGAGCCCGGAAGGATTCGCTCAACGAATACGTTCTTCGTGAGAACCATCTCTTCACCCGCCTCGGATCGCATTGCTTGGAAGATGGGGGTTGCGAGGTCCAGCCACTCATCCCAGGTCACGGGGCGAACAATTGCCTCCATGTAGGCAATACCTGCGACCCGCTCGCGGTGCCGGTTTGCCCAATCGAAGCCAAGGGCCGAACCCCAGTCATGAATGACGAAGGTGACCTTGTCGCCGATATCGAGTTGCTCGAGCAGGGCGTCGGGTAGGTGCGGTGCTCGATGAAGGTGTACGAGTCAGGACCGGGATTGTCGAGCTTGTCCGAGTCGCCCTGCCCAATCAGATCGGGGACAATGCAGCGGGCAAGGCCCGAGAGATGCGGGACGATGTTGCGCCAGAGGTACGACGACGTCGGGTTGCCATGAAGCAGCACGACCGATTCGCCGGTCTCGGAGCTGCCGACGTCATGGTACGCCATCTGCTTGCCGTGGACCGTGGCGTACTGCTTGGACAACGGGGCAGTGGTATGCGGGTTCATCTGGGCAGTCTGCTGGTGCGGCCGAACGGTGTCAAACGGGGTTGGGCGGGTGTGGGCTAGAGGACCTCGAGGCCGTCGATTGTGCCCAGCTGATCGTGGATCAGTTCTATCCGCTCGTTGTCGGGCCCGGTGAAGTACATCGACGTCCCGCCGCGCTCGAGGTAGGGAAAGTCGATCGCGTCGAGCTTCGATTTCAGGTGCATCCACTTTTCCGGGGCGACGCTTATCGCCAGGTGGTGGAAGCCGCCAAGCACCTCCGCGTAGTCAGTGAGTCCGAGTTCGGGGAAGTCGAAGAACGCGAGGGCGTTGCCGTTGCCGATGTCGAAGAAGAAGTGGGTCGAGCCCTCGTAGTCTCGGTTCTCGAACAACTCGGTCAGGGGGAACTCAAGCAAGCCCTGGTAGAAGTCGATCGTCGTGGCTACGTCGCGACACAGCAGGGCGATGTGATGAACGCCGCGGGCCGAGGATGGCGCCCGCTCGTCCCTCGGCTTCAAGTACGTTGCTCGAAGGTGTGCCCACTCTGCTTCTCTGTTCATCCGATCGCCCCCTGCTCGCTTATCGGCTTCGGGCAGCATAGCGTCCTGGCCAGATCGTCCAAATTTCAACTGTCACGTTCTGGTGTGTGGCCTGGCCAGCGAACGCTACGGGACGGCGACCGATAGCGCCGGCGCTTCCGGCGCTATCGTCTCGACCATGCCACAGCTCGAAGCCAACGGAATCCGGATCGAATACGACGTTCGAGGCGAGGGCCCACCAATTCTGTTTGTCATGGGCCTCGCCGGTCAGCTGACCGATTGGCCCGACGAGGTCATGGATCTGTTCGTTGATCGCGGCTATCAGACCATCCGGTTCGACAATCGCGACATCGGACTTTCCTCTCGTGACTCGTGGAAACCGCCGGGGCGAATGCAGCTCGCAAAGTCGTTTCTCACCCGCCGCCCGGTCAAGGGCTGCGGCTACACGATCCCCGACATGGCCGCCGATGCGGCGGGGCTGCTCGATGGCCTAGGAATCGAGTCGGCCCATGTCGTCGGTGTGTCGATGGGAGGCATGATCGTGCAAGAGATGGCAATCAACCATCCGGAGAAGGTCCGGTCGATGTGTTCAATCATGTCCAACACCGGCGATCGCAAGAACGGCGGAATCGCCGCGGGACTGCTCGGTAAGCTCGCCCGTAACGGCGAGCCGACAGCCGAAACTGCTGTCGACGATGTGGTCGAACTCTTCCGCCTCATCTCCGGTCCCCATTTTGACCCCGTCGCCTATCGATCGGTGGCCGAGCAATCGGTCGCTCGCAGCTTCGACCGAGCCGGGGTGAGCCGCCAGACCGCAGCCATTGCCGGCAGCCGTGACCGAACGGAGTTGCTCGGCTCGGTCACGGCGCCGACGCTCGTCATCCACGGCCTCGTCGACCCGTTGGTGAAGCCGAGCGGGGGCATTGCCACGGTGAAGGCAATTCCTGGTGCTCGTCTCCTGATGTTCCCCGACATGGGCCACGATCTACCCGCGCCCAGGATCGCCGAGATTCGTGATGCGGTTATCGCCAACTTTGCGCGTGCGTAGGCCGCGCTCTCTCGAGGTCGAGCCCGCAGTACTCGTGACCCAATGATCGTCACCCAATGATCGTGACCCAATGACGTCCACCTGGGAGTCGCCGTTTCCGGTACCACCGCCGGTCAATCGGCTGAACGAATTCCGAGCAGGACTCGAGGCGGTACGCCTCGCCGCCCGAGCGCCATTGTTGCGGCGCACGCCGACTGGCTCGGGCCGGATCACCTTGCTGCTGCCCGGCTACGGCACCAGCGACGTGGCGATGGCACCCCTGCGAACCTTTCTGTCTGGTCGCGGTCATGACGCCAAAGGGTGGGGGCTTGGCGTAAACGATGGCGCGATGCTGCGCTTGCTCGGCGAGGTCGATCGACTGGTCCGGCGCGAGTTTGTGGCGGGAGGGCGACCGGTCAATCTGGTCGGGTGGTCCCTCGGCGGGGTCTTGGCTCGAGAGATGGCACGGGAAAACCCGGCCATGATCCACCGGGTGGCAACCTTTGGTACGCCGTTGTTTGGTCCTCGTCACCTGAGCAGGTCCAACCCGTACACCGACGAAGAACTCGTGGCGATGGAGCGGCTCATCGTCGATCGCCAGGCGCGGCCAATCGAGGTGCCGCTCACCACGATCTACAGCCGCAACGATGGCATCGTGCATTGGTCGATGTGCATCGACGAGACGTCGCCCAACAATCGAAATGTCGAGGTCGCAAGCAGCCACATCGGCATGGGAATCGATCCCGACGTCTGGGCCACAATTGCCGGGTTCCTCGCCGAGGACTAGGTCAGAAACCAGCGGAGCAGGAGGGCCACCGAGACCAGGACGACGAGTGGTCTGATGACTCTGCTGCCACCACGGATCATGGTGTGGGTCCCAATCGTGGCCCCAATGAACTGGCCAGACATCATCGTGGCCGTGGCGGCCCAGATGATCTTGCCGCCGACGATGAAGATCGCTAGCTGCGAGGTTGCTCGCCAGGTTTAACGCCTTGGCCGTGGCGGTGGCTTTGATGAGACCAAACCCGCGGAGGGCCACGCCAGACAAGGCGAAGAACGACCCGGTGCCGGGGCCGAAGAACCCGTCATAGAACCCGATCACCGGCACGACGAGGTTCTGATACGTGGCGTCACCCATTCGCGCTTGTCGAACCTCCTCGCTTACCGGTGGCATGAAGAGGAAGTACGAGCCGATGAGGGCCACGACAAGGGGCACGATGACGTCGAACGCGCCGGCGTTCACCTGTTGGACGACGACCGCGCCGACGGCCGATCCGGCCATCGACCTCAGGAACGGCGACCGCACCTCGCGGGGCGTGATCACGCGCTTTCGCATCAGGGTTAGCGACGCGATACCACTTCCGAAAACCGACTGCGACTTGTTCGTGCCGATCGCCGCGACGGGTGTGGCACCGGCGACGAGTAGGGCTGGCATGGTGATGAGGCCGCCGCCGCCGGCTATTGAGTCGACGAAGCCAGCGAGAAGCGCCGCACTGAAAAGAAACAGAATGGTCGCGAGGTCGAACGTCAAGCCGACAGGCTATGCCGCCCGGCCAAG
Organism: Acidimicrobiales bacterium; assembly: GCA_041394345.1. Classification (GTDB taxonomy): domain Bacteria; phylum Actinomycetota; class Acidimicrobiia; order Acidimicrobiales; family SZUA-35; genus JBBKWJ01. The sequence continues at coordinate 35,250 of JAWKIN010000008.1, read as the reverse complement.
TAGCCCAAACTGCGGGCCAGGGGCTATAAACAGTCCGGCGACACGCCGTTCCCAAGTCGAGGAGGCTCCGTGGAATTCCAGCTCACTTCAGACCTTCAGGATCTTCAGCTGCGAGCGAGGGCCGTGGCCGCCCGAGGTGTAGCTGAGTTCGGGCGGTTCAACGACAGTTGGATCAACGGATTCTCAAAGGACTTCGCCAAGATCATGGCCGATGAGGGCTTCATCGGGATGGGCTGGCCGGTCGAGCACGGTGGTCAGGCCCGACCTCCGATCGAGCGGGTGATCGTGGCCGAGGAGATGATCAGCGTTGGCGCCCCAATCGCCGCGATGTGGTTCGCCGATCGCCAGATGGGCCCAACCCTGATCGCCTACGGCAATCCCGACCAACAGGCCGAGTACCTGCCTGGCATGTTGAGCGGCGACACCACGTGGTGCATTGGCATGTCCGAACCTGATGCTGGCTCTGACCTGGCGGGCCTGAAGACATCGGCCAGGCGAGATGGCGACCACTTCATCGTAAACGGCCAGAAAATCTGGACCAGCTTTGGCGAGGTCGCCGACTACTGTTACCTGATCTGTCGTACCAGCTCCGACGGGCCGCCACACCAGGGGATCAGTGAGCTCGTTGTCCCCATGGACCTCCCCGGTATCGAGGTGCGGACCATCAAGGACATGACAACGAACGAGCACTTCTGTGAGGTCTACTTCACCGATGTTCGGGTTCCGGTCGAGAATCTCGTTGGCGTCGAGGGTGACGCGTTCAAGCAGACGATGGTGCAACTCCAGCACGAGCGCGGCAGGATCGACCGACTGGTTTCCAACCGCGCCTTGTAGGAGATCGCCCGGCAACACGCCGACACCAGCAACCCGTTGGTTCGCCAGGAGATCGCCAAACTCGAGACCGACTATCGCATTGGCCGCATGTTGGTCTATCGCGAAGTGCTCAAACAGGCTCCGGCTGGCTTTAGTGCGGCCACCAAGGTGTTCTGCACCGAACACGAAACCCGCGTGTCGGAGTTCATCTATCGAACCCTCGGTGCCAACGCGATGGTGTGGGACGATGTCACCAAGGGACTTGTCTATGCCCCTGGCTACACAATCATGGGCGGCACCTCAAACGTGATGCGCAATATCCTCGGCGAACGAGTCCTCGGTTTGCCCCGCGAACCGCGTTAGCGAGCTCTGCTAGCCCCGATCGAGTCGACCGCGGAGGGCCGCTAGTGCGGCACCGTGGCTAATTGTTGCCACGATGGCTACCGCGAGGAGGCCCTTTCCGAGCTCGGTCCATTCCCACGTATCTCCGGTGAGCGACCGCATTGCCTCGAGGATGTAGGTGATCGGGTTGACTGCGCCACGGCTCGGAGCCAGCCGGTCAGGTTTTCGAGCGGGACGGTCGATGAGGTGAGAAATGCGAATGGGAAGAAGAGGATGAAGCTGGCGCCCACGGCGCCAGGGTTGGCCGTCTTGAGGGCGATGGCGTAGGGAATGCCGGTGAAGGCCAACCCCCACAAGGCCCCAATCAGGACGAACATCAGAACACCGAGCGGGCCGGTGCCAAACGAGACGCCAAGCACAAAGCCGAGGAGGAGCACCGGGATGCACAATCCGATGACGAGAACGAAATCGGCGACCATCAACCCGAGAAGCAACGGCAGGCGTCGGGCCGGACTCAACAGCAGGCGGTCGAAATAGCCAGACTGGAGATCGGTGACCAGGGACGGAGCCCGGCTGATGCCAGTGACGGCAAAGATGATGGCCGTCGGGAGCTGGAACTCCTTGTAGCTAAAGCCGCTGTTTCCCGGGATGGTTTCGGTGAGGTCCTGGAGGGCGCCCACGTTGACGATGAAGAAGAACGCCGGAATGAACAGCGCCGGGATGAATGTCTCCGGCTCCCGGGGGATGGCCCGGAGGGCGCGGGTGGCGATCGTGATGAGATCGCGGATGAAGTCGGACGGCTTCGCGGTGATTGTGCTGTGGGCCGGTGCGTTCGTTGGTGCGGTCATGCCGAAACCTCGATTCGGTCGCCGGTCAGTTCTAAGAACACGTCGTCGAGCGTCGGCGTCCGCAGCGTAAGTGCGCTGACCACGGCGCCGATGCCGTCGAGGGCGATCGCCACTGGTGACACCGCCGCGGCGCCATTGTTGACCGAGACCAGCAGGCCGTTCGGTCCGCGCTCGACATTATCGACCCCTTCAAGTTGCTGGAGCGCCGCGATCGCTGGTTCGGGGTCGCTGGCGAGGCGGATCTGGAGCACGTCAGCGCCGATCTTCCGCTTGAGGTCGTCTGGTGTTCCCTCGCCCACGATCTTTCCTTGGTTGATGATGCCCACGCGGTCGGCGAGGTCGTCCGCTTCCTCGAGGTACTGAGTAGTGAGGAAGATCGTCTTGCCGAGCTCTTGGTTGAGTGCTCGCACCTCGTCCCAGACCTGGATCCGGCTTGTTGGGTCGAGGCCAGTGGTTGGCTCGTCAAGAAACAGTAGGTCGGGGTTGTGGATGAGTGAGGCGGCGAGGTCGAGGCGGCGCTTCATGCCCCCCGAGTACGTCCCGATCCAGCGATCGATTGCCTCGAAGTCGATCACCGAAGAGAGCTCCTCGATGCGGGTATCGATTTCCGATGAGGTCAGCCCGTAGAGCGCGCCCTGCATTCGCAGAATCTCTCGGCCGCTCTGCTTGTCGTCGAGTGATGCTTCCTGAAGCGCAGCACCGATACGAAGGCGAATCGCCGAGGCGTTGGACACAACATCGTGGCCCAACACGTTGGCCGTGCCACTTGTCGGCTTGAGCAAGGTGGTCAACATCTTGACGAGGGTCAGGCTTACCTGCGCCGTTTGGTCCGAAAGTCGCCAGATTTCCCCCGTCTTCACCACAAGGTCAACGCCGCGAACGCTCGACATCGCCGAACGTGCAGGCTAGCGCATGTCGTCGATTTGCGTTCATCATTCGGCAACGCTATCTCAAGATCTGCGCGAACGATCGTCAACCATTATTTTAGGTGCTGCCGTTGTCGACATCTTTGATCGCATGTGCCAGCAACTGGGCACCGATTGAAGGCGGGAATCAGCGTTCCATCACTATCCATCGGTCCGAGCGCGGCTTCGGCGAATCGACCTTTACTCGATACGCACGATCACTTGCACCGTTCGATCTCTTGATGCCGTTCGCGTTCGTCGATCTCCGGTGAGTCGACGAAGAGCTGGCGGATGTCGTCGAGTTCATCCCGGCCAGAGGGATATCGCGTTTGATCTCCGCGATCAGTGGGGCGAGTACGGGGTCGTCGGCCAACTCGTCAGCAGCTGTGGCGAGCTCGGCGTTTCTGTCGTCCATCGCATCGAATGCGGCGAACCACCCGCTTTCGCGACCGGCATCCGCATCGTCAATCGTCGCCATGTCGGCCGCAGCAAGGTTGAAGATCTCGCCGATGTCTTCACCCAGGTCCACATGATCGGACAAAAAATCCGCCTTCCGCCGCCATCCGTCGGCCCGCCATCACTTCGGCGGAGGACCTTCATCAATCCGGCTGACATCGGCGCTCATCGGCACCCGAAGGCCGCCAGAGTGACCGACGACAGCTGCAACGACCACGGCGAACGATCGAGCACCTGACTCATGGCCACAAGCTAGACGAGGCAGGTGTTGTCTGCCCACCGAATGACGCCCAGGGTCCGTGTGTTCCTCCATCGGCCGAGGGCCAGCCGTTCTTTGCCCGATCTCTCAACTTCCGATCAGCACTGCCGGTTGTTTGGCCCCACAACCGCTTCGGCTTTGCTTTTTCAACCACATGTCAAGTTCAGTTCGAAAGAATCGGTTTTGTTGGTTGCTGCGTCGTTCACACCGTTAACGTAGTGAGTCGCCCAGTACGGCAGGTTCTACACGAGTCTGTCGGTAGTCAGCGATCGGCGCCTTGCGGCACCGCCAAACCGGGTTTCTTGGTTCTTCTGGGATCTAACGGTCGGGTTTGTCATTACGAACTGGGGTTGCCAGCTTCTTGAAACGGAAGAGACGATGAACGCAGCGTGTGCGGAACATCATGTGGAGCCATGCGTGTCTGAAGCCTCAGGGTTTTGGGTGCGTACCTTTTGATGTCCCGTCACAAGAAATTATTGAAGCCACCACGTATCGGGAATGGCTTTCCGTGGTGGTGTGTCGGATCACGAGACGGTTTTCCAGACTGGTTCAAGATCTCTGATGGAGAGTTTGATCTAGCTCAGGACGAACGCTGGAGCGTGCTTAACACATGCAAGTCGAACGGAATCCATGGGGTGCTTGCACCCCTTAGGGTGTTAATTAATGAACAGATTAGGTAACACGTGAGGAACCTACCTCGAAGTTTGGGATAACTCAGGAAACCTGTGCTAATACCAGATGCCCTCTACGAATCGAATGGTTTGTTGAGGAAAGATTTATCACTTCGAGAGGGCCTCGCGGCCTATCAACATTGGTGAGGTAACGGCTCACCAGGCATCGACGGGTAGCTGGATTGAGATCAGAACAGCCACACTGGAACGGGGACACGGTCAGACTCCTACGGGAGGCAATAGTGGGGAATGTGCACAATGGGCGAAAGCCTGATGCCGGCGTTGCCTCGTGGGGATGAAGGCCTTAGGGTCGTAAACCCCTTTCAGCAGGAAGAAAATAATGGTACCTGCAGAAGAAGCTCCGGCCAACTACGTGCCAGCAGCCGCGGTAAGACGTAGAGAACAAGCGTTGTCGGATTTATTGGGCGTAAAGGGCTCGTAGGTGGTTGCGTAAGTCAGATGGCGAAACTCAGGCTTAACTTGGAGACGCCATCTGATACTGCGCTGACTTGAGTCCGGTAGGGAGTGTGGAATTTCTAGTGTAGCGGTGAAATGCGCAGATATTAGAAGGAACACCTATTGCAGAAGGCAGCACTCTGGGCCGGTACTGACACTGAGGAGCGAAAGCATGGGTAGCAAACGGAGTTAGATACCCTGGTAGTCCATGCCGTAAACGGTGGGCACTAGGTGTGGGATATTTCAGCGGATTCTACAAATGCCCAGCTAACGCAGTGGCGGTGCCCCGCCTGGGTATTACGGCCGCGGGGCTAAAACTCAAAGGAATTGACGGAGATGGCCCCGCATAAAAACTGTGAGCATGTTGGCTATTCGAACTTAGCATGAAGAACCTTACCTAGGTTTGACATGTACCGGCGAAGCCATGAGATATGGTGTCGCTGGGGTGGAGCTGGGTGGTGCATGGCTGTCGTCAGCTCGTGTCGTGAGATGTTGGGTTAAGTCCACAACAGGCACAGCCCTCTCATCGTATGTTGCCTGTAGGTTATCTCTTTGGGGACTCGTACGAGACTGCCGGGGTCAACTCGGAGGAAGATTGGGGATGACGTCAAGTCATCGTGCCTATATCTAGGGCTGCAAACATGCTACAATAGTTAAATTTTAACCGGGCTGCATTTTCCATTAAAGCGAATATAAAGCCGATCTCAGTTCCGGATTGGAGTCTGCAACTCGACTCCATGTATTCGATTGCTTCAGCCAATCCCGGATCAGCATTGCCGGGGTGAATACGTTCCGCCGTCACCAGTTGAAGCACGTGGCTCCAACCCTTTTGGGAGAGAGCGTTCGAAGGTGAAGTTTAGCGATTGAAGGTGAAGTCATGCTGGTAGCCGTACCGGGTGCGGCTGGATCCTCCCTTTCTAAGGAGAACCAATCGTTCGATCAGCAGCGTTTGACTGTTGCGGAGGGTTGGGTCATCTGAGTTGACACACGCTGAAAAATGTTGGTGCCGCTTTGGTGGTGCTTGTTTGTCGTCTCTTTCGCTTTGAAGAAGCTGGCGTTGTAGTCGTTTCTTTGCCTCAACTCGTTTCGGTTGGGGTGTTGTTGTTTCTTGAGAATTGCATAGCGAGCACGAGCATCTAGAAGTCAGCCCAATTTTCGAGTAAGATGTAGTAATCCACAAGCTAATAGAGCCAACGGTGAATGCCTTGGCGATTACGACCGATGAAAGACGTGAGTGGCTGCGATAAGCCTCAGGAGCCGCCACGAGCTGGGCTTTGATCGGATCTGAATGGAAGCCAGCACATGAAGGTGTGTTACTCCCGCCCTGAACACGCATGGTGGGTAGAGAACCTAAGAACTGAAACATCCCCAAGTACTGCTGAGGAACGGAAAGTAAAACTCCCTGAGTAGTGGCGAGCGAAACCGGGAAGGCCTAAACCTTGCTGGTGGAAAGCCTGACGGCGTTGCCAGTGAGGGGTTGTGGGATCCAGTTTGATAGTGCGTCAGAACTGTCGGAGAGTTACAAAGTGCATGTGTAGTGGAAGGTTCAGGACTGTTCCGCCATAGAGGGTAATAGCCCCGTACACGAAACATATGCGCCTCTCTTATTGGACACCCGAGTATCACCGGGCCCGTGAAACCCGGTGTGAATCTGCGAGGACCATCTCGTAAGGCTAAGTATCCGCAATCGACCGATAGTGCACAAGTACCGTGAGGGAAAGGTGAAAAGTACCCCGTGAGGGGAGTGAAATAGATCCTGAAACCGTTGGTCTACAATCAGTCAAAGCAGCCTTGTTGCTGCGATGGCGTGCTGCCTGAAGAATGAACCGGCGAAGGTTACGGTATGTGGCGAGGTTAACCTTGCGTGGGAAGCCGGGCAACGAGGTCTGGATACAGGGCGTATTAGTCGCATGCTGTAGACCCGAAGCAAGTGATCTAGCCATGGGCAGTGTGAAGCGAGGGTAAGACCTCGTGGAGGCTTGAACCCACCTAGGCTGAAGAACATTGGGGATGACCTGTGGTTAGGGGTGAAGGCCAAGCAAACTTGGAGATAGCTGGTTCTCCGCGAAATGCATTTAGGTGCAGCGTCGTGTGTTCGGTCATGGGTAGAGCTACTGGATGGGTAGAGGGCCCACAAACTTTGACTAGCCAAACTCCGAATACCATGACTCCAAGCAACAGTGAGACCTCGGGGGATGAGCTTCGATGGTCGAAAGGGAAACAGCCCAGACCGCCAAATAAGGCCCTAATTCTGAACTAAGTGGTAAACGATGTGGGACTGCTCAGACGAGGAGGTTGGCTTAGAAGCAGCCATCCTTAAAGTGCGTAATAGCTCACTGGTCGAGTGGTCCTGCTTGGACAATGTAACGGGGCTCAAGTTCAGAGCCGAATTTGCGGATGCACACTTTTGTGTGCGTGGTAGCGGAGCGTCGATTACGGGTTGAAGCAGTCGGGGAACTTACTGTGGACTGTGGTCGAGTGCGAATGTTGGCATGAGTAGCGAAAGAGGAACGAGAATCTCCTCCGCCAATGTCCAAGGGTTCCTGAAAGGTTCATTCGCTGGGGTTCCAGGTCAGGAGCTAAGGCGAGGCCGAGAGGCGTAGTCGATGCACAACTGGTTGATATTCCAGTACAGCGTGAGCACGTCCGAGACCGTTTGATGTTGTAAGAGGCTGTTCTCTTCCGGAGAGCGAATCGACCCACGTTGAGGCGGTTAGCAATGGAGTGGCGCGGGGAGGTATGTGAGCCCGGGCGTTGAAAGTTTGTCCTGGGGTGAAAGCGTGTAGGCCGGGGTTTAGGCCCGATCCGAGATCTCATTAAAGGTGGGCGTTCCCACGCGAGCCGTTGGCGAAGTCATAAGATCTGTGTGCCTGAAAGAGCTTCTAGCGAGTTTTCACGTTGCCCGTACCCCAAACCGGCAGGGTGGACGGGTGTTAGAGGAATGCTAAGGCGAGTGGGTAGACTACGGTTAAGGAACTCGGCAAATACCTGTGTAACTTCGGGATAAACAGGACCTCTATGTGGTGATGGCATTTGCTGCCGGAGCTGATTGGGGTGGCACAAACTGAAGCGACTGTTTACTAAAAACTGCGGGCGCGAAGCCGTAAGGCGCTGTATATGCTCTGACGCCTGCCCGGTGCTGGTTGCGGAGAGGTTAGCTGTAAAGACGAAGCTTTTGAACTTAAGCCCCAGTAAACGGCGGCGGTAACTAACCGTCCTAAGGTAGCGGAATTCTTGTCGGGTAAGTTCCGACCTGCACGAATGGCGTAACGACTTCCCTACTGTCTCAACCACGTGGGCCCAGCGAAATTGAAGTACGAGTAAAGATGCTCGTTAACTGGAAGGACAGAAGAACCCGTGGACCTTTACTATAACGATATTGGTGTTTGATCTGGATTGTATTAGGATAGGTGGAGACTAGGAAGCTGGCACGCTAGTGCTGGTTGATCGGTGTTGAAATACCACCCTGTTCATATTGTGGACATCTAACCTGGGACCCTTATCGGGTTCAGGAACAGTGTCAGGTGGGTAGTTTGACTGGGGCGGTCGCCTCTAAATTGTAACGGAGGCGCCCAAAGGTTCCCTCAGACTGGTCGGCCATCAGTCGTTTGAATGTCTTTACAAGGGCTCTGACCCGGGGCTTACAGTCGAGCAGGTGCAGGGCATAGTGATCCGATAGCGCTGTATGGAAGGGCTATCGCAAACGGATAAAGTACCCCGGGGTTAACCAGGCTAATCTTCCCCAAGAGTCCATATCGACGGGAAGGTTTGGCACCTCGATGTCGGCTCATCACGTCCTGGGGCGCAAACCGGAGTCTGAGGTTAAGGCTGTTCGCCCATTAAAGCGGTACGCGAGCTGGGTTTAGAACGTCGTGAGACAGTTCGGTCCCTATCCTCCGCAGTCGTAGCAGAATTGAGAAAGGCTGTCCCTAGTACGAGAGGACCGGGATGGACGTAGCTCTCGTGTGCCAGTTGTTCCGCCAGGAGCATGGCTGGTTAGCGACCTACGGAAGGGATAACCGCTGAAAGCATCTAAGTGGGAAACCCGTTTCAAGATGAGTTCTGCCACCGGGTTAACCGGGTAAGGCCCCTGATAGGTGATCAGGTTGATAGGCCAGATGTGTAAGCGTAGTAATATGTTCAGCTGACTGGTACTAATAGGCCGAGGGCTTGTGTTTTATTGTTGTTCGTGCTCGCTGTGGAGTTCTTGAGAGAGTTCTTTGGTTTTTGTGTGTGTTGCTGGATCTGTTTTTTGGTTTCGGTGGCGATAGCGCAGGGGTCACACCCGTTCCCATTCCGAACACGGAAGTTAAGCCCTGTTGCGCCGATGGTACTTGGACTGAGAGGTCCTGGGAGAGTAGGACGCCGCCGGATTTCTTGTTAGTGAGAAATCCAGGAGAAAGCGCCCCCCGCTATGCGGGTGGGCGCTTTCTTTGTTTTGGTCTCGATGTCGGCTGCGCCGGGGCTAGATGCCGAGGCCGCTCAGGAAGAGGCTGACGTCGTTGATCGCCCGGGTGATGTCGGGATGGTCGAGTTCGAAGGTTTGCAGCCGAGCGGGCCCGTGCTCTGGGTCGGGAAGAACGAGCACCGGACGCTTCGCCGTCTTGAGCAGTCGGTCGGTGACACTTCCGAGCACCAACCGATGAGCCAGATTGTGTCGGTGGCCGACGAGGACGATCACGCTGGCGTTGAGGGTGTCGGCGGTGGCGTTGATCACGTCGACGGTTTGGCCGACAACGACGTGGGGAACCGCCCGACGCCATGTTCGCCGAGAGCGGCAACGACGGGTTGGAGGGCCTCGTGCTGGTCGGCCAACTGCTGGCTTCTGGTGTGCTTCGTCGTGGGCGCTCTCCCGGGCGTCGTATCCGACAAACGCGGGGCTCTGGGGCAGCGACATGGAGCACGTGCACAATGGCGTCGGCGGCGCGAGCTCGGCCACCGGGTAAGGTCCTTTACCCTCCGTTGGCAGCTCTAGGGCGAGCACGATAGGGCGGGGCTTGGCTCGCGTGTCTCCTCGATTAATCTCCATCATGACACCGGCCGGCGAGACACAGAGTCATACGATTCTGCCGAATTCGTGGTGGCGGCATTGATGGGAAGCTCTCGCTATGACGGACCGACGGGACCTGCCTGCACCATCGACGACGCAAAGGAGTTGGCGGCCGTGGGTCGCGACGTTCCTTGGCTGCTCGAGCCAAGCGGCTCGCTATCCGGACAAACCATTTCTCATCTGGGAGCCCTTCACTGGCGAAAGCGTGACGTGGTCGTATCAGCGTCGTTGGCACTCGCTGGTGGCCTAGTTGCCCAAGGTGTCGGCCTCGGCGACCGCGCAAGTTGGTCCACCTGGACAATTCGCCCGAGTTTGTCCTGAGCTGGTTTGCGTGTGCCCATATAGGGGCGATAGCGGCATCCACCAACACCCGCTCCGTCGGTCGCGATATACTGCCGACCACGCCGGCGTGACGTGGCAATAACATCTCCCTGGTTTGCGTCCCTTGTCCGGGACAATGCTCCGTCGCTGTCAACGTTGATCCTGACCGACGATGACGCTGGCGTGGTTGGGGACGTGCCGGAGGGCATCGACTTTCTGCGCTTCGATGCTGTGATCGAGGGAGGCGACGCCATGGCCGGGCCGGTCCGCCGATCTTTCGCCGACCTGGGTATCCAGTTCACCTCGGGCACGACGTCTCGGCCGAAGGCTGTGCTGTGGACCCACGCCAACGAAGGCCTGTGTCAACGCCGCCTACATGCGCCCGCCATGACGACGTGACACCGATCTTTTTTGCCGCTGTTTCATACCAATGCGCAGTCGTACTGATGCTGCCCTGTGGGTCGGGGGAACGATGGTCGTCCGAACCCCGGTTCTCGCCGCGACGGCCGGTCTCGGTTCGGCGCGAGAGGTCACGTGGTGCTCGACGATCCCCTTTGCGGTCAAGGCAGTACGCGAGCTCCCGAGCTTTCATTCGTACCGGTTCTGGGGGCACCGCCGTTCGCCTTCCCGCCATTGAGGACGCGCTCGGTATCGAGACAATCGGGTGGTGGGGGAAGACCGAGACCATCACGCAGGGCATCGTGGGTTGTCTGGATCACCCGGGGCCAGCCATGAGCATCGGACGGGCTCGGCCTATGATCAGCGTTCGCCGCGATGACGGCACACCAGTTGGTGTCGGTGAACGTGGCGCGCTGTTCATTCGCGGTGTTCGGCGGTGTCAGTCTGTTCAAGGAGTACTACTGAAACCCAGGAAGACTGCGAGTAGCTTCGATGATGATGGCTGGTTCGCAACCGGTGACCTGATCCAGGTCGATGAGAACGGTGACCTCTTCTTCAGCGATCGAGAAGGACATGCTGAAGGTTGGAGCTGAGAATGTCCGAGATCGAGGCCGTCGTGATGGAGACCGGACTCAAGCAAGGTCGGCGGCGGTGGCACAGAAGCACTACATGCTCGATGAGGTCCCCGTTGTCTTCATCATTCCGGCCGATGATGCGCCAGACGATGTCGCTGATCGAGTGTTAGCTGCGTGTCGAGCCAACTTGCCAGATTTCAAGGTCCTGAGAAGTGTCCACCTGCTGATGACTTCCCTCGATCAACTCTGGAGAAGATCGCCAAGAACGAGTTGCGTGACCGGCTCGCTCCACCGAAGCTGATTAGAGTAGGCCGACCCAGCGGCCGAAGTTTTCAACCATGCGTCGACCGTCGGGGTACTCATCGGTCCAATACTCCGGGTGGAACTGGGTCCCGACGATGCGCCGTTCGTTGTTGATCATCATCTGTAGTGGGGTGATCTCGGTGCTGGCTGTGGCGATGAACCCAGGTGGCAGCGCCTTAGCCCCACGTGGGCGTGGCGCATCACGGGCGCCGGGCCGAGCCAGCGAGTACTGCATGATCAGCCGTGAGTTGCACGCCGAAATAAAGTCGGTTTCTTGCGCCGCCCCGGGTGCCGGGAAGGATCCGGGTCGGCTCGCCATCGGGAATGTTGCCAATTGGCTCGAGCGGAACGCCAAACGCACGACCGATGACCTGGTGCCTGCTACAGAAGCCGAACATCGGGATGTCGGCCTTCCGGATTGTCTCGAACATCGCGCCTTGTGCGCCATCGGGGTAGTCGGTCGGAACCGTGCTGTTGCCCGAGAAGAACAACGATCGTGCCGCTAGTCGCTCAACGAGGTCGAGGCAAAGCCGGTCGTAGCGAACAATCAGCACCTCGTCGTTAAAGATGTCCTCTAGCCGATACTTGATTCGGGTGCGAGCGGCGAGCAACCAGTCTCCGTGGCTCGTGAGGTAACCGGACGCATGCTCGGTATCGACGAAGAGAAGCATGTCTCTGGCCAGCTACCGGAAGTCGGCCGCGACCAGTGATGAATTGGTCGAGAATCTCGTTGAGGGCAGCACCCTGGCCGAGCGTGAAATCGGGAATGATCACCTCGTCGACGCCGGCATCGGCGAAGGCGGCGATCTGGTCGCGTAGTTCGGAGACAGTTCCGATCAGCGAGGGCCGTGGCATCGGGTTTTCGCGCATGGAGGCAGATTTCTGGGCGGTGTCGCAAAGGAAAAGCAGGGCGACGGCGGAGCGTTGGATGCTGGCTGGATCGCGGTCGATCTTGGTGCAGTGTGCATCGAGGACGGCCGCCTTTTGCGCCATGATCTCCGGTGTCGACCAGACATTCCACTCGTCGGCGTAGTCGGCGACCATCCGCAGCGTCTTCTTTTCGCCCCCACCGCCGATCAAGATCGGGAGTTTGCCAATCGGCTTGGGTTCGAGCGGCGCATCGTCGAGCTGATAGTGCTGGCCGGCAAACGTCGTTCGGTCGTTGTCGCGCAGGCTCCGAATGATCTGGAGTGACTCCTCGAGGCGCTCAAACCGGTCGGTGAACGTACCGAACTCGAGGCCGTACGCCACGTGCTCGTTTTCCTGCCACCCGGAGCCAATGCCCAGAACCACCCGGCCGTGTGAAATATGGTCGGCCGCCACCGCCTGCTTGGCGAGCACCGCCGGATGGCGGTAGGTGTTGCCAGCGACGAGGGGCCCGAGCCGGACTCGGTCGGTTGCTACTGCCAGTCCGGACAGTACCGACCATGCCTCGTGGATTGGGCCGCCAACGTCGCCTTGGAACGGCATGAAGTGATCGGCGAACCACAGTCCATCCCAGGATGTCTCCTCGGCCCGAATGCCAGCGGCCAGAATGTCGTCCCACGTGTGTCCGTTGCCTATCCAGTATCCAAAGCGCATGCGCTCACGCTAGCGAACAGGGCGGCGCACGTCGAAGTGGGCATCGGGAAGTGGCGTAGGGAAGTGGGCAGCGGGAAGTGGCCCGGCCGACTCGGCCCCGAGCTGGCTATGCCAACGGCGGGCGAGGCGATGCTGCCGCGTCGTCGGTCCCGAGATAGGCGTTCACCATGTCGGTGACTTGATCATCGCGAATGAGTCCAATACCCGTGGGTGTCTCGACCTTGCGGAACCATGTGCCTCGTCGACGGATTCGTTTGTTCGATACCCAGACAAGATCGGCATCGTGGCGGAGGTTGAATGCCCCCTTGCCGTCTCGCCTCGGCGCTACCGTGGCCGTGCTCTCGCGATCGACGTTGGTGACCACGGCATACTTCCACGGCCTCACGATGCGAGCGAAGATGAACGAGAAGAGCATCACCCACGCGCCGGAGAGCAGCACCAAGCGAGACGGAATCCGCAGGGCGCGAATGGCGTCCAGAATCGCGGCACCAGCGTCGGCGAAGCTCATTTCTTCGGTCTTTCGGTCCTCGGCCGTGTAGTCCCAAAGGTCGATTTGAATCGAGTTGTCGACCTCGGACAGGTTTGGCGGTGTGACGGCGACGGTGACCGTGGCGGTCGACGTAGTTCCTTCGAGATCGCGGACGGTGTAGGTGAAGGTGGTGTTACCAGCAAACCCGACGACCGGGTCGAACCAGATCGAGCCATTGATCAGGGATACCACGCCGAACTGGGGTTGGGTGAACGATGCGATCTCGTTGAACGAAGCGGCGTCGTTGGCCAGGACATCGAGGCGAACAGGCACCCCATAGGCCACGGTGAAGGTGTCGGGCTTCGCCGCGGCTTCAACGAACGGCAGTTCATCGGGGGCTGGCGGCGCCTCGGGCACCGTCGTTGACGTCGATGTGGGTGGCGCAGTCGTTGTGGTGGCTGGTGCGGTGGTTGTGGGCGCGGCCGTTGTTGTGGTTGGCGCAGTAGTCGTCGGCGCGCCGGTTGTTGCGGGCGCGGCAGTTGTTGTGGTTGGCGCGGTAGTTGTTGTGGTTGGCGCGGTGGTTGTTGTCGTCGTTGGCGCAGTGGTGGTTGTGGTGGTTGGCGGTGGTTGTGGTGGTTGGCGCGGTGGTTGTGGTGGTTGGCGCGGTGGTTGTTGTCGTCGTAGGCGCGGTGGTGGTTGTGGTTGTGGGGGGCGGGACGTCGTTGACCGTGATGCTGAAGTTTTGTGTGTGGGACAAGGCGGGGGAGCCGCTATCGGTCACGGTGATGGACAAGAGATAGACGGCGCCGCCGTCGGCCGGACCTGGGGTCCAGTCGAACGCGCCGGTTGTCGGATCGAATGTCGCTCCCGCCGGGACACCTCCGGCCGAGAAGACCAGTGTCTGGCTTGGGATGTCCGCGTCATAGGCGAACGGCAGTAAGGAAACAGGTACACCCTCGTCGACGGTCCAGTCGGCAATGGTCGACAGGCTTGGGGCCTGGTTTGTTTCGGTGACGGTAATGATGAAGGTGGCGCTGTCAGACTTCGGGGTCGGGGCATCGTCGGTGACGGTGATCGTTATCGGGAAGCTACCGGGGCCCTGCGCTTCGGTTGGCGTCCAGGAGAAGTCACCGGTCATAGCATCGAGCGTTGCGCCGCTAGGCAAACCGGTTGCGCTGAACTGAAGTGTGTCGACGGGTTGGTCTGGGTCGCTCGCCGCGAAGGTCAACGCGAGGCTGAATCCCTCGGGAACAACCTCGTCCGGTGGGGGTGACAGGGTGGGAGCGACATTGTTTGGCGAGACCGTAACCACGAATGTGTCGGTGTCAAAACCGCCCTTGCCGTCAGTAACTGTCACGGCGACCATGTACGGCGAGGCTGTAGCCGATGTTTCCGAGGGTGAGCCGAAAAGCTGTCCGGTCGTCGGGTCGATGCCGAGTCCCGGTGGTAGCCACTCGCCGACCAGGTCAAATTTATCGAAGTCGAGGTCGATCGCGTTGAACGTCAGATTCAGCGCGGTTCCCTCGGTCGCACCTGCGGTCGCGTAGTCGTTTAGGAAGGTCGGGGCGTTGTTTACGCTCGCCACGGCGGAAGTTCGAGTGGGCCCATACACCGGACCGGTTGCGTATGGCGTTGCGGTTTGGGCAATGGCGACGCCGCCAGCGCCAGCAAAGGTGTCCGAGAACGACTCGGCACCCGAGCCGGTGTGGTTGATGGTTATGGCGCTGGCAAATTCCTCCGCCTCGCCAAAGCCCGATGAGTCAGCGCCTGAACCGTTGGCGAACGTCTCGACAATGAACCGCCCAGCGACGTCGGAATAGAAGTCGAATTCGACGGTAACTTGGCCCGAGTTGGGGTCGGCCGTAGCCCGCGTGATCGTTGGGTAGTTGGTGACCCCGTCCGCATCTGGGATGTCATTTGGGGTGACCCCGTCGGCATTCACATCGACGGCGAGCAAGCCGTTTCCATAGATCGAGTTGCCGAGAATCGTGGCGCCGACGTTGGCCCCTGGATGGACGCGGATGCCATCGTTTGCCGCGCCAGTGATGACGTTCCCTAGGAGCGTCGAAACTTGTCCGCCTACCAGTGTCTGTGACGACGCACCTTCGATCGCTATGCCGACCAGGCCTGTGCCAAGCACCGTTGTGCGGTCGATGGCTACCCCGATGGTGTTTGCTTGAATTTCGTGTTCGTTGCCCCTCTGACGTGGATGCCTCCGTTGGTGTTGGCGGCAATGAGGTTCCCTCGGTTGCCGCCACCGATGAGAGTGTCGTTCGCTCCGTTCGTGAGCTGGATGCCCTCACGCCGGCGTTACCAGCGGGCGCGGTACCCGCCGCGTTGGTGCCGATGAAGTTGTCTTGGATTACTGCTCCCGACGAACCATCGACGAGGATGCCGGCGCTGCCATTGCTGGCGATCACGTTGGCTCCGCCTGCGCCGCCGATCGTTGCTCTGGTCGCTGACGTTAGGGCGATGCCGGCCGCGCCGTTGGGGCAGCCGTCTCGCCATCGGTTTGGACCCGATGTAGTTTTGACGGATCTCGCGTTGTCGACCGCCGCGATCGAGACGCCCGCGTTGGCAAGCCGTGACCGAGAGTCCAATGATCGTGGCGTCGTCTGCCGCCACGACGAGGGCCGGACTTGCTGCCAGCTCCAGCGCCGTCGATTCGAATGACGGGCCGAGCCACACCGGACCATCCCGGTTGGGTTGTTGCATCGAGCAACAGCGGCGGGTGATTGAGGCAGCGCTGGTGGGCCGGATGATCCATGCCGTAGCAGCAGCAGGTGTCCGGCATCAGCCGTGGGGATGTCGAAGCTGACCGTGGTGAGGTTAGGCGAAGCGTTTGTTTCCTCGATTGCCGCTCGAAGCGTGCACTCGGGGAGTCCGGAACTGGTTGAGAAGCCGGTGAAGCACTCGCCGTCGCCCGGCGCGTTGTCTGTCGCATCGCCCGTTGAGTTGACCACCACGAAATCCGGTGCCGTCAGCTCGAGGACGTAGACCGCACCTCGGCTGATGCCACCGTCGTCGTCGAAGTGGGCCCCGACGGCGATGGAGATTGTCCCGTCCCCGTCGATGTCACCGAGACCAGCGACCGATATGCCAAAGTTGTCGCCGTCAGCGAGAGGAGGGAGGAAGTTGCCTGCCGTATCACTGATCTTCTGTTCCGCCTTTACCGTGCCATCAGCATTGAGGAACAGGACGAACGCTGCGCCGCGCCCGTTTCCACCATCGGCATCATCGGAGGCCCCGACGAGTAGGTCTGGCACCCCGTCCCGGTCGAGGTCGCCGACGGCGCTGACCGATCGTCCAAAGTGGTTGTAGTTGACCAAGGCCGCTACCAGGCCACCTGTAGTGTCGCTGATCTTTTGCTCGGCCTTGACCGTGCCGTCGACGTCGAGCATGAGAATGTAGACGGCGCCTCGCTGTGCACCGCCATCACCATCGAGGTAGGCGCTCGCCGCAATGTCGCCGATGCCGTCGCCGTTCACATCACCGATACCGGCAAGTGCCAACCCAAAGAAGTCGGGTGATCCGACCGGGCCCGTAAAGCCGCCCGACCCGGGTCCGATCTTCTGCTCGGCCTTGACCGTGCCGTCGGTGTTGAGGAAGAGCACGTAGAGCGCACCAGCGGCCAAACCACCATCGCCGTCGAAGTACGCGCCGATCGCAAGATCGTTGACACCGTCGCCGTCGAGGTCGCCGAGGCCGGCCAGGCCGTACCCGACCTGGTCGTTGTCGTCGATTGGTCCGACGAGTCCGCCCTGGGTTGAACTGATCTTCTGTGATTGCCTCACGGTGCCGTCGGGGTTGAGGAACAAGATGTACACGGCGCCCCGCCTGCTCCCGCCATCGTCGTCGCCGTACGCTCCGACGGCCAGGTCGTTATTCCCGTCGCCGTCGAGGTCGCCAACCGAAATCACGTCCTGGCCGAAGTAGTCTTCGTCGTCGAGTGGTTCGGTGAAGCCGCCGACAAGATCGGAGACCTTCTGCTCGGCTTTGACGGTGCCGTCGGCGTTGAGGAACAACACGCGGATCGCCCCTCGGTCGATTCCGCCGTCGTCATCGGTGGGCGTCCCGACCACCATGTCAACAACTCCGTCGTGATCGAGGTCGCCGATCGCGGCGACCGAGGAACCGAAACGATCATCGTCGTCGAGTAGTGGTCCGCCGCCCGCGCTCTGGGAAATCTTCTGCGCCGTATCGACGACGCCGGTCACCCGAGACGTCGGTGCATCGAGGTAGTCGGGCTGGCCGTCGTGGTCGGAGTCGAGCGCGTCGCGAGGGTCGCCGTCACTAGTAGGGTCGGCATTCTCGTTGGCCGTTGGTGTGCCGTCTCCGTCATCGTCGGCGTCGAGGTAGTTGGAAGCCCATCGAGCGTCGGATGTCTGGCCCAGGGTTCGTTGTTGCGTCGTTGTCGAGGTCGGTGTTTGCGTCCTCTTCGCAGTCAAGCAGACCGTCACCGTCGCTATCGGGGCAACGGACGGGCACGGCCAACGAGAACTCCGACGTCGGGCCGAAGCTGCCCGACTGGGCGGTTGCGGTGAGCGTAACGATGTCGCTGGCGGACCCGAGATAGGTGAGCTGGAATGACTCAGACCCGAGCCAAGATGAGTGATCACCTGGGATCCGGCGAATGCAATGCCCTCGCCGTACCCGGTGGGGTCAGCCCACAGAGGGGTTGGTGAAGGCCTCGATACGGTAAACGCCGGCCGGAGCATCGAGCGTGAAGTCGACCGTGACGTTGCCGATGAATTCGGAAACGGAGGTGATCTCGGGGAAGTTGAGGATGTCATTTGGTCCGACGTCGATGTCATTGGCATCGTTGGGGTCACCAGGTTCTGCGTGCCGCCGCCTTGATGGAGGTCGATGCCGAGACCAGCGTTGGCGAAGATCGAGTTACGGGTGATCATGTGCTGACCCGTCGAGATGGCGATGCCTGCCGTGAGCCCGAGGCCGACGCCTGAGTTAGCGACGACGTTGCGATCGTGTGCCAATGGGGCCACCGATGGTCGAGCCGGTTGCCCTGTTTTTCAATCAGTATCCCGTTCTGTTGAATTGGGTGGGGGTTCCTGAGGACGTCGACACCGAGAAGGTTTCCGGCAATCGTGGTGGTCAATGAGGCACCATCGAGCCAGATGCCGGTGCCGGTCACGTTGCCAATGATGTTGCCACGAATGACGGTCGAGTCGGGACCACCCCACAACACAACGCCGGAACCGCCGATGGTTGTCGCCGTTGTCCCGTCGGCACCAACGCCGATGAGGTTATTGCGGACGATTGCGCCGTCGGTAGTTTCCCCGTCGATCTGGACGCCGTCCTGGCCGGACGCAATCACGTTGCCGTACGCAGCCGTCGGCCCGCCGACGATTGCGCCGGTGACGCCGTTTTGGATACGGACTCCGTCGAAGGTGTTGAGCGCCACGGCGTTGCCAGACAGGTTGACGCCGATGAAGTTGCGGCTGATAGTGATGTTTGACGTGCCCGAACCGTCGACGATGACACCGTTCTGTGCGTTTGCGATGATGTTACGATCGGCGACGAGGGCGCCGCCGATCACCGTTCCCGTGCCGGTGACGTACACCGAGGCGAATCCGGTCCGTGTTGGGAAGGCCGTGACGCCATCGCGGGTGACGCCGAAGTAGTTACCGGCGACCGTGTGATTGTCGCCGGATATGTTGACGTCAGAGTTGGAGAAGCCACCGATGGCGAAACCCCGTAGTGTCGTCGAATCGGATGCGGCCGCGAGACGGAAACCATTGGCGACGGCACCACCTCCGTAGACCTCGATGAGCGGCTGGGAGACATAGCCAGGTTGGCTGCTGGCATCGATCACCAGTGACGTAGCGATGGCCGGATACTCGCTCGCCGGGGTGGACCGCCATGCGGGGCCGCCGGCAGCAGCCAGGGTCGGTGGACGGGATCACGAAATTGATTGTGTCGATGACGGTGAGGCGTTTGCCTCCTCAATTGCGGCTCGCAGGGTGCACTCGGGATTGCCCTCGGCATTGACGCCGCCGGTGTCGCAGGTGTTGTCGCCTGGCGCGGCGCCGAGATCACCCGTGGAGTTGACGATCGCGACGTTCGTGACACCGAAATCGATGACGAGCGCGGCCCCCGATCGGGACCTCCTTGGTCGGAACCAGCCAGGCCAACAACGATGCCGAGCGATCCGTCGCCGTCGAAAAGCCAGGCGGCCACGTTGCCGCGAAATAGGCGTTGTCGACCAGTGGCGTTGTGAGGCCGCCTACGGTGGCCGACAGTTTCTGGTCGGCAGCGACGCTTCCGTCAGGACGTAGGGACAACACATAGACGCTGCCTCGATTGGTGCCCATCGTCATCGTTCGGTGCGCCGACAGCAAGCTCCACGACGCCATCGGCGTTGAGGTCGCCAATGGCAGCAACGGACATGCCGAACCAGTCGTCGTTGTCGAGCGGCGCGGTGAGGTCGCCTGAAACGGTCGAGATCTTGCGCTCGGCCTTCACCGTGCCATCAGCGGCGAGGAACAGGACGTAGACGGCACCGCGATCGATGCCCCCGTCGTCATCGGCGTACGCACCGACGGCGATGTCTGGCACGCCGTCATTGTCGAGGTCGCCGACACCCGAGACATCTGAACCGAAGCCATCGCCTGGGTCGAGCGCCGAAACGAGGCCACCGTCGGTGTCGGAGATTTTCTGGAAGGTCCGCATTGACCCGTCAGGACGGAGGAAGGCGACGTAGATTGCGCCGCTGTCGGTACCACCATCGTCGTCGCCCGTGGCGCCCAGGGCTACATCGGGATCCCGTCGCCATCGACGTCCCCGATCCCGGCAACAGAGACGCCGAGAATGTCGTTGTCATCAGAAAGTTGTTGAATCCGGTTGGTGAGTCGGACACTTTCGTTGTCGAACGGACCGTCCCATCAGGGTTCAGGAAGAGGACATAGAACGCGCCCCGTCTCGGACCATTGTCGTTGTTGCCGTGAGCGCCGACGATCAGCTCGTTGAGACCGTCGTCGTCGAGGTCACCGATGTTGGCGACCGAGATACCGAAGTTGTCGAGGTCGTCCAGCGGACTCGTAAACCCACCGGTGAGAACGCAATCTTCTGTTCTGACTTCGCCGTACCGTCGGCGTTCAGGAACACGACGTAGACGGCGCCCCGTTGGGGTCCACCGTCGTCATCTTGGGGTGTGCCGATGGCGATATCCGTTACCCCGTCACCGTCCAGGTCGCCGATCGGCGTCACCGAACGGCCGAACTGGTCGTAATCGTCGATCGGACCGACGATGCCGCCGGCCACCGACGAGAGTAGTTGCTCGGTCGCGGGGATCGATCCTGATGGTGTTGTCGGGACATCGAGGTAGTCAGGCTCGCCGTCGAAGTCAGCGTCGCGGGCATCACGAGGTGCACCGTCGCCGTTCGGGTCGGCATCCTCCGAGGCAGTGAGGAGGCCAGCATTGTCGTCGTCGGGATCCAGCGAATCGGGCAATCCGTCGCTATCGGTGTCGCCCAACTCGTACACATCGCAGAGGCCGTCAGCGTCCGAATCAGGGCACGCAGCCGCTGTCGCGACGACGACGGCGGAGAACTCCGAACTTGAGCCGAAGCCCGGTCCGAACTGCTCGGTTGCGGTTGCGGTCAGGTTGTCGCCCGGCGAACCCGCAACCGAAAGAGCGAACTGCTGCGGTCCGGCGCCTGCATGGACGATACCGGCCGACCCGAGGAAGGTTTCAGCCTCGCCGTATCCGCTCGGATCGGCCACTGGGGTCGACCAGAGCTGGAGGAGGTAGGCGCCAAAGCTGGCGTCGAGCTCCAACGTGACGTCGATTACGCCGCCGGATGCGGTGGCCGAAACGATCGTGGGATAGTCGATGTTCCCGTTGACGCCGTCGGCTGAGCCGTTCGGAGTCGGCCCGTCGTCACTGTTGTCGAGTGCCAGGTCGCCGTTCAAGTTGAAGCTGTTGCCGACAATGGCGATGTCGTCGGCGAGGAAGTTCGTGACGACAACGCCGTCCGATCCGTTGAAGGCGATTGCGTTCGATTCGGTCGGGTCGGTGCCGCCAATGAGAATGGTCTGGGCGCTATCAATCGCGATACCTGCGTTGAAGTTTCCGAAGGGAGCGCCTGCGACGTTCGTGCCAATGAGGTTTGATTGAATCCTGTGGTCGGATCCAGCGTTGATGAAGATGCCGTCCGCCCAGAAGGTGGATTGGTTGTTGCCCGCCACGATGTTCCCCGCGCCGGGCACGCCGATTGTTGCTCGCGTGGTGTTGTTTAGGGCGATTCCATTGGACCCATTCGGTAGCGCCGCAGTCGTCGTTGCATTGAGCCCAACGACTGATCCGACCACCCGAGCATTGGAAGCGAGGATGTCGATACCTTGGTCGCCGTTGCCGGAGACGAGCACCCGGTCTGCTGGGTCGAGGCCGCCGACCGTTGCAATCGACCCGGTCACGACGATGCCAGTGCCGCCGTTGGGCAGAGGAGCTGCACCGGCGGGATCCGTGCCGACATACGTGCCGCGAACAGCGCTGTTCGACCCGGCGAGCGTGATGCCCGCACCGTCGAAGCCAGATACGACCAACGATGCGATGCTGACATTGTCGGCCATGGCAACGAGTCCGTCAGCGCCGCTGGTGAGGGTTCCATCGAGAACGACAACCTGCGTTCCGTTGAGCCCATTGGGCGCGTCCGCCGTATTGGCAACGTACCCGGCTTGCAGCTCGCCGGTTAGCGCAACGGATTCGGAGATGTTCGGTAGCGGCCCAGTTGGCCGAATGAACCACGCGGCGTCGCCTGCGTTGTAGCCAGCTTCGGTCGCTGGCATGGCAAAGTTGATGGTGTCAGCGCCGGCATGAGTGTTCGCCTGTTGGAGCGCCGCACGCAGGGTGCATTCGGGTGCACCGGTCGAGTTAGCCGAGCCGGTGTCACAGATCCCATCGGCCGTCGAACCGTCGGGGCGGTCTTCGGTTGAGTTGACCACATAGTTCTGATTGGCGGGCCCACCAACGGTCACGGTGGTGAGCGCTCGGTTGGTCGTTGCCTCAAGCGAACCGATCTCCGTCGCGTTGAGTGCCCGGCCGTAGATCTGGACACCGTCGAGCGCGCCACCGAAGAACTGCTGGCGCGGCGAGATTAAACGCACCACCGAATCGCGGGGGCCAGAGGGGTCGATCTGGGTCGTGCCCCGGGATGGGTCGGTGGCGGCGAGCACCCCGTCGAGGAACACTTCCACACCGCCGCCCGAACCGGCAGTCATTGTGTAGGTGTGCCACTGGCCATCGCCAACTAGCCCGGAAATGTTGACGGCAAGCGCAGCTGCATCGTAGGTGTCGTCGCTGTCGCGGACGATTGTCCGTAGCTCGTTCGGCGCAGCGTTTGACGCTTCCGAGATGAGCACGTTGATCGAGTTTGGTGACGCGGGATCACCGTGGCTGAACAGATACTGCAAGGATGATCCCGGCGTTCTCATCGATCGTGAACTCAAACGAGACCGTCAGATTGTTGGCGTACGAAACGTCGGGTATTTCGAGGTAGTCACCCGCCTCATCGAAGGCTCGCGCCCTACCGAATTCACCGGGGACATCAGTTGTGCCGGCGATGGTTGCATCGGCGCCGCCAATGCTGTCGACGCCGTCTGCGTTCATGCCCCAATAGTGAGCGAGGCTCGATCCGGCGTCGCTCGTCCAACTCTCGAACGCGTCGACTCCTTGGAATGAAGGCGACGGAAGGTAGAGCAATGAGCCGTCGACTCGGCGGGTAACGACGCCGTTTGCTGGTTCACTGGCGTCGACTACGACGATGGCATCACCATCGGAATCCGTGTCGTTCAACGCTGGGTCGAAGCTGATCGCGACGTCCTCGGAGGTCGCGATCGTGTCTGGCACTGCCACCACCGTCGACTGTGCCGCATCGGTCTTGAGAATGTAGACGGCGCCAACATTGCTGAACCCATCGTCGTCGAGCACTGCTCCGACGGCGACGTCGATCGTCCCATCACCATTGATATCGCCTAGGCCCGCGGCCGAGAAGCCGAAGAAGTCGATTGGATCGATGGGGCCTCGCACGCCCCCGGCTGTGGCGGAGAGCTTTTGCTGGCCCTGGACGGTGCCGTCGTCGCGCAGGTAGAGCAGATAAGCCGCGCCCGAACTTCCGCCGCCGTCGTCGTCGTAGAACGCGCCGACGATGATGTCGGATACGCCGTCGCCATTCATGTCGCCGATGCCAGCAGCCGAGTAGCCGAATGTGTCGGCGGGGGCTGGTGGGGTAAGCATGCCGCCAGCGGTCGCCGAGATCTTCTGCTCGGAGCCAACGGTCCCATCAGGGTTCAGGAACAGGATGTAGACCGCTCCGGTGTCTCCGGCTCCGTCGTCGTCTCGATCGGCCCCAACGACAATATCGGTCGTGCCGTTTTGGTCAAGGTCACCAACGGCGCCCACCGAAATGCCAAAACGATCATTTGCGTCGAGAGGACCAACAAAGCCGCCAACCCCGCCCCGGATCAGTTGCTCTTGAATGACGAAACCGCTGCCATCGAGTAGGAGAACGTAAATCTCACCCGTCCCCACCGTCGACGCTCCAACGACAATGTCTCGAAACCCATCGCCATTGAGGTCACCGATGCCGGCGACGCTATTGCCGAACGCAGTGCCGCCGGGCAAGGGCAGGGTGAGGCCACCGTTGGTAGCAGAGATCTTCTGTTCGCCGCCGACGGTTCCGTCGCGGTTGAGGAAGAGGAGATACACCGCACCAGCGTTCGCCGCTCCGTCGTCGTCGAGGTAGGCGCCGACGGCAAGGTCGTTGATGCCGTCGCCATTGATATCGCCAACGCCAGCAACCGACGTTCCAAAAATGTCATTGTTGTCGAGCGGGCCAACGAGTCCGCCGGACGTAGCCGAGATCTTCTGCTCAGTCCGCACCGAACCGTCTGGGTTCATGAAGAGAACGTAAACAGCACCGGCGTCCACGCCGCCATCGTCGTCCTGCCCTGCGCCGACGGCCAGATCGGTCGTCCCGTCGCCGTCGAGGTCGCCAATGCTCGCGACCGACATAGCAAAGTTGTCTAACGATTCGAGTGGCCCGACGAGACCTCCTGCGGTCGCGGAGATCTTCTGTTCACCGCCGACGTATCCGGTGCTGGCGATCGTTGGCCGGTCGAGGTAGTTGGGCTGCGCGTCATGATCGCTGTCTCGCGCATCGGTCGGATTGCCATCGCCGTTCGGGTCGGCTGACTCCAATGCGGTTGGGATGCTATCGCCGTCGTCATCGGCATCGAGATAGTTGGCGAGGCCGTCCCCGTCGGTGTCGGGGCCCGGGTTCGTCGCCGGATTGCCGTCACCATCAATGTTGGCGTCTTCGTAGATGGTCGCGATGCCGTCGTCGTCATCGTCGCCAGGGGCAGCAGAACTTGACGGGGCAAGATAAACGAGCGTGCTGGCAACAAGGCCGAGCGCGGCGAAAAGCCTCAATCCGAGGCGCGTAAAGTTGCGACCCCTTGCTCCTATCGGCCACGAGCCAATCAGCACTAGGTGGCTCCCGCCTGCGCCGGAGCGGCGAGCGGTAGACGAACGACCATGACTTGGCGGGCCGCCTCTTCGCACACGATCAACGACCCAGCGATGTCGTCGGCCAGGTGAAGGGCTGTCAGCAATCCAAGGTCGCTTCCGCGCAGCAAGCTGAGTCGATCGCCAATGGTGCGTTGCTCACTGACCAGGCTGAGTTCTACGGGGGAGCGCAGGACGCCATCGTGAACAATCCGGATCACAACGTCGTCGCCTTCTGAGCTGGCTCCGATCGAGACCATCGTTGCCGACCGGTTGCTGCAGTCCTTGATGATCGACGAGAGCAGCAACTCGAGCACGTCGGGATCAGACCAACCGATAACCTGGTCGCGAACGTTGACCGTGACCCGAAGGTCGTGACCCGTTGCGTTCGCGGTTGACGCGGCCTCGGTGATCTGGTCGCCGATATTGACCGCCTGGAAATCACAGACCTGGGCCTTCTCCAGCGAACGGAACGTGCGCTCGATCTCCGCCAGTCGTTTCGACGCGCTAATCGTAGGTCGGCCTGATGATGGCGCTTCGGCGATCTGGCGACGCAGTTCGCTGAGCTGGCTTAGAACAAGATCGTGACGAAGCGACGAACGAACGTCGTCACGAACCAAGCGAGCCTCAGCCTCGAGGAGATCTCGCGGCGATCGAGAGACCGATCGGTAGATCGCTATCGCAACCGAGGGCACGACGAACGCGACCATGAAGCTAACAAGTCCGCCCAGCCGGCTCAACGAGAGGTCTGCCGCCTGAAGCTTGTCGAGGGCGACGGCACGGCGATTGATGGCGACGGTACGGGCATCATCGTATGCGGTATCAAAGTTGGCGATGAGTTGGGGCGTTGTGCGGTCACCGCTGCGGATGTTGTCGGCAAGGACCTGACCGGCGACGATGTACTGCTCAAACGATTGCTCTCCGGCCCGATCGTCGAGCCCGTTGATATCCGACTTGAAGAGTTCGATCGATGACGCCAAACCCTCGAAGGAGGCGTCCGCATCATCGAGCGCGGCGGTCGTCGCCGCATCCGCTTCGAGATCGCTGTCGACACCATCTAAGGCGACGGCAAAGCCGAGCTGGGCCCGACCGACCGTCGTGGCCCGCACGACTTCGCTAAAGGTATTCAGCCTGCTTGACTCCGTTGCGACGTCACGCGACTTGAAGATGATGCCGAAGATGCCAGCCGTGAGTGCGAGCAGGGTCAAACCCGTGATGGTGCCAAGCATGAGGGCTCGCCGGCGGCGCTTACGATCACGCCGCACGCGCTCGTCGAATCTCGGAAAGCTCCATCCTTTCGATCGGCTCGCAGGCGGTTGTACTGAGGAATTTAAGGACCATTGCTCAAATGAATTGGTCGGCGGTAAGTCATCTAGCCCATTTGGGTCACGCGAGATCGAGCAAGTGGTTCAGATTTACGGCCCCGAACCGATAAAGACCAGGTGAGGATCCTGCCTAATGCTTGAATCGCCGTCATCGCCGACGTCGCCATACGAGACATCGCACTCGGCGCTTGAACGCCCGCATCCGCAGCGCATTGTCTTGTCTGTTGTCGCGTTCGCGTTGGCGCTTTCCGGTGGTCGTTCAGGGCTTCTTCCGCTGGGGACAGATGTCCGCATCTTTGTCGCCGGCCTTGCTGTGGCCAACGTTGTCTGGAATGTTGCCAACATTCGCGGCCAGACCCGTTGGCGCGGTTGCAGCGCGTCGATCTGGCGCAGATCGGTGTCGACGTCCTGCTGTCGCTGGCCGCAATCATTGCGCTCGACTCACAGTCGACGCCGCTGGCGTGGATTCTGCTCTTCGTGCCCGTGCTCGATGCGGCCGTCCGCTATGGGCTTCGCGGCGCAGTGTCGGTGTGGGTGAGCGTCAGCCTCATCTACGTGTCAATCTTGTTGAGCCTACGAGTCCCGACTCCGGCAACGCCGATTCGTTGCGGACCGGGCTCCAACAGGTGGTTGCCTTGCTCGCCGTGGCGATTCCAACGCTCGTGGTTACTGCTCGCTTGCGTGGCGATCTCGATGCCACCGGCGAAGCGCGGGCGCAGGCCGACGACCACGTCTATCGCATGCGCGCCGTGAGTTCGGTGGCGCAACAACTCAGTAGTGCATCGGACCCCGAGCAGGTATTGGCGTTGGCAGCTGATGCCGTGCTCGACTCGGCTTCGCCCGAGCCGATGTTTCGACCAAGGCGGCCGATGGCAGTTGGATTCTTCGACACGCATCGGGAATCCGCGGATTCGACGTCGCTGATGATCCGCTCTTGGACCGCGCCTTCGTGCTCTCGTCCAGGGCGTCGATTGGGGTAGGACAGTCGCTACCCGAGGAATACCAACGCCTTCATTCCGCGGGCTATCTGGCGGCGCTGGCGATCGTGGTGAACGCCAATGACCACCAGTGGATTGCTATCCGTGGGTATTCCGACGAGCGGGTCACCAGCCTTGATTCCTTGTGGAGTCGCTCGAGACCCTCGGCGCACTCATTGCTGCCGCATGGGCGAACCGTACCGACCACCTTGTGCTGTCGCGTCGCGCGACCCAGATGCAACATGAGGCCACACACGATGGTCTCACCGGGCTGCCGAACCGGATTCTTCTCCAAACCGAACTTGAGAAAGCTATTGAGCGCCACGTTCGCGGGTTGACCTTGCTCTTCCTTGACCTCGACGGATTCAAGGCCATCAACGACTCGTACGGCCACGATGCCGGAGATCAGGCGCTGATAAGTATTGCCGATCGACTTAGCGGCCTGGTCGGGGCGAGTGGCCGCGTTGCCAGGCTCGGTGGTGATGAGTTTGTTGTCCTTGCGGGTGGACGCGACAAGCAAGCGCTTGAAGTCTTGGCCCGCTCGATCATTGCCGCGGTACGAGAACCGATCGATGTTGGTCCCGCCGTCGTTCAGGTCGGCACGAGTATCGGCATCGCCGTGTGGAGCGACGGCGAGTCGTCGCAGTCGCTAATGCGGCGGGCCGACGAGGCGATGTACGAGGCGAAGCAGCTGGGGAAGCCAACGGGCACCTCGATCCACCGCTTCTCCTCCGGCGCTGCGAACGCCAACGTCGCCACCAAGCGCTGATCGACCAGCCTAACGGCCGGTACCGGTATCGGCCGTCGGCGGCAGCACACCGGCCTCGCGCAGTGTGCGGTCGAATGCGGCGGCCCAAATCTCGTAGCCTTGGTCGTTCGGGTGAACACGGTCGGCGGCTAACAGGCCGCGCATCCAGCCCAACTCCGGAGCGACATCGGCGAGGTGAAGCGGGCTGGAAGCGGTCTCGTGGCGGATGCGCCGGTTGACGAGCTTGGCCATCGTGCTCGCGCCGGCAGGAATGGTGGCGAGCACTGTTGCGTCTGGCAGCTGGCTCACGAGCGAGCGGACCTCGCGCCGGGTTCGGGCTGGCATGGTCGAACGCATCACGTCGTTGCTGCCAACCGTGCAAACGGTGGCGAGACGTCGGTCGGGCAGAATCGCAAGGGCCGGCAGTTGTTTTTCGACAACATCGCGGATTCGTGCGCCGGACCGGGACAAGTTGACGATGCCAACGGGGGCGCCGACGGCCTCCTCGACCCGTGCTCGGAGCAGCTGGGCGTAGCTGGCCCCAGGACGAGAGGCGCCAATGCCCTGCCCGAGCGAGTCGCCGAGGATAACCAAGAATGGATCGTCGCTATCGAGCGCGTTCTTTGCTTCGGCGCGCCAGTACGCCGAGTAGCTACGAATCTGCTCGGCCGTCAATGCTGCCCCAGCCATAACGGTGCTTGATAGTCGCACCAGGAGACCAGGCGTAGCGTCTTCGAGCGCAGAATCCAGGAGCTGATGCACCGAATCAGTGTGCCACGAGCTGGCGCTCGAACGGGCGTGACATTGGCATACTCATCCGATGAGTTCTGACACCCGAGGTGCCGACCATCTGCGGATTGGCCTCGTCCTCGGAGCGGGCGGTACAGCAGGTGGGGCTTTTATCCGCGGTGCCTTCGACGCAATCGCCGAACACAGCCAGTGGCATCCGCGGGCCGCTACCACCGTTGTCGGAACCTCGATAGGGGCGCTGACTGGCGCCCGTTTAGGGCCCGAATCGCAGTCGGACGACATCCCAACGGCGGCCCGTACCTTGGTCGACGTAGCCCGTGGGTGGCCCGAGCTCGAGGCGGAGCGCGGCCATCGCCTCGTGGTGCTCGGTCGACGGCTCGGCGGTCGGGTTCTTGCCGCTGTGGCGCCAGCGGGTCGGACGAAGGCGACGTATCCAGTTGGGCAACCGCCCTATCATCAGCATCTCTACACCGTTGCCGTCACGCGGCGCAGCGGCCGTCGGGTTGTTTCCCGACTGGTCGACCAAGACGATCCGACGGCTTGGCTGTATGCGTCGGCCGCAGTGCCCATGGTGAACTCACCGGTCGCGATTGGCGACGACGTGTTCATTGATGGTGCCGTCCACTCGACGACGAACGCTGATCTGATTTCGCCGGACGATCACGACGCCTTGGTCGTGATCGCGCCAATGGTCATTCGCGACGGCGGCACTGTCGTCGCTCGATCTCACCGTGCCCAACTCGTCGTCGAACTTGCGCCGTGGTATCACTCCGGCAAGCCAGCGATCGTCGTTCTACCGAGCGCAGCGGATGTAGCGGACAAACACGACCACGACGCGTTCGCCCGAGCCGGGTATGCGTCCTTCGTTCGACTACTCGGACCGCGATGGCCACGCCCGCAGTCGTCGTCTCCACCACAATTGATCGCCCATCGACTGCGGTGTGGGAAAATGTCAGAGACATCAGTTCCCATGTGAGCTGGATGCTGGACGCTGAAGCGATCCGCTTCCTAACTCCGCAAACCGAGGGTGTTGGCACGAGGTTCGAGTGCGACACCAAGGTTGGTCCGCTGTCGCTCACCGACGTGATGGAGATCACGGCGTGGGAGGACGCGAAGCAGATGGGCGTGCGACACGTCGGTCTGGTCGAGGGCACCGGCCTCTTTACGCTCGTTGACCTCGGCGACGATCGGACGGAGTTTCGGTGGGAGGAGGATCTTCGTTTCCCCTGGTTCTTTGGTGGTCCAATCGGCGCGTTCGTGGCTCGGCCCGTTCTCCGCACGATCTGGAAGGGCAATCTCAAGCGGCTGAAGGCCCGCATCGAAGCGAGCGACTAGGGCTCTCGAACTCGCAGTGTCGGCGGCATGGTCGGAATTCCTCGCTGGGCTAGCACCGCCGCACTGAGGATCAGTCCACCACCCAAAATCTGGACGACGCGGATCGGTTCGGCCAAGAACAAGGCACCGAAGACGACCGTAAAGACCGGCTCGGTAGTGGTGATAATGGCTGTCGGGCCTGCGCCCAGGTGGCCGAGTGCGCTGAACAACATCGGGATAGCGACGACCGTCGGAAAGACAACGACGCAGGCCACCAACAACCACTGGCGACCGCCCGAGGGGAGATCTAGTCGCCCCTGGCTCACGAGGTCGACAGCAACAAAGCCAACGGCCGCACCGGTCATTGAATGGAACGCCATCGGCCGCGCTGGTACATCGCCGAAAACCGCCTCGCCAAGGAGGAGGTAGAGCCCGAAGGTCGCACCGGCCGCAGCGCCGAACGCCGTCCCAGCCAACGACCGGTCGGCCATCGTCGGTAGGCCGACGATCACCCCCAATCCGCCGAGCGCGATCAGCAGAGCGGTCAATTGGTTTCGGCTCGGGCGTCGACCAATGGCGACGCTATAGAGGACGACGAATCCGGGGGCCAGGTAGAGGAGGAGCGGTCGTGCCGGCCGTGATCCTTGTGAGCGCAGCGAAATAGAAGCTGGTCTGGACCGTGTAGAGAAAGCCGTACCCAATCAGCGCCAGACGTGTTCGTGTCGCGAGCCGTGGGCGCAGGCCACCGGAGAGTGCCAGCGCGATCGCGCCAAGGCCGAACCGCCACTGCAACAGCGTCGGTGATCGCAAACCATCGTCGACGGCGAGCCGTCCAAAGACCGCCAGCGTGGCGAAACCAGCGGCCGCCCCGAGCGCAAAGATGGCGCCGAGGCGCGATGAGGAAGTCACGGTGGAGACGCTAGCGACTGGGACGCCCAGTAGTGTTCGGCTCATGTCCGACGATGACGAGTGCCCCTGCGGGAAGCCAACGGTGATGGAGTCGTGCTGCGGCCCGATCATGGCGGGAGATGTGGCCCCGGCCACCGCCGAGGCGCTGATGCGTTCTCGTTATACGGCCTTCGTGGTCGGCGACGTAGCGCACCTCATGCGATCATGGCATCCGTCGACTCGTCCGACCTCGTTGGTGCTCGACAAGCGCATCGTCTGGCGTGGTCTGCAGATCGAGAAATGTGAAGCGGGTCAACAGTTCGATGCGACGGGTGTCGTCGTCTTTACGGCGTGGTTTGAAGGCGGTTCGCAGCGGGAGCGCAGTCGGTTTGCCAGGGTGGGCGGCGACTGGATGTATGTCGATGGCGAAACGGGCGCGTGAGGGGTCGGTGCGGGGTGCGAATTAGGGTGCAGGCTCGATGAACTTCGTCGATGACCACACGACGAGGCCATCGACGTCGACGCCCCACCAGGCTCGGCCTCTCGAGTCGACGGCGCAGTCGGTGTAGGTCAGGTTGAGAATCGAGAACTCATCGAACTCAACCATGGGGACCGACTCGACCCCATCGATGGGGCTCACACTTGGGATGTTGCGGCCGTTGAGCGTTTGGCGAACTTCGTCATCGGGGATGTCGCTGACCCGGTAGGCGATTGCCGGGTCGGGCCGATCGGCCAGGCGGCACGGGGTGCCGACGAACGCCGTCGTTGCCACGGCAGTGGTGGCCGTCGTCGAGCTCGTCGAGGCTTGGGTGGCTGGAGGAATCGTCGTCGTCACGGTGGTTGAGTTTGTTGCCGTGGTGCTCGATGATCGGCTTTTGATCAGGGCGTAGACGCCACCGCCCAGCGCCGCGACCAAGAGGACGACCAGGACGAAGAATCCTGCTCGGGACGAGCGCGCCCTCGGGCGCTGGTTGCTGACGTGGTGGTTGCTGACGTGGTGGTTGCTGGGGTGGGGCGGAGACCGGCCGAGCCACGGGGGCGAAACTGGCGTGACGCTCGTTGCCTGCTGGGCCGCCGGGCTTGGCGACGACACCGGCGTCGGCGCGGTTGGTTCGGGGTGCCCCGACCGAGGCGGTCCGACTGGTTTCCGCTTGCTGAGGAAGTCGGGTAGCGGCGCCTCGGAGATGTGAGGCAGCTGATACATATCGCGAACGGGAGGCTTCGTTGGTGGCGGTGTGTCCTGGGCGGGCGTGGGCGTGGGCGTGGGCGCGGGCGGTGGCGCCGACGTCGGTGTTGGCGACCCCGATTGGAGTGTGCTGGCGGCCGCGCCAAGCGCCACGGTGTGCTTTGGATGTGCCTCGGCCGATACCGGGCGTCCCGTGTGACTGCGGACCTGTTGGTGGACGAGGGGAATCCTGCTTGAGCCGCCAACCAGCAACACCCGATCAATGTCGCCCATAGAAACCGGCGAAGCATTAACGGTCGTGTCGAACGTTTGGAGGGTACGCCGAAGCGCTGGCTCGATTAGTCCCTCGAACTCGGCCCGGGTGATACGCACCGACTCGTTCACACCAGGCAGCAACACCGGGATCATGGCATCGGTGTCGACGGAGAGCGCATGTTTGGCTTCGCGGCACTCGTCTCGGAGACGGTCCATGGCAATGATCGCCGCTGGGTCGGTGTCGTCGAACGCCGTCAGGTCGAGGCCAAGCGAGCTCACCACATGGTGCAACACTGCGGTGTCGAAGTCGACGCCGCCGAGGCGCTCGATGCCGCCGGGCCGACCGACAGGCTCCCACCCAGTGGCGAGTTTGCGGAGGAGGGCCACGTCGAAGGTTCCGCCGCCGAGATCGTAGACCGCGACGACGCTCCCCACCTCGATGTGCTCTTGGCGGGCGCCGTGGATGGCAGCGGCAGCCGGCTCGGTGATCAGGGAGTGCGGCGGCAATGACGAGTTGCTCAGCGTGTCGGATAGGAGCGAGACCTTGTAATTGCCCCAATTGGCTGGATGGCAGACGACAACCTGCTCTGGCGCCGCTCCCTGCTGCACACTCACCTGGTCGACCAAGTGGGTCGCCAACGCCAACATCAGATCATTCGCCGCCACCGGTGAGCCCTGAAGAATCAGGGGAAGCGAATCGCCAAATCGGCGTTTGAACTCGCGAGCAACGCCCGTCGGATCTGACTTTGCTCGCCGCTCCGCTGGTTCGCCAACCAGCAGCGTTCCGTCGGGCCCGAGGTAGACCACCGACGGAATAACCACGTCTTCGTGGCTGACGCTGAACATCGACACGCCACCGTCGGCCGCAATCGCCGCCGCTGAGGCCGTGGTGCCCAGGTCTAGTCCAATCGAATACGTCATCGGTCCCTCCCCCGACGATGCTAGACGCGACTGGCGACCTTACGGCGCTGGTTCGTAGCCAGCCTCGATCAGGGCGGCAACGATGGCGGCGTCGTCGCCGCCAGCGACGGTCACCGTCTTCGCCTCGATGTCGACCTCGACCGACGCCACATCGGCAACGGTGGCGAGTTCGCGCTCGATCGCCGCCTTGCAGTGGCCGCAGCTGATTCCAGGGACAGCGTAGAGATGGTGGTTTGTCGGCATCGTTGTTCCTTGTGGTTGGGTTGTCTCGGTGCGTGTTGGTTGGGTGACCGCAGCTGAAACCGTCGCAGCTGATGGTGAGGGTCGATAGCCAGTGAATCGGCGAAGGCGAAGACTATTCGAAACAACGAAGAGCGACGACATGCCCATCGCCCCGGCGGCGATCATCGGATTGAGTACGCCAAACGCAGCTAACGGGATGGCTGCGGCGTTGTAGGCGAACGCCCAGAAGAGGTTGCCCCGGATGGTGCTGAGCGTTCGGCGGGCCAGCGCCACCGCGTCCGCCACGGCGCGCAGGTCACCGCTGACAATCGTGAGATCGGATGCTTCCATCGCAACATCGGTGCCCGTGCCGACGGCGATGCCGAGATCGGCCTGCGCGAGGGCGGGTGCATCGTTGATGCCGTCGCCGACCATTGCCACTCGATGGCCTTCCGCCTGGAGTCGGCGGATCTCGGCCGCCTTCCCGTCCGGGAACACCTCGGCGATCACATGGTCGACGCCCACGACCGAGCCGACCATCGTTGCCGTCGCGTTGTTGTCGCCAGTGAGGAGGGTGACCGTGAGTCCCTGATCGTGAAACGCCGCAATCGCCTCTTTGGAGGTGGCTTTGATCTGGTCGGCCACGATGCAAACTGCTTCGGCCGTTGTCTGCCGACCGACGAAGACGGCCGTCTGGCCCTTGCCTTCGGCGACCGCGGCCGCGGACTCGACCGAGGTCGAGATGGTGTCGAACATCGAGCGGCGACCGACGCTCACCGTGACACCGTCGACGACGCCGGAAACGCCAATCCCGGCGCGGCTCCGAAACTGGTCGACGGCGAGGTGCTCGTCGGTGGCGGCCGCGATCGCAGCGGCGATTGGATGCTCCGACTTCGCTTCGACGGACGCGGCGAGCCGCAGCAGCCCGTCGGCCTCGGCGCTGTTTAGCGCGTGCGGAGCCACGAAATCGACGAGACGCATCCGGCCCTCGGTCACCGTCCCGGTCTTGTCCAGCACAATGGTGTCGATGCGACGAGTGTCCTCGAGAACCTCGCCGCCCTTGATAATGACGCCGAGTTGGGCGCCTCGGCCGGTGCCGACCATGATCCCGAGTGGCGTCGCGAGGCCAAGGGCACACGGGCAGGCAATGATGAGCACGGCGACGGCCGCCGTGAACGCGTCGTCAGCCGAGTAGCCAAGGGCAAACCAGGCGGCGAGCGTCACCAGTGCGGCACCAATGGCCGTTGGCACGAAGATGGCCGAGATCCGATCGGCGAGGCGTTGGACCTCGGCCCTGCTGCCCTGGGCCTGGTCGACGAGGCGGATGATCTGGGCAAGCGCCGTGTCGGTCCCGACCCTCGTCGCCTCGACGACCACCGAGCCGCTGGCGTTGATAGTGGCGCCGATGACCTCGGCGCCCGGCCCAACTTCGACGGGTACTGGCTCACCGGTCACCATTGATGCGTCAATGGCGGAGGTCCCTTCAATGACCACACCGTCGGTTGCGATTTTCTCGCCTGGCTTGACGACGAATCGGTCACCGACCCGTAACTGCTCGAGCGGCACGTCGGTGCCATCGACCAGGCGAGCAGTTCGGGCTCCGAGGTTGGCGAGGGCGCGGATGGCGTCGCCGGAGGTCCGCTTCGCCCGCTCCTCAAGCCACTTCCCGAGCAGGATCAAGGACACAATCAC
>JAWKIN010000007.1:0-135968 GCA_041394345.1 Acidimicrobiales bacterium | reverse complement strand
GTCACCATCACAGTCATAGTTCATGGAGCGGATCGCTTGAACATGCCCTGATGTCTCGCCCTTGCGCCACAGCTCCTGGCGGCTCCGGCTCCAGAACACGGTTCGTCCCTCGTCGAGCGACCGGCGCAACGATTCGCGATTCATCCAGGCCAGCATCAGCACCTCGCCGGTGGTGTTGTCTTGGACAATCGCCGGGATCAGACCGTCGGCGTTCCATACGAGCTCGACGGGCAATCCCGCGCTCATTTCCGGAGAATCGGCGTTTGACATCCGCTGAGCCTACCGGCCAGGTGGAGCGCCCTCGCCGATTAATCGCTCGTGTGCTCGCTCAAGGCGATGTAGATCGCCATCGCCTCGCCATTCTCCAGATAGGCGACGGAGGCCAACTGCCCGGGGGCCAGACGGCCATTCGAGGGACCCATGTCGTCTCGGTACTGGACGTTGAAGCGTCCGGCCTGGGCACTGCTGAAGACAACCTCGGCACCACAGTCGAGCGGGGTATCGCCGGGAACGAGGATCGTGGCCTGGTCGGTGGGGGCCATAGCAAGCGTCGCCGTGAACCCATCGACACAGCTCAACGCCACGGCGAACGGACCCTTCGACTGGTCGAGGTACGGCGCGTCGGTCTCGATCCGGATTGGCACGGCTTCGGCATCGACGCTGAGAGTGAACGACCGTCCTTCCTGCGCCAACCGTGAAGGATTGCTCGTCGCGATGCGGCCATCGCTGGGGTCGACTGCGTCACCAACGGCGAACGAGAGCACCGATTGTTGCTCCAGACTGGCATCGACGCCGAGCGTGCAATCCATTGGCGCATTCGAGGGCACCGAGAAGGCCGCCGATTGACCGACGTGCAGGCTGGCCGGATAGCTCGTACCGTCAGCGCAGCGGACAACCACGTCATACGGGCCAAGGTTGACGTCGCTACTTGAGGTGACAACCGTGATCGAGAACGTGGCGTCGCCGCTCGCCGAGGCGAAGCCGGGCCCGAACGCGATGGCGCCAAGTCCGGCCGTGACGCATGCGCCGACGAGGCGCTTCGGTGGGATTCGTTTCACTGACGGTTCCTCTCGTCGATCGGTTTTGGGATCGATCGACTAGCAAAGACGCACGACTGAGAAAGCGGGGACCGACGTCCCGTACGGGAGTCGGCCGAACGAGCAGGACTAGAGGTAGAGGCCCGTGTGGCTGTCGTCGAGTCGCTCCGCCGCAACGGCATGGATGTCTCGTTCTCGCAAGATGATGAACGTCTCGCCGCCGACCTCCACCTCGTAGATGTCTTCAGGGTTGAAGAGCACACGATCGCCGACTTCCATCGAACGGACATTGGGCCCAGCGCCAACCACGATGGCCCAAGTCAATCGCTTCCCGACCTGGGCGGTGGCCGGGATCAAGATGCCCCCGCTGGACCGGCGATCGCCCTCACTCGACTCAAGCTTGACGAGCACCCGATCGTTCAGCATCTTGATTGGGAGCTTCGCCGTGGGGTTGTCGGCACCGCCATTGTTCGCGGTGTCCTTACTCGACGAGCTTTTCTTGACGGAGTTCGTAGGGGTCACCAGCGGAACGGTACCGTGTCTCACCGATGACCACTGACGAATCAGCGACGGACGAATCAGGGACAGACGACTCGGCCAACGGCGCCGCCGAGCAACCGAGCATCCAAACCCCGGCGCGGGTGGCGATCCGCACGAGCGACGGCTTCGACCTGCGGGCCGAGGTCGCGATGCCGGCCGCGCCGTCGATGCTCGCAGTCCTGTGTCATCCCCACCCCTGCACGGCGGCACGATGAACGCGCCAATACTCGATCAGTTGCTTCGCGACCTGCCCGACGCTGGCGTCGGCTAGTATTCGCTTCAATTTTCGCGGCGTGATCGGGTCAGAGGGCATGCACGGGTATGGCGATGCCGAGCAGCTCGATGTGCAGGCGGCAATCGACACGATCGGTCGGGCCGCTCCCGGCGTGCCGGTCATGGTGGCAGGCTGGTCGTTCGGTGCCGACGTCGCCCTCGCCGTGGTCGACCCCACGATTGCTGGCTGGTTCCTGATCGCTCCCCCACTGCGCACTATCGGCCTCGATGACATGGCAGCCGCAGCTGATCCCGGCCGAAGCTGTTGGCTATCCCGGCGCACGATCAGTTCAACCCACCAGCGGTCGCCGAGCCAACGGTTGCGTCATGGACAAACGCGCTCAGTCGAGGTAATCGAGGGAACCGATCATTTCCTCAACGGCAAGGTGATGGCCATCGCCCGCCTCGCGGTGGCATTTGCCCGCCTCCTCCAGACGGCCTAATCCTCGCCTCCTCGCCGACACGCCTCGGCGAGGGGTCTTACGGCTCAATCGGTCGAGTAATGAGCCCCGCATCGGTGAGCGCCTGCTTGGCCTCGGCGATGGTCGCCTCACCAAAGTGAAAGATGCTCGCTGCGAGGACAGCATCGGCGCCACCGTCGATGACGCCGCCTGGCAGGTCGGCCACTCCCCCGACGCCGCCAGACGCAATGACGGGGATAGTGACCGCATCGGCCACCGCCCTGGTCATCAATGAATCGAAGCCGATACGGGTGCCATCGCGGTCCATCGACGTGAGCAGGATCTCGCCCGCACCCAACTCGGCCACTCGCTTGGCCCAATCGACTGCATCGATGCCGGTGGCCTCCGGCCACCCTTCACATAGACCTCGAAGCCCGAAGGAACCAACCCGAGCGACGTCATTGTTTCACCGGTGCGGCGGAAGCGTCGATGGCAACAACACAGCACTGCGAGCCAAACTCTGCTGCGATCTCTGCGATCAAGTCGGGCCGTGCCACTGCTGCCGAGTTGATGGAGACCTTGTCGGCCCCGCTCGGAGCAACCGTCGGGCATCGGCCACACTGCGGATACCTCCGCCGATGGTGAAGGGGATGAACACTTCCTCGGCGACGCAGGCCGCCATTTCGACGGTCATCTCGCGGTCGTCAGACGAGGCCGTAATATCCAGAAACACCAGCTCATCGGCACCCTGCTGGTCGTAGATCCGGGCGAGTTCGACCGGGTCTCCGGCGTCACGGATGTCGACGAAGTTCACCCCTTCACGACGCGTCCGTTGTCGACGTCGAGGCACGGGATCAGCGCGTATGACCCGCATTACCGCTCGCCCTGCAGGGTTTGGATCGCGTCGGCCACGCCAAACGCACCTTCGTAAAGCGCCTTGCCGACGATCACACCTTCAAAGCGTCGTCCGTCGACAACCACCGAGCGAAGTGTCGACAAGTGGTCGAGCACACCAACCCCGCCCGACGCGATGAGCGGGATGGTCGTGGAGGCCAACAGCTCGGTCAGCCCGTCAACGTCGGGACCGAGCAGGGTGCCGTCGCGGGATATTTCGGTGACAACGAGTGCATCGACACCAGCATCAGCAAACTCGGCCGCAACGTCAGCGACCGTTCGGCCGGTGCGCTCGGTCCAGCCATGGGTGGCGACTTCGCCGCCCCTGGCGTCGAGGCCGACTGCAACGGAGTGGTTGGCGGCAACAACCGCGACCAGCTCGATTTTCTAGGGCCGCCGTCCCAATGACCACGCGAATACGCTGCAGTCAACGAGCGCCTTGGCTGCGTCGAGGCTCCGAACCCCACCGCCAACTTGCACGGGGACCGATACCGAAGCGCAGACGGCGGCAATTGCCGACCGGTTGGTTGGCTGGCCGGTCAGCGCGGCGTCGAGGTCAACCATGTGCAGCCAATCGGCCCCGGCGCTCACGAACGCTTGCGCTTGATCGACCGGGTTATCGCCGTACACCGTCTCCTGGTCGTAGTCGCCCTGGTGAAGCCGGACGCACTTTCCGTTGCGAAGATCGATCGCCGGATAAAGCCTCATGATGCGCGTTCCTTCGCGTTGGCGTGCACGTCGTCGAGCCAGTTCTGGAGGAGCCGTTGGCCCGCTCTGGCTGACTTCTCGGGATGAAACTGGGTGGCCCAGACGTTGTCCTTCGCCACCGCCGCGGCGATCGATACGCCGTAGTTGCAGGTGGCGATGGCGAGGTCGGTTTCGAGCGCCCCGAAGCTATGGACGAAGTACATCCACGAACCGTCCAACCCGGCAACGAGCGGATGGGGCTGGGTCGTCTCGAGCTGGTTCCACTGCATCTGGGGGACCTTGACCGTGTCGGGCAAGCGGGTGATGCGGCCGGGCAGTATGCCGAGCCCGGCGTGATCGGGTGACTCGGTTGAGCCTTCAAAGAGAAGCTGCATACCGACACAAATGCCGAGGAAGGGACGGCCACTCGCCGCCGCGTCCTTGGCGAGCTGGTCGACGCCGGTGGCCGCCATCGCATCGACGCACGCGCCGAATGCGCCGACACCAGGCAAGACCACACCGTCGGCTGCCTCGATAATTTCGCGGTCTGCCGTTAGCGCCGCCTCGGCACCAAGGTGCTCGAGTGCCTTCTGGGCCGAGCGAAGGTTACCGATGCCATAGTCGAGGACGGCGATTCTCAGCCCAGTCACAGGCTTCCCTTGGTCGACGGCACATCGGTACCTTCGATGCGGACCGCGTCACGTAAGCATCGGGCCACTCCTTTGAACGCAGCCTCGATGATGTGGTGGACGTTTCGACCGTCTCGCATCGTGATGTGAAGCGTGATTCCGGCCGCCGTGGCGAAGCTCTGGAAGACGTGCTCGGCGAGCGACGGGTCGAACGGTGGCGTGCCCAGTGGGATGGATTCTGGCAGTTCGACGTTCCACACGAAGTAGGGGCGCCCCGAGAGGTCGACTGCCACCTCCACAAGCGCTTCGTCGAGCGGATACAACCCCGAGGCAAACCGTCGGACGCCGGCCTTGTTGCCAATCGCCTGAGCGAACAACTCGCCCAGCACGATGGCGGTATCTTCGACCGTGTGATGGGCGTCGACGTGAACGTCGCCGGTCGTCTTGACCACCAGGTCGAACGAGGCGTGCCGGCCGATCTGATCGAGCATGTGGTCGTAGAAGGGCACCCCCGTACTGACGTCGGTCTGGCCCGAACCGTCGATGACGAGCGAGGCCTCGATGGAGGTCTCCTTTGTCGTCCGGCTCGTAGCGGCCGATCGGATGGGTCGCTCAGGAGAAGCTTCAGTGGTCACGATGTGGCTCCAAGGATGTCGGAAAGGGCGTGGCAGAACGCAGTGTTCTCGGCTGGCTCACCGACGGTCACCCGCAAGCAGCCTTCGAGATGTGGCCAGCTGGCCGTGTTGCGGACCAGAATCGAGCGATTGAGCAGTTCCTGCCAGACGTGGTCGCCGTCGCCGTTGGGCGGCCGGAAGAGAATGAAGTTTGCACCCGATGGCCAGACGGTGGCACCGAGCTCTTGGAGGTGGGCTACGAGGCGCCCCCGCTCCTCGACGATGGCGGAGACTCGCTGATCCATCTCGCCAACGAACTGCAGCGCAGCGAGGCCCGCCGCCTGCTTAAGCGAGTCGAGGTGGTACGGCAGGACCAACTTTTTCGAGCTCGCCAACAAGCCATGCGGGAGCAAGCAAGTAACCCAGACGTGCTGCGGCCATTGCCCAGGTCTTGGAGAAGGTGCGAGACACAACAAGTGGCAGCTCCTCAGACAAAAGAGGAACGGCCGACCAATCGGCAAATTGGCCGTACGCCTCGTCGACAACGAGCAAGCCATCGACGCGCTGCACCGCGCCGAGCACGGCCATGACCGTTTCCTTCGGCTCAACGATTCCCGTGGGGTTGTTGGGCGAGCAAAGAAACGTGACCGCTGGGCGTTCGCGGAGAATCGCCCGACCGCCGCGCCGGCGTCGAGCACGAAATCGTCGCCGCGACCACCCTCGACCACCTCGGCCCCCGCAATACGGGCCAGGTGGTGTGTAGCGCGTAGGTCGGTTCGAAGGTGAGGCACCTGCCGGCCAGGGCCGGTGAACGTCAGGAGAATGGTTTGCAGCACCTCGTTCGACCCGTTGGCCACAAAAACGTGCTCGGGTTCGAGGTCGTGGAGCTGGCCGATAGCCGCACGAAGCTCCGTGGCGGCCCGATCGGGATAGCGATGCCACTCGATCGACTCGGCCGCCTTCGCCACAGCTGCCCGGAACCCAGCGGGCGGGGCCGATGGTGCCTCATTGGTGTTGAGTCGGATGGCTACCTCGACTTGCGGCGAGTGGTAGCCGCTGAGCGCCGAGAGGTCGGGTCGAATAGTTGGGCGGGCCATAGCTACGCCTCTCCCTGCGCTGGAGGCCAGAGATTGAGGTCGACGAGACGCAGCCGTATCGACTCGGCGTGGGCGTCGAGCCCTTCGAGTTCGGCGAGGGCGATGGTGTGCGGTCCGAGTTCGGCGATGCCAACCTCGTCGACGACCACGACATGGTGGTCCTTGGTGAAATCAGCAACGGTGAGCGCCGACGCGAACCGAGCCGATCCATAGGTTGGCAAGACGTGGCTCGGCCCGGCGACGTAGTCGCCGAGGGAGGCCGGAGCAAGATTGCCGCAGAAGATGGCACCGGCGTTCTTCACCCGATTGGCGACCGACTCGGCATCGGCGATCTGGAGTTCAAGGTGTTCGGGAGCAATGAGGTCGACGACCGCGATGGCGGCATCGATGTCGTCGACGAGGGCGACGTAGCCGGACGCCGCGAGCGTCGAGCGGACCTCGTCGGCTCTCGGCGCAGACGCAAGCAGGCGGTCGCCCTCAGCGTTGACGGCATGAGCAACGGCCTCGTCGGTGGTGACCAACCAGGCGAGTCCGTCCGGTCCGTGCTCGGCCTGGAGAATGACATCGATTGCGGCGTAGGTGGGATTGGCGGTCTCGTCGGCGACAACAACAACCTCGGACGGCCCCGCGAATGCCGCTGCGACACCAACGTCGCCACCAACTTCCTGCTTCGCAATTGCGACATAGACATTGCCCGGCCCCGCTACGACGTCGACGGCAGGAATGGTCTCGGTCCCATACGCCATCGCGGCGATCGCTTGGGCTCCCCCAACGGCGTAGACCGCGTCGGCACCGGCCAACCTGGCCGCAGCCAGGACCGAGTCGGCCACACGGCCGGTGTCTCGATTTGGTGGCACACACACAATCACTTCGGGCACACCTGCCACCTTGGCCGGCACGACGGTCATGATGACGGTGGATGGGTACGCGGCCCGACCGCCGGGCACATACATCCCAGCTCGACCAACGGGCCGCTGCGACGCGTGGATGCGCATACCGCGGCTCACGACCGTGTGGGGAGCCACGAGCTGGTGGTGATGAAACGCTCGAACGTTGTCGATGGCGTTGTCGAGCGCCGCTCGCACCTCGGGCGACAACGCTGCCACGGCGGCGTCGAGGTCGTCGTCGGGTACCCGCAGCTGATCGAGCACGACCCCATCGAAACGCTCCGTGAGTCGAAGCAAGGCCGCGTCGCCCTCGGTGCGTACCTGATGAATGATCTCTCGCACGGCCGCAACCGGTTCGTCGCTCGTGAGCTCGGGGCGGGGCAGAAGGTCTGCGATATCGGTGCCGTGGCCCCGCAGATCCAAAATTGTTAGCACGGTGTCATTCACCTCGCGTCGGCCACGGCTTTTCTCGCGTGGCAAGAGGTATCGACGGTACCGTAGTCGCGGCCGCCTTACAGCCCATTTTCCGGAGGATCAGTGGCAATTGAACGCAGCTCCATTGAATCTCTGCTCGCCACGCTCGAAGACATCACGAGGCGAATCGGTGACCTCGCTCGATCATCGGGCGAAGAAGACGAGATTGCCATCGAACTCAGCGAAGTCGAGCGGCAACTCCAGACCACGACACGACGGCTCGCCGCGGCCTCTCGACGAGTCTGAACAGTCGCATCACGCCAGCGGCCTGCCTGGGCCATGAATGACACCGACGCCCCACCAAATGGGGGCGTCGGCGGCGCGAAACGAGGCGGCGGATCCTCGTAACGCTGCTACCAGGTGGCGGGAACCTGGCTACGGGACAAACTAAACCAACATCGTGATGCCTTGGCGGGATGGCAACCGAAGTTTTCGCACATTGACGCGATCTGTCGAGCTCCCAATTCAGGAGCCGCAAACGTGAGGCCAACATTACTGTCTGGACGGACAGAAGTCATTCAAAATGCAATCGTCGCACTGTGGTTTGCGCGCACCGCACACTCGGCGCCCGTGCAGAATCATGCGCAGACTGAATTCCCCCGCTCCATCGCTGGCACCATGGGACTCAGTGCCGCTTCGACCTTGACCGGGTCAGTCTCGGTGGTCAACCCAAGGCGACCGCTCAGCCGCAAGACGTGAGTGTCGACGGGAAGCCCGGGGGCATTCAGGGCGACGCTTCGCACCACATTGGCCGTCTTGCGACCAACGCCAGCGAGAGCCGTCAGGTCGGCCATGGGTGTTGGCACCTCCCCACCATGGCGTTCGACGAGTTGACCAGCGCAGGCGATGATGTTTTTGGACTTCGCTCGGAAGAGCCCAAGTGAGCCGATGAGTTCTTCAACATCTTCTTGGTTGGCGCCGGCCAGGTCGTCGGCCGTCGGAAAACGAGCGAACAACGCAGGAGTCACCTTGTTGACCCCGACATCGGTCGCCTGCGCCGACAAGATTGTGGCGATGAGCAACTGGAACGCATTGTCGTGCGTGAGTTCGCAGATCGCTTCGGGATACTCAAGGGCGAGGAGTTCATGAACTCGGCGGGCTCGTCCCTTTGGGGTGCGCGGCTTGGCCATTCGGCGAGGGTACCGGTGTACTAGCATGCTCGGCGTGTCGGCGCTTCCTCAGATCGACCTCGTAACCAACGGCTCGAATCGCTCCCAAACGGTGGGGGCGGCACGTACGTTGCTTCGACGCGCGCTGCCTGCCAACGAGCGCGACGATCGTTTCGACCTCGCGTGGGAGCTCGACATGCTCGCACCGGCCAC
This sequence comes from Acidimicrobiales bacterium, assembly GCA_041394345.1. Taxonomy (GTDB): domain Bacteria; phylum Actinomycetota; class Acidimicrobiia; order Acidimicrobiales; family SZUA-35; genus JBBKWJ01. Next base: position 127,113 of record JAWKIN010000007.1, on the reverse strand, counting down.
GCCCGTGTGGTCGAGCATCGGCTTCCAGGGTGATACGCCAGTCGCCCTGCTGGTCGGCGTCGTCAGCGACAGCATCCTCCGACTCGAGGCCCTGCACGACCCTCAGCTCGCTGACCCGGTCGGCGTGCTATGGGCTCAGCTCGCGGCCTCGACTCCTCAGTCAGGCACAATCAACTTGGCCCAACGACGACGATCGAGATTTGGGCTCGTCCCACTCCTCGTGGTTTGGCGCCGCAATCGAGCGCGCCGGTTATGAGTCGTTCCGCGGCGTCCACCAGATGAGGGCGCCATTGCCGCTTCCCGAAGGACCAGAGCCGCTCGCGACTGCGCAGCTACCGCGAGGCCGACGCTGAAGCGCTCCGCTTGGTCAATAATCGATCGTTTGCCGCCCATCCATCCCAGGGCGACCAATCCGTCGAACGCTGGCACGAAACAATCGATGCGCCGTGGTTCCTCGCTGACGGCACTCGTATCTACGAAGATCCACCTGGCACCATTGCTGGCTTCTGCATCACCAAGATCCATCAGACCCCACCGGTCGGCGAGATCTATGTCATCGGCCTCGACCCGTCAGTTCACGGGCGCGGGCTGGGTGGCCCAATGACAGCAGCGGGTCTCGACTGGCTGGCCACGCACGGGCAAACGACAGCGATGCTGTACGTCGAGGCGGATAATGAGCCGCGCTGCGGACCTACGAGCGACTCGGCTTTACCACTGTCCGAACCGACGCCGGCGGCAACGTTCGATCGGCTCATGACCCGCGCCAGGTGATGCCGACACCGACAAGCGAGCCGATGGCGTACGTCAGCGCGGCTGGCACCGCCGTAAAGACGAGTTGACGGCCAACCGAACGTGCCATGTTGCCTTCGGTGAGGCGGGCGATGGCAACGCCGACTGCGACTGCCGCCACGAGTGCGAGGACGATGGAGGCCACCTTGGCAGCCAGTGCCCGACGCGAAAACCATGGCACGAGCGGCAATGACGCCCCGATCGAGAACGCAACGAACGACGAGACGGCTGCGCTGACCGGCGAGCCAAGCTCGCCCGGGATGACCCCGAGCTCTTCGCGGGCGTGAAACTCGAGCGCCACATCAGGGCGCGAGATGAGTGAATCAGCGAATTCGCGAGCGAGGTCGTGGTCGATCCCGCGTGATTGGTAGCGCTGCGCCAGCTCGACCGCCTCGACTTGGGGATTGCGTTCGATCTCGCGTCGCTCAAGCGACAGTTCCCGCTGGAGAAGCTCAGCTTGCACTCGCATTGAGTTGTATTCGCCTGCGGCCATCGAGATCGCGCTTCAGCATGAGACCGGCAAGGCCGCCAGTCGAACCACGCTCGGTGCCGTGTCGGCGCTGGCGACACCAAGGATGAGACCAACATTGGAAACGAGTCCGTCGCTCACCTCAAAACAGCGGCCCGGGCCGAGCCACCCTGCACATCGCGATGGTGGTGTTCATCGACTGGGGGCCGGGGAACAGTTTGATCTTCAGGCGTCGCAGTCACGCCTCCAAGCTAGCGTGAAGCGGTGACGTCGGCCCTAGATCTATCAAAAGACGAACTTCGCGAGTTTTGAGCGATGTTCCGAACTACCGGGTTGAGCAGATCTGGCAGGGTCTCTACACGCACGGACGGCGGGTCGACGAGATTACATCGCTGCCAGCAGCGCTTCGTTCCCGGCTCGGCCAGGACTTTCCGGCGGCACTCGATCCGGCTGCGCTGCGGTGACGTCAGCATCCGGCGACACCGTCAAGCGGCTCTGGACTCTCAACGACGGCAACCAAATCGAGAGTGTGCTGATGCACTATCCCGAACGCTCAACGGTGTGCATTTCCTCACAGGCCGGATGCGCAATGGCGTGTGACTTCTGCGCCACGGGCCAGGCGGGATACTCCCGCAATCTCACCGTCGGCGAGATCCTTGAACAGATCATCGCAGCAAAAAATGAGTCCGCACCTGCGGCGGCTTTCCAACATCGTCTACATGGGGATGGGGGAACCGTTCGCCAACTACGACCGGGTCGTCGAGTCATTGCGTCGGGTGATCGATGACATCGGCATTGGCGCTCGGAAGATCACCGTCTCCACGGTGGGGCTGGTGCCACAGATGCGTCGGTTTGCCGAAGAAGGTTTGCAGGTCGGCTTGGCCGTCTCACTCCATGCGGCCAACGACGACGACCGAAGCAAGATGATTCCAATCAATAAACGACACCCGATCGCCGAGGTAGTCAGCGCCTCTCAGTTCTTCCGAGAGAAGACGGGCCGGGGGTGTCGTTCGAATGGGCCATGATCGACGGCGTCAACGATCGCGACCAAGACGTCATCGAATTGGCGACCGTGGCCAGGCAGGCAAACGCCCACGTCAACCTCATCCCGCTCAACCCAACGCCGGGCTACCCGACGCTCGAACGCCGAAGAAACGGATCTACCAGTTCGCCGCCCAGCTTGAAGAGCGTGGTGTCACCGCAACCGTCCGAGGCAACCGCGGCACCGATATCGATGCGGCGTGCGGCCAACTCGCCACTGCCCAACTGGCGAAGCCGCTCCGGCCCGACGTTCGTGCCGGCCTCGAGATCCGTCGCAACCCCAACGTGTGACGCTCGGGCCGAGCTCGGCGCAACGTTCTCGCCGTCGTCAATCCTCGACTCCGCCTCTGGTCGCACTACGCTGGCCCCATGACCACAACAGTTGACGGTATTGACGGACTCAAAGCGGTAGTCGGCGAGCATCTTGGCTACTCCGATTGGATCGAGATCACCCAAGAAATGGTGAATCAGTTCGCCGAAGCGACAGGCGACCACCAATGGATTCATGTCGATGTCGAGCGGGCCAAGGCGCAGTCGCCGTTTGGCGGGCCAATCGCCCACGGCTACCTCACGTTGTCGCTCGCCCCTCGCCTGCTTCCCGAGATCGTGATGGCGACCGGTTTTGTTATGGGCGTCAACTACGGGGCGGAAAAGGTCCGGTTCCCGTCTCCGGTGCCCGTCGGCTCAAAGCTACGCATGGGCGCCACGCTCGCCAGCGTGACCGATGTGGCTGGCGGCTGTCAGGGCGAGTTCACCCTCGTGTTTGAAGTCGAAGGCGCCGCAAAGCCGTCGTGTGTAGCGTCGGTCTTGTTCCGCTACTTCGTTGGGTAACCCGGCCACGAGCCACAACCCACAATCGGTAGAACGATCGAAATAGAAACGATCGAGACAAAACGATGGAGGCCCGCATCGAGTGATGCGGGCCTCCATCGTTGTGCGCCCGAGTCCAACCTGAGCGACCTACGAAAGAGTGCCAGCTCCGGGGGCGGCGGCAATCCCGGAGCTGGCGACGCAGGCAACCCCTGAAGGGCTACCGGCGAACGTGAGACAACATAGCACACACATTGACGAGAACGAACTTACGGGCGCGCCAAATTACCGATTTGGGGCAATGGGGACAATCGGCCTGAGGCCGTGTTTCGTCGACATTTGTCGACGAAACGCCAGGCCAGACGATGTATCCGAGACAGATCGTCGGTTCATCGGAACACCCGGGCCGAGTTGCATCTGGTGGTAGATACGGCGGGGATTCACCCAGTGGCTATGAAATTCGGCCCTTGTTGGGGGGACCGTAATTGTTGGCCAACAGACGTCGACCAACATGTTCCGACAAGCATAGTTTGATTCAAAGAATGGATCGGGTCATGGCGACGACCACGCGAAAAAGGCCGGCAAATGGCTCCAAGGACCCTGGGAACCACCTGCCGACCCGATTGTGACTCGACCGGCGCTCAGCGCCGCCGCCTCAGCTAGCCGAGAACGATGTCAGCCCGAACGAAGCCCGATCGCCACGAGCTGTTCTCTGCGCATCCTCGGCCTTGAGGTAATACCAATACGTGGCGTCGTAGTCGTGATCGCCATCAACGAACGTGGTGTCGATGACCTGGCCGACGGGCTGGCCGAGCCTGCTGGCGACCGAGGACCGGTACACCACGTAGCGGCTACCCCGACATCGTCGGTGGCCGTGCTCCAGGTGAGCAGAGCCTCACCGTCAACAACCACAATCCGAAGTCCGGTCGGGATTGAGGGGCGGGTGACATCTGGCGCACCATCGTGGTAGTCCCACGTGACTGCCGTCTTTTGGCCGGAGCGCCAACCCTTGCTGCCCGAGTCATCGATCGCCTTCAGCGAGTAGTACCACTGGCCCGCAGGCACGTCGGTGTCGATGAAGCTGAGTTCGGCCGTTGTCGCAACCAGGTCGCCGAGCTCGCCTTCGACGGCGGATCGATAGACCTCGTAGGCGACCACGACACCGTGGTGGTCGTACGCGCCGTCCCACGACAAGGCGACCGATGAGCCATCAGCGCGAGTGTCGACGGCATCGACCCACAGGCCGTACGGCGGGTCGGGAATTGTGACGTCGCGCTCCCCTGTAGCCGGGTCAATTGGCTGGTCGCTGTTGTGGGTGGTGACGCTGATTGCGCCCGACCGCCAGCTTCGATTGCCTGCCGCATCGGAGGCGAAGAGGTAGTACTCGTAGTCCTGACCACGACCAACGGTGTAGTCATCGAACGACTTGGTCGATCCGTCGACGGTTGCCAGTAGCTCGAACCCGGCCCCTGACCGGCGCATCAGCTGGTAGTTGACTACCCCGACATTGTCGGTCGAGCCCGTCCACGAGAGCCGGACCACATAGGAGTCAGCCTCACCGACAAGGCCAGCCGGTGTGGTCGGCCGCTTGACATCAAGCACGGGGGCGGGTGTCGTAGTCGTCGTAGGCGCAGCGGTGGTTGTGGTCACTGGCGCCGCAGTCGTGGTGGTCGATCCGCCGTCAACCGTGGTGGTCGTTACCTCTGGCTCAACGGTGGTCGTGGTCACCTCGGGCGTCGTCGTGGTCGTCACCTCGGGCGCCGTGGTCGTCGTGGTTACCGGCGGCGGCGGTGGATCGGCAATCGTGTCGAGTCGAGCGAAGGATGCCGCCGGCACACCGCCGATGCCATCAAAGACACCACCAACGAAGAGCGAGTCACCCGATACCCGCAGACCCCAGATCGAAGGCGCAAAGCCATCGAAGTTCAGGTCAAAGTCGGCGTCTGGGGCCTCGGTCACGGGGTCCCAGCGGAAGACACCGCCAGGATTGAGGCCACAATCGTTGCCGTTGATGTCGTCCATGAACTCGAAGTGGCCCCCGACGTACAGATAGCCATTGAGGAACTCCATCACCTGCGGGTCGCCGTCGAGTTCGCACCCATCGACTCGGTTGAACGACCAGACCTCTTTCAGGGTGGTGCGGTCGAGAACCATCACCGTACGGTCACCGGTCCAGGCCAGGTAGTTACCGAACTCGAGGATGTCATAGGGATAGTGCTCGGGCCGGTTTGTGACTCCCCCAATGGCAATCTCGGTGGTCCAGAGCTCGTCGTGGACGCGGGTGCCCTGGGGCAACCCGGGGACGAGTTCACCAGTAATGGTGTCGATCACGCCAAATCGGAACGCCGCCGGGTCGTTGTTGATTGAGGCGAACGCGCCGCCAACGTAGAGGCGACTGCGGTCGGCCGAAAGCTCAAGGGCGGCGACCCTCTGGGTCTGTGCGGTTGGCGTCCACGTGGTGTCGATCAGACCAGTGGTCATGTCGATGCGGTAGAGACGCTGCCTCGCATAGTCGGTGCCGCTGGTGTCGCGGACGTCAGTGAAGTTGCCGCCGACGTAGAGCCAACGATCGCCCGCTTCGAGTGCGTCGACGCCGAACTTGCCAGTCGGGAAACGCCACGTCGTGCTCGCGAGCCAGTCGCTCTGGAGCCGCCCGGTCTGGGGGTCGAGTGCGGCGACACCAGCGACGTCGAGGCCATCGACCATGGTGAACTCGCCCGCAATGAAGAGGCGAGAACCGTCGGGCGACAGTTCGACTTCGTTGACAGGCCCGTTCACATCCGGGGTGAAGTCGGCCAAAATCGACGTGCCGTCGGCGTTGAACGCGCCGATGTAACTCTGGTTGACCACGACCTGGCCCGTGCTGTCGCTCAGATCGAGGAAGAAGCCGCCAACGTAGGTGTGGCCGTCTCCGACTTCGATGTCACGGACCAGGTAGCGCTGAAAGTCCGTTGCCCCAGGTACCCGGTTTACGACCCCCACTGTGCCGGGAGCCGCCTCCAGGCTCAGCTCCGCCGATGCGGGGCTGCCGAGCAAGCCGCTAAGGAGGGTGAGAGCAGCCGCTGAGGCTGCGAGTCTTCGTCGCCTGTTCATTATCCACCGATTCGTCACGAGCGTGACTGGCATCACGCTGCGTAGCAACTTACACGCTCCGTGACTTTTCCGTCATGGGAACATGTCCCTGACGGGACAGGCACCTGGCCTACCAACAGACCCAATAAGCTCGTCTCAATGGACGCCGACTCCTCGCCACCCGCGGCGACAAGCCCGCAAACACGGCGATTTGCGGGCCAGCCTGCGTCAACGGTCCGCATTACGGGCCTGGTACTTTTCCTCGCTGCCCTTATCTGGCGTTGGGGCACCCATGGGATACCGAACGAACGGACGCCACTTTTCGCCTGGATTCTGGCCGGCGTCGCACTTGTGTCGATCGGCCGGAGCGATAGCCGGGCGTTCCGTTTCTTCTGGGACTGGGCCCCCATGATGGCGATGCTGGCGCTCATGACCTGATTCTGGCGTCGCCGACACTAGTGGTATGCCGCTCCAGCGGGCGTCCCTCGTGCGCCTCGAAGAAGCGCTCCCTTGGCTCCCCCATCCCAACGATCCGGTGGCAGCAAGGCATCATCGTTCCTGACGGTCCGGTGCACTGGTGGGAAGCGGCTGTGGCGGTCTGCTACTCGTCTCACTTCGTGGCCAGCTTGACGCTGATGGGCGTCCTCTGGGCGTTCGACCGAGAGAACGGGTTCCTCCCCTTCCGCCGCCGATTCTCGATTGTCACCCTGCTCGGTCTTCTCGGCTACTTCCTGGTGCCATCGGCCCCTCCGTGGATGGCGGCTCGTGACGGCCTAATCGAGCCGGTTCGCCGGCTCAGCTTGCGTGGATTTCAGGTCTTTGGCGGCGAAGGCGCCGAGAAGGCCATTACGACCGGCGCCAAGTTCTCCAACCAGGTGGCGGCGATGCCGTCGCTGCACGGCGCCTGGTCACTCCTGATCGCAGTGTTCCTCACCCGATATCTGCCCCGCTGGAGTTGGCCCATTCTCCTCGCATACCCCGCGCTGATGCTTTTCTCGCTCGTGAGCACCGGCGAACACTACGTCATCGATGTGCTGGCCGGGTTTGGCTGCGTTGGCGTGGCGTTCGCACTCGCCCGGCTAATCGAGCAGCGGCGGGAGAATCCAGGGTCGCACTAGCGTCGCGCTGCCAGCCGAGGCGCGCCAACGTCGGCGAACCGCTTGCGGCTAGCTAGCTGAGCGCAGCGAGAACAGTTTCGACTAGGCCGTCGATCTGCTCGACAGCCTTTCGGTAGCGACGAGTACCGCGCTTGTATGGGTCGTCGACATCCCATTCGCGACCGAGATACGACATCGGATCACGGCTCTGGATCTCGCCGACAAAGTCGCCTACCGAGACTCGCCGACCTCGCAACCTCTCGGCGGCCTCGACGAGCGGAAGCGTCTTGGCAAACGAGTCGGGAAACTTGATCGCGATGTTTTGCACGTGCTGCGCTTCCATGGTGAGCACCAGGTCAGCGGCATCGAGCGTTTCTTGGTTCACGGTATGGCTGCGGTGCGGCGTGACGTCCACACCCCGCTTGTCGAGCACCTTGGTCAGGTCGGCAGGGCAGGTCTCATCGGATCGCATGAAGCCAGCAGAGGCAAAGCGAAAGTCGTGTAGCCCGAAGCGAGCACGGGCGAGGTATTCGGCCGTCGGTGACCGGCATATGTTCGCGGTACATACGAACAAGATGTTTGGTTTGGTCACTGGTTCGATCCTCCGGACAACATGCTCGTCGTACCAATCGGCATCCAGCATGCCAGATTAAGCTAACTCATCCACGCGCCAGACGGTGCCTCGCTAGACCGCGCTATCGCTCGGGAGGTACGGGTTACGCGGCAAGTCAACAATGCGGAACCCAGCTGTCTTCAGCGCGTCGATGACCGTGGCCGATGGCTCCTCCTTGAACGACACGATCGATCCAAGGCCATAGCCAAGAAGGCCACATCGACAAAGGACATCCTGCGTAAGAATCCCAAGCTTTGTGACCCACATCGCCAGGCTCCGATTCGACGCACGTCGACCTCCGAGTGAGGCAACGTAAAAGTCGTTGAAGGGCCGAATCGCGTACGTGGTGTAGTTAAGCGCCGTGAGCAGCTTGCCGAGCTCCACCGGATTCGTCCGATAGAGATAGTTACCGTCGGATTCAAACTCGACAGGCCATCGCCGCTGAAGGACCTTTTTCCTGCTCCGCAGGCCGGGCCAGACGCTCCATTCGAGTGAATTCAGATCGGCTCAATCATGATCACGGCCTGGCCGCGAGGCGCGGAGCATCTCATAGAAACCGATCGGCGGACGTAGCGGGGTGGTGATAGGCCTCCTTACACGCCACGAAGTCAGACGATCCATCGTCGAATGGCATCGATTCTGCATTTACGGCGGCGAACTTCTCGATATATCCACCGCATGGGATTCTCCAGCGTGAAGTCGGTAGGCTCGAAGCAAGGACATCGGCACCGAGGCGTTGGAGATGATGTGCGTCAGCACCGAATCGGCCATCACCGGCGATCGTGAGCCAAGTTGCCGTCGGGAGCAGCTGATGTCGACGGGATGAGCACGGACCGCATCCGGTCATGACGCGCATCAATCAGGTCCCGGCGCCACGAAGGTGCTCTTGGCTTACGCGTAACGCCGGGTCAGCTTCAAGCTTGCGGTGTGGCATGCGATGATTGCCGTCCCGGAAACCGGGACGTTCATGGCCGCCACCCTAGCGCCGGGCAGTTCTGGCTCTACCACGCGTACCTGCGTCACGGCGGTTGGCGACTGCGCTGGCGAATGGCCGCTATGCCCACAGACCGGTTGCCCCAGGGTGACGAGAAGCGGACTGCCGTCCGCAACATGTTCGATACCATCGCTCCCCGTTACGACATGGTCAATCGCATCATGACGTTTCGTATGGATGTTGGATGGCGCAAGCGGGCCATGAAAGAGCTACGCATTGGGCCGGGCGACATTGTTCTCGACCTTGCCTGCGGCACGGGCGGCTTCTGCGTCGAACTGACAAGGTCAAGGCCAGCCTTCCGGTCGGTGTCGACTTGTCGTTCGGCATGTTGTCCAACGCTCGATCCGACGCTCCCCTACTCCAGGGCGACCTTTTGCAGCTCCCGATCCCGGAAGCGACCGTCCAGGCTGCAGTCTGTGGCTTTGCCCTGCGCAACCTCGTCGCATTGCCCGTTCTTCGCCGAGCTCGAACGAGTCGTGGCAGGCGGCCGGAATCGTCCCTGCTCGACGTTGCCTCGCCCGACAATGTTGTGCTGCGGGCTGGACACAATCTGCTTCAACAAGATCGGCCGCACACTTTCATCGGCGGCGGCCTTCTGAGCGACCAGACGGCCTACTCTTCCACCTCCCGATCGTCTCGTACCTTCCCGAGCGGGCCGAGATGCTCGAGATGATTCGAGCGGCTGGGTTTCGTCGATGCGACCCACATCCATCTGCGACCCGGTAGCGCTCAGATCTTTGCGGCAACCAAGCCGCACCCCAGCCCATCGCAGCCGCCCGGTAACCGCACAAACAACTCAGTAACCACCCCAAGAACCACGACGTGCTCCCGGCCGAAGCCGGGCCACATCTCACGCTCGTTTTGTGAGGCCATCCGCACTGCCAAGGATGCCCGACGACGGGGCAGCGGTTAGGCAGCGACGGACTCGCTCTTGCGGCTCCGTGCGACCATGACTGCGCCGCCTGCGATGAGGCAGGCCAGCGCCTGCGAAAGTCATGCCAGTCTCAACGCCGGTGACCGGAAGCACGGGCCTTGGCTGCAACGCTGGTATGCTGCTGGGGCAACGGCCGAGTCGGTCGATGGCGCATCAATCGTGGTGCCCTTGACCTCCTGACCGAGCAGGAAACACCGGCTGGGGTCGATTCGGGACACGTAGCTGCACCGGCGATGCCGGCCATGCCCACCCACCATTGATACTGCGAAAAATAAACACTGCGAGATACTTCTTCATGACTCCGCCTCCGTTTGGCTTCTGCGAGTTTCACCATCCTAGACACAAGGACGACTCGAGGCGTAGGAAAGATGCTCAGACGTATGACGATTTGGGGCCAGTGTTGCGGTTTGACGACGGCGGCAGAAAAACCGAGATGCTCGCCGACGTTGTGATCTCGATCGGCTGCTCGTCCGTTGTAGTCAGGTCGCCGATACGCACGTCACTCCGCCGTAGCGAGCTGAGGTAAGACCTGATTGTCTGCGGGTCGGGCAACACGAACGTCGCCGTTCGACGGACAGTCGCGCCCCGGGGGATAATGACGCGTGTGCTCATCACCCAGACCTGGCCGTCGGTCCGAAGACTCGAGTTGCTCGCTAGAGCCGAACGACAGGTCGTCGGCCGCCACCGACATAGATAGCAAGGCGACCGATGTAGTCACCCTTCTCTCCAAGCCAGGCGAGTCCAGACCCGGCCGTGAAGTCAGACACATCAGCGGGGACACGGTTGACGATATTGGTCACCTCGGGCGTCACCCGCGTGCCGTCATCGACCGCTGCACTCTTCGTAGTCGACCGAGACATCGAGGTAGGGATCCGACTTGGAGGCTGTCAGATTGAGTAGGTACGCACCGACCTCGTCGCCGCTCAGGATTCCGGCGACACCGATCTCGGTCCAAGCGGCTTGCTCGACAGGGTCTGGTGAGTGCGAGGATATGACGACCCTCGGCCAGGGCTTCTACCAGCACCGTAAAGCAGCTCAAGCGGATCCCAGCTGCTTTCGCCGAATTTCGCAACAATCGCTGCCGCCAAGATGCCCTGCTGATGCCGGCGCTCTGCTTGGACTTCGACCGCCCGATCAAACACACTCATATTGGGTAATGAGAAGTAGTCGGTCGCCGTCTGCCGCATCGACGGTCACATCGTCGACCGTGACGGGAGCCAGTGACCTCAAGCAGCGCACCAAGGACTAGTGGGTCGATCGCCACGACGCCATCGACCGACACCAGCCTGCTGGCGATTCCACATGCGATGGCCTGCGGTCCGGTGTGTTCGGCGAATCGGGCCGTGTGCGTGAGCTTGCGGTAGTCGTTTGTGGGTTCGAGGAGCCCCCACCGATCTTGGACATCTTGGTCGATGACGATGGGCACCGACGGCACCAGGAAAAAGTTCGTTGTGCCGGGTAAGCGATGGGCTCTGGATATCGCCATCGACAATGCGGAGCTCACCGATCGATGGCATTCCGCTGCCAGGCGCATCTCTCGGAGTTGTTCAGGATCGAAGCAAATAATCATGAGTCGGCGGGAGGGAAATCATGCCGTTGACGGCAACCCTGGCCATTTTGACCGTGTCTTGGCTAATCGGCGTACTTCTGGGAGAAATCGTTGCGAGCATCGACCAACGGTCCGATGAGCGCATCGCTACGGAAACCCAGGTCGAGGTCGGCGATCCGGGACTCGGCGTCAGAGAGCGCAACCGCCATACTGCGGAGCTGGGCGAGGGTCGGGGTCCTCTGATTCATCGAGAATGACTTCAAGCTGTCTCGAGAACCGGCTCAACTTTACTCGTCGAATCGCTTCCTCCGCCGCCAGGCTCGTGCAGAGTCAACTGGCAGCAGCCGATAACCGGGAACTGCGGCCGCAGCAGCATGACTACCAGAGCTCGAAAGCGCATCCTCGGCCTGCGAAAGAGTCGCTGGCTGCGTCACGCGCATCGGCTCGCAGCTCCCGAAATGTCAACGGTCCGTGAGTTGCTCGATTGTCGATACCTCAGCAAGCTGCTGTGCCAACGCCTGTCCTGCTGGCGCGGCTGGTCCGTGCCTCAAGACCGGTCGCTGCGGCGGCGCTGTCCACAGCACCGCAGTAACGAAAATCAACGCTTGATTCAGGTTTGGGGCGTCGCTCGTTCCACAGCTGCACCGTAGTGATCCGTGGACTCGCGCACCCGCCGGTTAGGGCCGGGGCGGGATCCTCAAAGGAGTAACCGACCCCGCGACCGCTATGATCGCCATCACGGTAGCGCCTACATAGCCGGCGCCAAGGGCACCACCCCGTTCGGCACCACCTGGCGGGCCCGTCACAAACGCCAGCGCGGCGGCGCCTCGGCCCTTGCATCCCGCTTTGCTGGCTGAGCGTGCGATGGTCGAGGTGGTCGTGCCTGAACTCGATTCGGCTGGCTCGGCGAATGCAGGCAGCAGGCCACGGCTCACCGAACGCTTCCTCGTCAGAGACAACGGCTTTTCGTCAACCAGGTTGGTCGTGTCAACGCTCCGCCCGCATTGGCTCCGGAATCTGGCTGTGTTGCCACTCGCCGCCGTGGTGGAGGTGGTGCTCGGTATGGACGGTCGATTCTATTGCCATCGCGTTGACCGGTGTCGGCCGCGGCGCATCGCTGGCAGGGGCGCCCCCCGGGGTCGGCGGGCGGCGGCGACGCCGTTCGGCGACGAGTCAAAGGCGGAACCGGCCCCGGCCGGCGTCCGCCGTGCCTGCCTCGCCCAGCGCGGGCACCGGGCCCGGAAAGTAGGACCGGTCGACGACCGTCGTACCATCGGCCGCCGCCGCGCCGATGTTGCCCGATGCCTGAACGAGAGCTGCTCCCGACGGCGCACCCTCGGCGACCCAGCCTTGAGCAGTCCAAAAAACGTTGTCCTTGATCACAATCGGAAACGGTCCGAAATCCGAGAGTCCCCGAATGCGGATCGCCCGAGTGCCGGCGGGATTGTTGCGGAACCCCCAAATCCGGTTTCCGGTGATCTCGATTCCGCCGTGACCAACCCAGATAGCCCAATCATTTGAACCGCTCACGCCGTTGAGGTTTTGGTTCCAGATGCGATTTCCGCGGATCCAGACCTGGTCAAGATCATTGATGGCCGGATTCGGGGCACCGCTGTTGTAGTGGGCGGAAATGGCGCCTCCGTGGATGGGGGCAAGGTCGTGAATCGAGTTGTTCTCGACCAGGATCGACTTTGTACCCGTCTTGATGTCGATGCCTTCAGCGGACGTGCGAAAGATCTCGTTGCCCCGGATAGTGACATTGCTGGTCTCGTCGACCCACTCAACACTGCCGTAGCCGACGTAGATACCCTCACCGTAGGTAGAACCGGCCTGCCCCGTGTCGTAGATCGTGTTTCCCTCGACCAGAATATTGCTGCTCCAGACCTGGTTGTTGCGGTTGCCCTGAACGATCAGACCCGAATGGCCAGTCAGCGTGATGGTGTTTCCGGTGACTCGGACCGGCGATGCCTCGGTCCCTCGAACCTGCAGGAGCCGCAAGCCGAACTGGCTATTGCGAATATTGACCCCGGTCACATTGACGTGATCGGCGAAAAGAATGTCGAGCCCGACCTGCCCGTTGCCGGGGGCGCCCGGGTCGATCCACACGCCAGGATCGGCGGTAATCGTGATCGGCTCGCTTGGTGTACCCGAGGCCGCCGAGCCGTCGCCCTGGCCTGTTCCCCGATACTGGAGCGGGCTCGTAATCGTGGCGGTCAGTCGGATCGTGTCACCCGGACCAACCAGTTTGAGTGCATTCGTCCAATCGGTGAGTGAGGCGACGGCAAAAGTCTGCGGACCGGGATCGGCAACCTGTGCCTGGAGCGAGCTATCGGCTCGAACCTCCGATTCGCCAAGCACCGTCGGCCCGGCATCGACGGAGTCAAATGCCTGGTCAGCCGAGTCAGGCGACCGGTTGAGAGCGACGGAGAGTGAAAAACACAACGGCCGCGAGAACGAGCAGGCTCAGCAGTCGGCTCCGTTTAGGCATAGATGCTCATCGGGTAGTTGGAGCCAGTTGAGGATGATCTTCGCCGCCGCCGAGTTGTAAGGTAACCAATTCCCGCATTATCCCGCCGAACAGCCTCTGTCCCGCCGAATAGCATTGTCCTGCTCGCTAGCATTGGCTGGCCCAAATCTGCCGGTGCCAGCGTGATGTGAGGCTAGCAGGGCTAGCAGCGAGAGTGAGCCACTAGGGGGCGTCGACCAAGGAAGCCTGCTGTGCCTTCGCCAGCGCCTCCTGCTGCTGGCGACGCCGCTTCCTCTTGCTCGGCGATCAGTGGGAGGGACCGGCCATGGCGGGCGTAGAGCATCGCCAACACAAGCAGGAGCCAACCAAAGCCGCCCCCTGTCACGCCCGGTTCGCTAATTGATATCAAGAGAACGGTGGTAAGGAAGGTAAGTGGCCACAACCCGAGCATCCCTGGCACTCGTCTCGTGACTTCGGTGGCACGTCCGACTGCTCGGAAAAAGGCCCACAAGTACAGTGAGAGACCCAGTGCGCCAGCATCGAGCATGATCTGAAACAACGAGTTGTACGCGTGCGACACGCCCCAGGTGTTATCGAGAAAGACCTCGAAAAGCGGCCCGAACGGGTCGGTGAAGGCAACGTTGTAGCCATAGCCAATGAAGAACGATCGCTTGATCGGATCGATCAACGAGGCCCAAAGCACCGTGCGGCCCGTGAGCGTGACGTCCTTTTCGAGCAACGTCCGCGATGAGCGCCAGGTTGGCCGTTGCGAAAAAACACTGAAAACGGTCGAACTGAGGAGAGCGACAAGCACAGCGCCGCGCATGGTTTTCCGGGCTCGAAACGCCTTGTAGAAGAATAGCAAACCGATCGACAGGCCGGTGGCCACAAACATGGTCTTCGATTGAGATCCGATCAGGAGCGGCACAAAGATCATGATGTTGAGCCGCGCCAACCATCGCCAACGCAGTGCACCCCGATCGAGAATGAACATTGACGGGAGTGTGATTGCGGCGGTGAACCCAAAGGAGCATTTTCTGGGCGAACACGCCCGACCATTCAGCTCCATCACCCAGCATTCGTCCGTACTGAGGGAAGCTGAACACCATTGCAGCACACGCCACCGCTCCAGAAGAACGAGGCAACGGCAAACAGTGTGAGGAGCTCGGCGAGGTCAGACCGGAGAAACAGGTACACGGCGTACAACGTTGTGGCGAGCAAGAGAACCGACCAGCGAGCGGTGAGATACGTGTCGATCGACCACAATATGGAACCGAGCATGAGGCCGACGAACGCAAAGAGCGCAGGCTCGTGTTGGATTACCGGATCATGAGGTCGAAGCTGCCCAAGACGCGCATGACACCAATTGATACGAGCACCAGAATGAGCACAACGAGCAGTGGGTCCGATCCATCGCTCTGAACGTCTTTGTACGCCCGGAACCACGAGGTCGGGATGCCGTACAACATCACAAACATCGTGAAGCAGACGAGGAGGCGCTCGGTCAGGCCGGGTCGAAGTAGCGGTTCAAGCGGCGGACTTCCCGATGATGTTGATGCGCCAATGACGGCGATGCTGTCGCTCATGGTGCCCCCTCGATCATTCGGTTGGCGCAGCGTAGTAGGTGTAGCGATCCTTGCGGAAGAGGCGGTTGATCTTGATCCGCTTGCGATTCATCACGGCACCAATGAGTTTGCTGCCGCTGCGCTCGAGATCGGCCCGGATTTGCAGCAGGTCGTGGGTATCGGTACGACGAGTGTCGACGACGACGATGACGCCGTCGACAAAGTGGGCCGCTGCCGTTGCATCAGCGGTACTGAGAACTGGCGGCGTATCGACAATAACGAGATCGACATCGGCGACGAGTTGCTCAATGAGATGACCGAATCGGGTCGAACCGAGGAGTTCACCTGGATTGGCTGGCGGCGCACCTGCGGGCATCACCCAGAGGTTCGGCACCGTCGCGATCTCAATGGCAGTGAGTTCTTCGTCGCCACCACGGAAGTTGGATAGCCCCTTGCTGCCGGCGGCAATGCCGAAACGGGCCTCTTGCGTCGGCCGACGCATGTCGGCGCTGACCAGGACAACTCGCCGGCCGCCCTGGGCAACGGCGATAGCGAGGTTGGCCGCAGTGAGGCTCTTGCCCTCTGCCGGGGAAGCCGAGGTGACGATGACCGACTTGAGCCCATCGGTTCGTTCGATGAACTGCACGGCACTTCGAAGACGTCGGAACCCTTCTTTCGCCGCCGCAATTCGCCCAGTGTTGTTCGTGCTCGCCATGACCAGCGTCGCTGGACCCGAGCGTTGGCCGTAGCCAAGCGTGGGAATGCCACCAATGACCTTGGTGCCAAGGGCGAGCGCGATGTCGTCGTCGTCCCGTGCGGTTGTGTCGAGTCGTTCGACGATGAAGGCGGTGATAATGCCAGCGGCAAGACCGAGCAGCGCACCGGCGAGCAGGATGATCGATCGAGATAAACCGAGCGGTTGATCGGGAGCCGTGGCCCGACGGATAACAGCGGCGGTCGGCGTCCGAGACGCCAGTTTGGCGCTCGCATCGCGAGCAACCGTCGTCAGTGCAGTGACCTGATTGCGGGCAGTCGCCGACTCGGTCCGGTTGTTTGAGCGTTCCTCGTCGATTACTCGGACCGCATCGTCGCGCGTCTCACCCGCTGCGAAGTCCCGGAAGATCGCCGCTCGGTCGAGATCGAGTTGAGCCGCGTCGGCGTCAAGTTCGGCCAACGATTTTTCAAGCGCCGCAATTTCTTCGTTGGCGGCGTCACGAATGGACGTGTAGTAATCGACCGCTTCACCTTCGCGGGTTGCGACATAGGTGTCAGCAAATGCGTTGGCTCGCTCGGCGGCGACCGCTGCCTTCGTGTTGGTTACCGTGACACCGAGAACGTCGCTCTTGTCGCGAAAGACGACTCGAACACCCTCGAGAAGGTCATCTGGATCGCCATCAAAATTCAGAAGCTCCGCGGCACCCGCTGCCGTTTGGGAGCTCTCGAGGACCTCGCGCTCGCGGTCGAGGTTGGGCGTGACCAGGTTGACGTTGATCGAACCGACCGGCGTGGGGTTGAGCACCACCTTCGCCTCTGCTTCGTAGGTGTCTACCCGAGAGTTGGCGAACAGAAAGGCGAGCAAGGTGCCGCTCAGAATCGCTGCGAGGACCAAAAAGCGGTGCATCCTGACAGCGCGGAGGTAGTCCTCCAAGCGCGCTGTATCTCGCGCCGCTGCATCTTGTTGAAACATCATGTTGCAGTGCCTTCCGAAGCCGTCACACAGTATGCCAGAACATTTGACGCCAGCCGCCAGCCACCAGCCTCAGTGGAAGGCGGCGCGTCACGCCAGCGCGTTCGGCGATGATAACGGGCACACAATCGGACGCAGAGGGCAACCCAACCCACTGGGTAGGCTTTTGCGCCATGCTGACATCGTTCTACCGTCGAAGCGAGTTCCCCCATATGTTGAACACCAGGCGACGATACCTTAACGACCCAACCAAATAGCCAACGAGCGAGCCGACGGCGTCGGCGGCCTCAAATCGAGCGGAGCCACCTGCGAGGTACGCATAGGCCGCACTGAACAAGATGGCAGGAACCCGCATGAGAGCTTTCACCTGCGCAGCCGCAAAGCGGATGGGATCCTGCATCGGCCAGTGAGCCCGAGCGATAGCAACGTGGGCAATAGCGTAGGCTTTCCGCTGACGAAACACTGCTCTCGGTGATTCCCGGGTTCGGATACGACAGACTGCGTTGGGAGCAGCCACGAGGGGTATGCCAGCCTTCCACATCCTGATACAAAACTCGATGTCCTCGGCACCGATCATCGCCGACTCAAAGCCACCCAGTTGGTCGAAGACGCTCCGCGGTAGCCCAAGCGACCCTGCACCGGCCCATGGAATGCGGTTGAAAACACTGTTGGGACCATCGTCTTGCAAGGTGGACAACCCGACACGAACATCGCCGATTTGCCCGAAGGCGTCTGGTGTGAGTCGAGCAAACGTTGCTGCCGGTTCGTCTCGCCCCGCCAAAACCTTGAGATGTGATGCGACATAGACGCTATTCGGCTCGTCGTCTGCGTCGAAGAACAAGACAAACGGCGCCGTTGAAAGGCGTACACCGACGGCGCGAGATCGAGCCTACTGAGATTGATCGGGTTCCGCACAATGGTTCAACGATGTCGGGCCTAATTGCGCAAATGGTTTGCCGCAATGGTGGCCGTTTCGTCGGTCGAAGCGTCGTCGACCACAACTAGTTCGAACCGGGGACCTCCGGGAGTTTGGTTGAAAAAGCCAGCAAGCGCTGTGCCAATGGTCTTCGCTGCCCCGTACCCGGCGATCACGACGGCCACCGAAGGAACGATGCGATCACCGGCCTGCGAATATACCGCCGCCGCCGCCGCTGTCGGCGGCTCAGCTCTGAATCGAGCAGTCGCTTCAGGCTGAGCATCTTGTTCGTCGTCGAAGGTAGCGCCATCGACCTACAGATAACGATGCACGACCACAGTGAAAACCCCGGAAGCCAGAGCCACCATGGTCATCTACCTAGTGCGCACCCGCGGTCATCGACTCGCGCACTACACACTAGTCTCGGCGCGATGGATCCCTTGGAAGGCTGCGCACTAGCTCCTCTTGCCAGCAGCGGGCGCTCAGGCGCGGATCGCTTTTGCAACTACCGCTTTGGTCTCGGGCGATCAGCAGCAACGTAGAGGCGACATCTGTTTCGCACGTCGAAGCAGCGAAACCGGCCGTCTCCAGTCGTATCTTCGACACGGTGCTTCATCGGTCCTTTGTGGGCGATCAAAATGTTGCGAAGCTGCTGTTTGCGACGCCGTAACAGCGGCCGGACTGTGGCCCTTTAGCAGTGCCGACGCCACAACGGCGACACGCCGCCCGGGCCGACCGCAGATGGCAATGCGAGAAGGACTGGTTCAGCGGGGCGGGGTTACCGAGCGGGGCTGCATTAGCGATAGGTCGGCCATCAGTGCCAGCTGGCGGCGGAGCCAATGCCCGGTGCGGCGCGCTGGATGCGATACGGGCCTGTGGTGTGCGTCTGCTTCACCTCCGACATGCACCTACCGGAAGCAGAGATCCGGCGATCCTGTCGACGGTCGGTGTACTCCGTCCGAGCGACGACGTCATCGTCGTGTGATGCTTGTTGCGACAAAGCTAGCGGCGCTCTTTTCGCCATCGTGCGGGATCGATTTCGTGACACTGATGCCACGTCGGTAACAACAATTGGTCCGACGGCGCTACACCGATCGGGTTTGGCATTGACGCAGTCTGTTCCCTACAGGCAATCAACCTTTTATGAGCACCTGTTCGCAACGCAAGGAATTGCGGCGGCTAATCGCCGGTGCAGCTCGCCGGATTCACGGCGACGACACACCAGAGTTGACAGTCGCGACTGGGGTGGTCAGTCAAGCGATGGTTGCGTTCTCGTTGTGGATCAAGCCGAATGTGCTGCCGCCGGAATCGACCAAGTTGCAGCTAAGCTGGATAGCGACTTCCTCACCTTGTGACGAGCGAGCTTGAAGCAGCGACTGGCACCCTAGCCCACCGGTTGGTGCACTGCAATCACCGCAGTCTACTGCTGTCAGCGGCCGACGCCATTGGATACGACGATTGGCTGGAGATCGGATTTTCTACACCCGGTTCGGGCATCCAATCGATGCTCGAACGATGCACCCTCGCAGAGATGTTGAGTCACCTAGGTTTGACTGAGCGCAGCATTCGTCGAAACAGCAGCATCGCTGCGTTCCCGCTAGACCGACCTCTCGGTGCCGACAATCAGAGCCTACTCCGATCGTTTTTGAAGGACCCGCCAATTCGGGCCTTGGTGATTGAAGAAAGTCGCTGTTCAGCCATTACGACCATCGACTACCTCAACGAGCTCGATATCGGTAGGGGCCGCTGGGCAATCGTCACAATTGGTCTAATCGGTGAATCAGCTGCTGCGCTGTCCGCGATCCTCGAGCGTCACACTGGCCAACGCCCCCTCACGCTCCATTTTGGCGGAAACCGCATTGATCCCCTAATCAACCACCACCTCGATGCCCGTCGATTTGTGCGCGACGGCGCGGATGGACGCGTGCCAAATGTAGGGGTCACCGATGCGATAGGGCTCCTGTTAAATACGAGCCAGGATTGGATCAATCAATCCGAGCGATGTGCCGTCGGCGACACCACACCTGTATTGCTTTTCGACAGCCCGGGTATCGATCCACGGCTTCGGTCAACGCTTGACGAAGCCGCTACAAGGGTGGCACACAGGCTTGGATTCCTGCCAGACGAGTTCCGCCCTTATCTCGTGCGGCCTGGCATCCTGCGCGACGTCAGTTCAGCGGTTTTTGGCACGTTCTGACCAACCTGACCGATGATGCTATCGCACTCGACCCTGGTACTCGAATGCGATGGGAAACGGCTCGTCGATCGGTCTGATCGCAGCAAAACCCCGAGCCCACGACCTGCAACTAGCCGGAAAGCGTCCGGGGTTGGGGTCGGCGTTCACGCTTGTTATCGTCGGCAGCGATGAAACTAGCGCCGGGTATGCGCCCGCGGTTCGGCTGACACTACGCGCTTCGATCGGCTCGCCCTTGAGAAGCCTCACTTCCAGCAAGGATCAGAAAGATCGCAGTTTACTAAACCAGAGCCTCTGGGGCCTGGGTAAGCGAGTATTGATGTTCGCGGTCATGGCCTCTTCTTGTTCCTGGTTTTGCCGATTCGACTTTCAGAAGGCGACTACGGATGCTCGGCGCCATCCAAGCGACTCTTGGCGCCCGCCATTCAAGTGTGCACCATGGGCGCGCCAGCGCTCTTCATCCGCCGCCTGGCCCAAGGACATTCGGTCAACGAATCATGGCAGCGGCTGATTTCGGTCACAATCGCAGGTGGTGTCGTTTCGACTGCCGCCCTGATGGCCCTTCGGCCCTGGCTGCTCGGCCCAGCTGGGACGCCGGTACGTTCCTGCTGTTCGTCGTTGCCGCTGGCTTGTTGACTGCCCACGGCGACTATTTGTTCCTCGTCTTCATGAGCACTGGCGACCTCAAATCGGCCATGCTGTGCGTGCGGCGGCAGTTATTCCACGCGTGCTCGGCAATGATCGCTTCTCTTCATCGCCGACGCCTGCCAGGTCCTGGGCCGTCACGACATTCGTAAACCTAGGATTGGCCTGGCCTTTGGCCTAACCTACGTCCGTTCGCGTTATCCGATTTCGATTCGACCGACTTCGTTCAATACGATTTGTACCGATATTCGACATGGTTATGGCTACGCGCTCACCGGTATCTCAGACGGCGTGCTTAATGCCTCAGACCGCCCCATCCTGGTCAACTCCGGGTTCGGAAACCAATCTGGCTCATACAATCTCGCCTACCGAGTTCTCGGCCTCGCTCTGACACCTTCGCTTGCGATGATGCGAGCGTCGACTAAGCGCCTGTTCCATGAGGGCGACCAGGGTATTCGTGGTCCATTCCGAGTCGCCCGCAAGCTGTCGGTACCGACCGCAGCGATCGGGATCGTGATCGGATCGGCACTCTGGATCGGGGCACCATTGATTCGCATTGTGATCGACGACAAGTTTCCTGAAGTCGTCTCGGTCATTCGCTGGCTCGCCGTGCTGCCGTTCATCAAGAGCCTTCAGTTTGTCTTTGGTAACGCACTCGATGCCAGCGCCAATCAGATCTGGCGGTTCCGACTAACCCTGAGCGCCGCCGCCCTAAACCTCGTGCTCAACCTCATTCTGATCCCCCGTTACTCGTGGCGAGCTGCGGTAGGGACCACCGTGCTAGCCGAGTCGCTCCTCACCATCACGACGATCGCTGCCAGCTGGCTTCTCGCTCGCCGCGATGCGAGGCTCGAAAGCAATGCGGCTCCCACCAATCCGGCTGCGGTTTAGCCCGAGCGCCATGGCCGCAGCCGTCTCTTTAAAACTCGGCATCGAAACTCGGCCAGGCGTTGAAGTCCGTTCATGCACCGCCGAGGGGCCAGCACCAGCTCGATAAGGTGGACGCCATGTCTGGAACCCCGGAAACGACATCGGACGCCACGGTCGTTGTCGTCTGCAAATTCATACACAAGTTTCGAATGCCGTTCTTCGACGGGCTCCGAGCAAAGCTGGCCGAGGAAGGGTGACGCTCCGCCTTCTGTACGGCAAGCCGAGTTCCGAGGAACAAAGCAAGGGAAACTGGGCCGAACCGGAGTGGGGCGACTACTGCGCTGGCCGCTACATCAACCTCGCCGGCACCGAACTGCATTGGCATCACGGTGTGCTCGGCCACTCCGCCGACGCCGATCTCATCGTCGTCGAACAGGCCAGCAAACTCCTCGTCAACTACGCGATTTCGGCCCGGTCGCTGGCGAAGCGCGGCCAGCGCGTGGCCCTGTGGGGACACGGCAAGAACATCGCCGCATCCACGAGCAAGCTAGGCGAAGCGATCAAGCGCCCCTACACCAATCGCGCCGACTGGTTCTTCGCCTACACCGAGAGCACCAAACGACTCATGATCGAGCGTGACTATCCCGAGTCGCGCATCACGGTCGTACAGAATGCCGTTGATACTCACGCCATCCGGTCTGGCGTCGACTCGCTAATGGACGACCAACTCGCAGGCTGGCGAGACCGGCACGGAATCTCGACCGACGCCAAGCTCGCCCTTGCGCTCGGATCGCTGTACGCCGATAAGCGACCATCTTTTCTGATCGAAGCGGCCGATGCCGCTCACGAGGCAGATCCTGCCGTTGAATTCGTCATTGCCGGATCGGGTCCCGATGCCGCGATCGTTGACGAGGCCGCCCGAACCCGCCCGTGGCTGCATGCCGTCGGACCAGTCTTCGGAACCGACAAGGCAGCCGCCCTGGCGTCGGCCTCGTGCATGGTGATGCCTGGTGTGGGCGGACTCGTGATTGTCGATGCCTTTGCCGCCGGACTCCCCCTCGTGATGTGTGAGAACCCGTACCATCCGCCGGAGTTCGACTACGTCCAGGACGGCTACAACAGCATGGTGCTCGGCGAAACAACGTCGGCCGAGGAGTTCGGGAACGCGACCGTTGCCCTGCTGGCCGACCCGGGTCGACTGGCTCGACTCGCCGACGGCTCACGGGCCGACGGCGAGGTCTACACCATTCAGGCAATGGTCGACCGGTTTGCTGACGGCGTGCTCGCTGCCCTCGGCCGGCGCTAGTCGGTCGTCAGGATGCGGCCATAGAGCGCCCGCTCGTGGGCTTCGATGTCGGCTTGGCTTTGGAATCGTCGGGCCTGCGGCCTTGCTGGCGACCCGGCCACGATCGAGTACGGGACGACGTCGCGAGTCACGACCGACCCTGCGGCGACGATGGCGCCACGGCCAATGGTGATACCCGAGAGCACGACCGCACCGAAACCAATCCAGACATCGTCTTCGACGACCGTCGTCTCGCCCACGCCCTTGCCCGCGTAGTCTTCGTCGCCAATCCAGGGAGCATGGCGAATGAGCGTTCCAACGATCTCGTGATCGTGGTCGTAGCGGCCGACGATGCCGACGTTGTTACCGATCAGCACCCCACGCCCCAGTGACCCGTTGACCATGATCGAACAGTATTTACCGACATAGGTATCGTCGCCGATCGACAGCCCGTGGGTGGCCTCGACCCGCGTCCCTGGCCCGAGGTGCACGTTTTGGCCGATCGTGACTGGTCCCTAACGGCAAACCGACGATAGAGCGGGATGGCGATCGCTCGGAGCGCCCTGGTGACGGCTGGGTTCATCTACTTGAGACTAGCCGGGCGGGCGCGGCTGGGGATCGCTAAGCTCCAGGTGTGTGTCGACCAAGTCTCTCCTCGTTCGTCGACCCCAACCCGCTCGATCAGCATTGCGATCTGCACGTTTCGTCGGCCCGACGGCCTTCGTGCCGCCATCGAGTCCATTGTTGCTTCGCACCGGCTGCCCGACTCGGCCAAACTGGTGGAGATCTTGGTGGTCGACAATGACCCAGCTGGCTCCGGGCCAATCAACGATCGACTCGATCGCCCATCCGTTGGTCCGCTACGTCCACGAGCCACGTCCGGGTGTCACGTGGGCGAAACGCAGCAATCGACAACGCCGTTGGCGACATCGTCTGCTTCATCGACGACGACGAGTTGGTCGGGGTGAACTGGCCCGGCGGACTTATTGACGTCATGACACGAACCGGGGCGGCGCTGACCGGAGGGCCGGTCGACACGACATTCGCTCTGGCCCCTCCATCCTGGGTCGTCGATGGCGGCTTCTTCAACCGAGACAACCCGCGCAAGACGCCGTGGTCGACTGGCTACGAACCGGAAACCTCGCCATCGACCTTGATCTAATCCGAGGCCACGGTCTTCGATTCGATCCAGCCTTCAATGAGTCGGGCGGCGAGGATGTCGCTTCACTTTCGCGGTGCGGACCGTCGGACTCGGTCTACGTTGGACCAGGTCTGGTTCGGTGACCGAGGTGGTCCCGGCTGATCGGGCCACCGAGGCCTGGCTCCGCAGCGCGAACGGGCGACAACGGCAAACTACGTTCGGGCACGACGATCGACCGAATCGCTCGCCTCCGTCGCCGCTTCGGTGGTACCTCGGCTCAGCATCAGATTCCTCAGCGGCGTGGGCGCCCTGGCAGTAGCCCGCCTGCGGCGATCGGAGGTCGACCGGGTGCGAGCACGGCTGTTGATCGCCCGGTCCCTCGGCTCCATTGACGGCCTTCGTGGTGTCTCCTCGTCGTCCTATGGGGCAGCCGAATGATTTTCCGCGACTCACGGCATCGCCGAGCCCACCTGCACTATTGGCATCACCGCGCCACGAGCGCCGTTCGTCCGCATCCCCGAACCTGGGTCGACGTCGCCAACGACCTCCAAACGATTCGACCAACGCTCGTTACCGTCGGAGTGTTCGACACCGTCATCTTGCGCCAAATCCTCGGGGCCGACAACGTGCAAAGCGTCATCGATGATGCGGTTCAACAACCACCGGGGAGCCCGGCCGACCAACCATCGACTGAGGCCAGCGTGGAGCGTGAGCTCGCCGTTGCAGCGCCTGGTGCAAAGAAGCGCTCACCAACATACGCCGCACTGGTGCCACGATCTGCTTCATTGCCGACACCGAGCTTTCATCGGAGGAGCTGCGGGCCATCCTGGCGTCGCTCGAACTCTGGTGCGCCGGCGACGAGGTGGTCGTGTCAAGCGAACACGACGCAACAATGGTCGAGGGCGACTTGTTTACGGTGGCCATCGGTGAAACACCCCCGTCCGATGTGGCCCATATCGGGAACACCCGGTGGACCGACCGTGCCATGGCAAAAGCGGTAGGACTACGGGCTGTGCCGATTACCTGCTTCAATCCAAATCGGTTCGAGGAGATCTTCGCCGCCACAGGACCGGCGGGCGGCATTCTCGCCGCAGCGTCACGGCTCGGTCGGTCGCCGTTCGCCGCCGAGGTCGAGGAGACGAGCGACCCATCTGAGCTGGTGCTCGCCGAAATCGGCGCGTCAGTCGCCGGGTTGGCGTTTGGATCGTTTGTTTTATGGGCCCGCGACGAATCGCGTGCCAGGGGCCTCACCAACGTTGCCTTTAGCGCCCGTGATGGCCACCTGCCGATGCAGATAGCAGCCTCACTACCTGATGGTTACTGGGACGAGTGTCAGCCCCTGTATATGCACGGAAATCGCAAGACGCTGTCGGTCGCTGGAGCGGCGGCGCTCGGTGTCAGACCTGGCTCGACCTCGGCACACTCGATGCCAGTTCCTTCTTGCTCCATCAGGTCCACGATCGCCCGCTCCATGAAATCGTGTCGCGGCTCGGGCTGCGGCTCGACGAGCTACCAACCGACTTGGCCATCACGACGCTTGATCCGCAGGCCGTGTTGCCAACGGCCGACGGTGACCTGTGGGTCGAAACCCTAAACGATCGACGCGTCCACGACCTGATCGAGTCGAAGGCGCAGATTCAGCTCGATCTCGTCTCGGCGTACCTCCGCGACCTGGGCATGGCGGACGATCGGTTCGCCGTCGTCGATGTCGGATGGACCGGCCGAATGTCGGCCATCGTTTCGGCCATTGTCGTCGCAGAGTCTGGGCACGTGCCGCTGAACCTCCACTTTGGAGCCACGGGCGTGACGCCCGAAGTCGACCAGCTCATCGACGTCGAACGGTTTGCGTTCGACGGTGTCACCCGTTACGCGCCAATGCGCAACATCGTCTCCTGCGTCGAAGCGTTCATGACTACCGGCCTCGAGCGAGCTCGCGGCTTTGTCCGTAACGACGACGGGACGGTGTCCGTTGATCTCGTTGCACCGATCGACGGCGTCGCCGGAGCCGACCGCGACCGACTACACGACGCCGCGTGCCGGGTTGCCGCAGCGCTCCCGACGAGCGACCACCGACTCGCTCGCTACCTTCACGACCTTGATGACTTGTCCGAGGCAAGTGCGGTCATCATGACAGAGCTGTGGCTGCGACCAACCGTTCGTGAAGCTCGCGCCATCGGCCGGCTCCGCTTCGAACTCGACGAGAAGAAGCTCACGCTCTCGCCGGTGGCGTCACCGTTCACCGTGCGCAACATTCTTGACACCTCGACCGTGGTCAGGCGGCAGTGGCGAAACGGCAGTATCCAGATCTCACGGGAGCCGTTGCGCACATGTCTAAAGTTGGCGCAACGGGTGACGAAAATCGTACGACCAACCGATTTACCGGTTGGGTAATCCCAGGACCCACCAACGATGCCCACCGACGAACCCACAAGTCCGACCGACCAACGCCCGACAACCACCGACGGCGGCCGATTGCGCGTTGCCGTCGTCACGTTGGAAAAGGTCCACACGAGCCTGGCTGGTGCTGCGTGGCTCCAGTTTCCCAGAGTCCTCCAGGACCTCGAGGAACCTGATCGAGTTGATTGACCTGCCTGTCTACTTCGGCTCGCCCGATTGGCAAGCTCCCGCGTGCCCTTTCAAGGCACTTGTCCGGACGGGATGTCACCCCGGGCTGCATTCGGTCGAGTTCCGATTCGGAAACGAACCGCACTCCCCAGTGGCGAGTTCGATCTGGTTCTGGTGCTTTGCACGAGCCCATATGACCTGTTCGCGCTACCGATGGGTCGAACCACTACTCGAGCGAACCAGGAAGGTGGCCGCCTGGATGATCGAGGTCTGGGAGCCCGACTTGCAGGCGGAGGCGACGTCTCGCTTGAGCCTGTTGACCTCTACGACTCCCTCTTTGTTTGGCAATGCGCGGCCCGACCTACTCGCCCGCAGACTCGATCCATCGCGGCTCCACTACCTGCCTCCGGCAGCTGGCGCCGACCTCTTCGCTCGTTTCCACGTCGACGGCTATCGGCCCATAGCGGCCATGAACGTAAGCCGCCGCGCCCAGCCTCAGCGACTTCTTTCTCGGCGCGCCATCAACGAATCGCGTCACTACCTCTTCGACACCATCACCCCAAAGCGCGCAGCCAATCCGAAAGAGCACCACGAGGCCCTACGCGTTCGCGGCGGGCCGAAGCGAGGTGATGGTGTCCAACTACTGCCGATTCGATCAACCTCAGCTGATCGGCGATGCCAGGGACGTGCCGGCCCGCATCTTCGAGGGGGGCGCGGCCGGATGCATCATCGCCGGTCAGACGAGCGCAGAGTCACTCGAGCGAGTCGACATCGACCCTGCAATCGTGGTGCCATTTGGTCTTGACGGCACGGCGTCGAAGCTCCGAGAGACGCTCGCCGATGCTGAGGCGCTTGCGCACTACCAGCAGCTCGCGCAACGAATGGCTCGCACCGTCGGCGACTACAGCCATCGATGGCGCGATCTCACCGAGGCGGCCGGTTTGACGCCGAGCGAGGCGACGTTCGATCGGGTCGATCGGCTCGCCAAACCCGACGAGTCGCATTAGCCGCTCAGGCGGACCAACGCTCGTCTTGTTCGGCTCGAAGCGTGTCGCCGAAGCGTCCGTCGGGACAGAGACGTCTGCGTACGACAGCGCAGACCCCTTCTGGACTGGTCGGATCATGGTGCAGCCCTCAGCCAGCCCAATCGGCAGAAGTGCCTCACGGCGACTAACGGCGTAGCGTTCGGCCTCGCCGTAGGTGTGGAAGCCGCCAAGGCCGTCGAGCACCGTTCCAACGGCGAGGTCGGTCTTGGCAATTGCGACGACATCGACGAGCGGGCCGCCACGGGGTGACATCACAGAATCACCCAACAGAACCGCCCGAGCGACGCTCAGCGGCGCTTCGAAATGGCAGAGGTGGTATGGCGTATAGAACGAGTAGAGCGGACCGGTTCCCAGCTTGTAGAGATTGAGGTAGTGCTGCTGCAACGGGTCCTCGTGGCGAGCGAACACGTACACACCGGGGCCCGGCTGTGCCCCCACCACATAGTCGACTACACCGCCGAGGGCAACGAGCTCGTCGACGTCGTAAAGCGCCATGGCCTTGTCGATGTGGTCTGTCCAGTTGGCGCCGTTCATACCCCGCTTGGCCACGGTCATCCCGAACGCGTTGGCTACGATCGCCTGCTCGAACGAGATTCTGGTGCCGTCGGCGAAGCTGGTCACCATGTTGACGTTTTGGCCCCATTGCTCGGCGAAGCCGCGCTGGGTTTCGGGCGTACGGTTGACATCCTGAAGACCCTTGATGTTGCCAGCTACAAGCGGCTCGAGGCCGATACTGGTGACAAAACGGATCAGGTTGGCCAACACTCCCGGCTGGTCCCCGTCGGCGGTCGAGAGGACCACGCCCGCACGATCGGCGTAGGTCTTGAGGATCGGGCCGACAGTGCCGTCGAGTTCCGCATTCATCATGATGACGTGCTTGCCCGCCGCAAGGGCTGCCACCACGACCTGGCCCGCATAGTGGATGCTTCCCGTTACTTCGAGGACGGCATCGATGGCCTCACTTGCCATCACCAACTCGTAGTCGTCGGTCACCGCAACGGCGCCCGCAGCGATCGCCGCGTCGAGTTCGGCCGTGGTGGCCACGGCGTACATCGTCGTAGTCGGCGAACGCCAGCGATGCGAACGCTTTGGTCGGGGCGGCGGCTACGACGACCCCAACCTCCATAGCTGGCACCGAGTAGCGGATCTGGCGGGCCAGGCCCTTGCTCATGAATCCTGCACCAATAAGCGCTACTCGAACGGTCCGACCCTCATCTCGCGCTTTCTGGAGTGCGCTGTCGACTATCTGCATTGGGACTCGCTGACTTGTCGCGCCCGGGCGGTGACGCCGAGGCCATTTCGGATTGGATGGCTCCCACGTCGAGCGGTGCCCAAGCGAGGTCCTTCTCACTTATGACCGAAATCGGCAGCGGCCACGAAATATCAAGCGCTTCGTCGTCGTGGCGAAGCCCCCGCTCAGCGCCTGGCGTATACCGCTCGCTAACGAGGTAGGCAATCTCGACCTCGTCGGTGAGTGCCTGATGCCCATGGCCAAAGTAGGGCGGGACGTAGATGCCCACTCGGCTCTCGGCCGAGAGCTCAACACCACCATGCTGGAGGAAGGTCGTCGACCACGGACGGAGGTCGACGATGACGTCGTAGATCGCTCCGTGCAAGACGCGGATAAACTTCGCCTCCCCAACGGGCGGCACCTGGTAGTGCATTCCCCGCAGCGTGCCAGCCTTGGCTGAGTAGCTCAGGTTTCCCTGCACCATTCGATCGGCCAAACCATGCGACGCAAACTCATCCTCGCAGTAGAACCGGCCAAACGATCCACGGGCGTCAGTCGCCCGGTCCGGAGCGATCAGATACGCACCAGCTAGAGACAGTTCGTCAAAGATCATCAGCTTCCAATCGCCCAGTTTGGCTCAGTGTTGGTGCGCCAACGGCGGCTCAACACTCTGCCACAAGACAAAAGCCTTCGGGCAGGGGGCGGGAACAATCACCCGCAGATCTGATTCTCTCGGCTAACGTTGTGCTACCGCTCTGGTACGGCCCGGACGCGACCCAGAATCAGGGAAGACGGTGAGAACGATGCGACGAGAACCTTTCATACCGCTCGGCACGTCCGTGGCGGAGCGAGCAGCATTGCGTAGTACCGACGGCACGTACGCCGTCGTCCGGGCCGACAATCGGCCCGCAGACGCAACGCCGCAACTCTCGGTCATAACGACCGCCTACAACGCGGCCACAACAATTCTCGAAACGCTCGACGGTTTCGCCGATCAGTCAGCCCAGCCGTCAACGTACGAACTTGTGATCGTCGACGACTGCTCAACCGATCAGACGCTCGCCGCCGCGTTGTCGTTTGCCGCCGCTCATCCTGAGCTCGCGGTCCGAGTCGTTGCCCTCAGCCAAAACGTCGGCGCCGCCCGGGCCAGGTCCGTCGGCGTCGACCATGCGATGGCGCCGCTCATTGGCTTCTTCGATGCCGACGACGCTCCAAACCACGAGTACATCGAGGCCCATCTCGAGGCTCATGCCTCGACCGGGGACAATCAGGCAATCACCTGTGCGGCTATGTCGACAGCCCGCTTCGACAGCCCGGCCTCAGCCGTTGCCGAACGCCTGCAAGCAACAAGTGTCGGTTCGATCTTCGGATCGATCCCGTGGGCCGGCGGCGGCACCGTGGTCATGCACCGAGCTATCTACAACCGCCTCGAGGGCAACGACCCCACAATGATCGGTGCGGAAGACCTCGACTTCTCGGTTCGGGCCTGGCTCCATCGGGTGCCGCTGGTGTTTGTTCCTGGCGCACTCTGTCACTACCGGCAGCGAACCAGTATCAGCGCGGCGTGGCGCCAGCGCCGAGCCTACGGCCGGGGCCACGTCGCCCTGGTGCGCAAGTATTGGCCGATTGTGAACCGCTGGCGCTACACCTACTGGCAGCTCCGGGGGTTCGCCCGTCTGCCCCGGCAGCTGTCGAAAGCCGCCTACCAGGCATGCAGGTCGGACCGAGGCCGCTTTGCGCCGTCGACCGCGCCGGCATCATCAGTGGCTACCTCAGCGGGAGACCGCACCGACTGTCTTGTGCGTCCTACGGCGAGATGCTCACGCGACCAGACGACGGGTTCGACCAGACGTCTTCAGCCGAGTCGCCTCAGCGACCCACCTCGCTCAGGCGCCTTGACCCTTGAGCACCATCACAACGGTGCGCAGCAGTAGGCCAATGTCGTTTCTGAACGTGAGCGTGCCGACGTATTGCGCATCGAGGCGAAGCCCCGTGCGGAGGTCGCCAGTGCGGCGAAGCTCAGAGAGCTGGAACGGACCGGTCAGACCAGGGCGGGACCCAGTGCCGCGATGCTCGACAAAGTCGCTGGTCGCAATATCGACGAGCTCGGTCGAGGACCCACGAGCGACATGTCGCCTTTGAGCACGTTAAAGAGTTGCGCAATTGTCAGACACTGAACTTGCGGAGGAGTCGCCCGACGCTCGTGTGGCGAGGATCGTTGTCAGATTTGTGACAGATTCGGCGCTCGGAACCGTCGAACGCCAAGGTGGCGACCCGTCGATCGTGCTCCATGGTGCGGTACTTCAAGATCGAGAAGGTTTTCCCGTCGAGGCCAACGCGGTCTTGCCGGAAGAAAATCCTCCTTTTGCTGAGCGAGATGCGCAACGCCAGCCCGACGAGAACCAGCAGTGGAATCACACGGTCAGCGTCGTCGCCACCAGGTCGAACGCCCGCTTTCCATGGCGCGCATAGAAACTCGCCGGACGAAACTCCCCTATCAGGAGGCTCGCCTGCTCCGTCTCCTGTTTCTGATAGGTCACCGTCACCACGTTGTTACTCACTCGATCTTCGCCCTTACCGGTGCTGTCGAAACTGGTGCTTTCAAGCACAACTGTCGACCGCCACGTGCATTTCCATCGCCGTCGAGCGAATGATGAGACTTTGCCCTCACCGGCTATATCCCTGCCCAACGCGACGAGCAGGGCACTCGAGATTCGCCGGTTGCGCACAACCATGTGGGAGATCATCGCCTGTGTTTCCGTCGCCGCTGTCTACGCTGCTGCCGGTACGCAGCTGCCGTGGTGTTGCCGCTTAACTTTGTAGCAGATACCGCGCCCAATTGCATCGGGTTGCTGGTTCTGGCTTTGAGACCACGTGAGCTGAACGGCAGAACGCCGACAGCACCAAGCGCCGAAACATTTGCCGTCATGTCGGCAAATCTGTGTCCGCAGTGCCCAGACCGCATCAAGCCACCCAGGCCAACCCGATGCATTCGGACGAGTATGAGGACGAGCTGGGCCTCAACGACTACTTGGCTATCGTAATGGCAGTGGTGGCGTTGGCTTGTCGTCCCTTCGATCACCAGCATCGTGGTTGCCGTCGTCTACACCTGTACCCGACCGGCAACTCACGATGCCACGGCGTGGGTAGTTCTTGCTCCTCGGCCGCGCAGGAAGCGACCATCGGATTCAGCCAAAACACGACCTACCGCCTCCGCGAGCTGACGAACGAGGTCAACTTCGCCTACAGCGACGCTGTGGTCGCCGTGACGAGGCCCAGCTCAAGCTACGTTCCCAGCGTGGCAACTCCTTGCCGTCACTTCCATCGACCTCCGACACGCTAGTGTTCGCCAGCCGGGCCCGGACATCCGATCGATGCAGCCAACGGGCAAATGCGTGGGCCCAGATGTTCATCGACGAAACGGGTGCACCAGACATCCATCACCGCTGCGCTTGAGCAGGCACAAAACACGGCCAGTCGAACTTCGCCAGCAACGCATTGAACTCCGCGCCGAAGTCGATGCACTCCGCAACGAGGCTCGACTGCGAGAGCGATCCCACGAATCGATCGCTTCTGCAGGGACAGATCGATACTGCGGAAAGTTCGATTGCGGCTTAACGGCCTTTATCGACAGCCAAATCGTTCCACTGGGCGCACCGTTTCCGACCTTGAGCTAGCCAACGACCTGGCCACAACCGGGAGGCACGGATCGACCAAATTGCTGCGCCGCCGCGGTCCAGCTCAAATACGCCGTTGTCTCGCAAC
Organism: Acidimicrobiales bacterium; assembly: GCA_041394345.1. GTDB lineage: Bacteria > Actinomycetota > Acidimicrobiia > Acidimicrobiales > SZUA-35 > JBBKWJ01. The sequence goes on along the minus strand of JAWKIN010000007.1, from coordinate 94,368 downwards.
CTCGTGCTCGGCACCGTCGCTGGCCTGATTGTCGGCACGGGAGTCGCTCTTCTCCGAGAAAGCCTCGACCAGAGTCTCAACAATGCCGACACCGTTTCTCAGGTTACCGGCCTGCCAGTGCTTGCCTCGATCCCCGACCCCGGTCGGAGGTTCGCGCTGAGCGAACTGGCGCTCTCGGTTCGCGATGTCCCCGATGGCGTCGTCGCCGACGGGTATGCTCGTCTCCGAACCGCATTCCAGTTTGTCGTCGCCGCCGCTCCGGTTGCATCAGTCGTGGTCACGAGTGCGAATCAATCAGAGGGCAAAACCACTACTTCGACCAATCTGGCCCACTCGCTCGGTGCCGTCGGAACAAGGGTGGTATTGGCCGATCTCGACTTCCGCCGCCCTCGCATCCACTCGATTTATGGCGTTGTTCAGTCCCCGGGCGTGACCGATCTTGTCATTAACGGCCAGCTAGCTGCCGAGGTCTCTTACCTTCCCGACCCATCAACGGGAACACTGGCGTTGCTAACCGCCGGCGCATCGCCGCCAGACCCGGCAACCTTTGTGGCCAGCGACCCAATTGAGCAGGTCATTCGCTCGCTCGAGAAAGAGTGCGACGTCCTGATTCTCGATGCGCCGCCGATCCTTCCGGTGTCTGATGCGCTTTCCCTGTCTCGTCACGCCGATGGAGTGCTCTTGGTTGTCAACGCGAAGACGACGAAACGCCGCGACGCCGAACAGGCGATGAAATCGCTGAAGGCCGCTGGGGCAAACGTTATTGGCGCAGTGCTCGTCGGGGTAAGAGCCAGTGATGGATACGGCCGCTACGGACAAGGGTACGGGACCGACTAGCGCCATAGCCGCAGCGGGCAGACCTCGGGTTGTGTTAGCTTCCCATGACAGTTGGCGACGTCGCGATGCCCGTCGCCGTCCGCTACGTCGGATGGCATCACGACCCTGTGCCGCTCTGGTCGTAGGCTCCTGAAAGCCCGAGCTGCGCTCGGGGCGACCCGAAGCAGCGACACACGACGAAGGCAGTCAATGAGATCACAGCTCAGTCGAATTGGCCGGACGAGAACAATCATCGGCGAAGCGATTGGCTTGACGCGCGCGGCCAGCCCCCGGTTGCCTGTTCTCTTGCTGGCACTTTCGCTCGGTGTTGCGGCGCTCGCAGCGGCCGAGATTGTGGGACTACGCTCCGTCGTCGGCGCGATCGAGAACAAGTCGTCGGCCCTGGGCGGCTTGTTACTCTTTGGCCTCGCAGCGGCCGGACGTCGAACGCTCCTCAGTCTGAGTCGCGAGCTCCAATGGATGATCGCTGAGCAGCTCGACTTCTATATAACGACCAAGGTGATTGACGTTGCCTCCCTGGCCTCCTTCGAGGATTTCAGAGGACCCTGACTTCAAGGACCAGCTCAGTCGAGCGCTCAGCAGCGCCCGAACAAAGGCTTGGGAGATCTTGTGGGCGCTGGTGTCGATGACGACGGCGGGGCTCACGGCACTCGCGCTCGCTGTCGTCTTGGTGAGCGTCGCTCCCGACCTTGTCCTTCCGCTCGGAGCGGCCGCGGTCCTGCTGCTTGTTGTGGCGTCAGCCAAGAGCAGGATGTCCTACAACTTGGATTTCCACGACACCGCACCCGACCGAGAACGCCGCTATCTACGAGCTGCGCTAACCTCCCGCGAGGAAGGTAAGGAGATCCGGCTCTTCGGCAGCCGCAATCTGCTCATGGCTCGCCACGATCGCCTGTTTCGCCAACGGATTGGCGAGGTTGGTCGCGTGGTGGTCAGACGAATTCGTGCCGACGTGCTTGGCAACCTGGCACTGACGATCGTCATTGTCGGTGTCCTGCTCGTCATCTCCCAACGGACGAACAACGGGTCGTTGGCCCTCGCCAATGCAGCAGCAGCGGCTCTCGCGGTCCAACAGCTCACGAGTCAACTCCAACTCCTCGCGACCTCCGCAGGATCAGCGACCGAGGCGAGTCTGTTCGTGCGTGACGTGTCCAGCTTCATTGCCCGCCTCGGTGAAGCGCCAGTCAGCGAGGCCCCTACCGGCCGCGTTGATGCGCTGCGGCTCGCTCACGCAAGCTTTGGCTATCCGGGCACCGACGCAATCGCCCTCCATGATGTCTCGCTCGAGCTGAGTCCCGGCCGGATTGTCGCCGTCGTAGGCGAGAACGGTTCAGGCAAGAGCACGCTGGCCAAGGTCGCGGCCGGACTCTATGCACCAACCGACGGCACGGTTGAGCTATGCGTTGACGGCAATTGGCACCCCGTGGACGGGCCGTTGACCGGCGTCGTCGCCGCAGTGTTCCAGGACTTTGCCCGCTACGAGTTGACGGCCTCAGAGAACGTGTGGCTCGGGATGCCGAGCAAGCCCGTCGATGACCCTCGCCTCATCGACGCGTTGGCGACCGTTCGCCTCACCGAAGCCGTGGCCTCACTCCCCCAGGGACGAGAAACTCGTCTTGGTCGTTCGTTCGAAGGCGGCATCGACTTGTCGATCGGCCAATGGCAGCGACTTGCATTGGCGAGAGCGATCTATTCTGACGCACCCGTCGTGCTCCTGGACGAGCCGACCTCGTCGGCTGACGCCCAAACTGAGTCGGACTTTTTCAGCAACCTCCGCACGGTGCTCGGTGATCGTGCGGTGCTCGTTGTCTCCCATCGATTTGCCACCGTTCGAGATGCCGATGAAATTCTCGTCCTGAACGAGGGGCACCTGGTCGAGCGTGGGACACATCGAGAGCTCATGGCGCTGAACGGTGTCTACTGCTCTATGTACGAGCTCCAGGCCGAGCGCATGCTCGGAACGAGGCCCGCTGAGTAGGTTGAACGTGAAGAAGCGCCCTCACCGCAAGTGAGGGCGCTTCATCACGTTACCGATTGGCGGGCGACCTAGTCGCAGGCGCCATCCTGGGTGCCTTGGTCCGGATCCTTCGTTGGGAAGGTGGTCCCGAAGTCGTTGCACGGTCCGCTCTTGAGCGTCACTGCGCTCATCGAGCCGAGTTCCTCGATCACTGGTGCTTGGTATTCCCGCATGGTGTATCCTCCGCAATTTGTTGTCCCGCTTTCGGGCACTATCGCACTCTTTTCGCGGTGTGGTATGGCAATTGCACCCATATTTCTACCTGCATCGCAAAGCACGTTTGTCTTGCACCGATTGGGACCAGCGAAAGAACGCTAGGACGTTCAGATTTGCGGCCCACTCGGCCAGCGTCATTTCCGCCTTGTCGATACTGTTCGCCAACGTCGCGAAGCTTGCTCGATCGATGAAGGTGTCGAGCCCTTCTGGCACGGTCGGAAACGAGCGCACCAGCGGCGAGGCCAACGCGTGATAATGCGCCAGGGCGAAGCGGTCGAAAACGGTCTTGGCTCGGCGGGTCCGAACGTGCTCGGGCACGAGCCCCTCGCCAACATCGCGCAACAGCGCCTTGCTCCGGGTGTCGAGCGGCCGTCGAGCGACCGGAATCGAAACGACAACCTCGACGACCGTACGGTCGAGAAACGGATGCGAGAACTCCACTCCAGCGGCGGCGCCGACCAGCTCGACATCCTCGAGCGCCCAGACCAGCGATGGATATGACACATAGTCAGCGACTGTGTTGGTAGTAATCGAGCCAAGTCCGGTGTGGCTAAACGGCAGTCGCGATGCCGCCCGATCATGGGATTGTCGGAAGCCAGGGTTGGCTAGCGCGTTCCATCTCGTTGGCGGCGATCCGAGTAGCCGTCGCAATGGTCGCTTGAGCCGCGAAGGCGCAGCAGCACGAAGGTGTTCGCGAAGCACGGGACGCAATCCACCCTTGTTTCGCCGGGCGAGCGCCACCACGCCGCGCCCGGCTCGGAGCCATCGCAGCTGACGGATCAGGTCAGCGATCAGAAAGTCTTCTTCAAACAACTCGTCGCCGCCCACGCCGGTGAGCACGACGGTGGCGCCGTTTGCGGCTGCCACCTCAGCACTCATCCGCCACGGACCGGCCGACCAATCGAAGACCGGCCGTGGAGCGCGATCGATGGTCTGCATCATCTCGTCGAAGCCAAGCACGCTCATCGGTCGTTCGTGGTGCGGAATTGGAGACCCATCGACGTTGGCGGCAATCCACTCGGACTCGTCGCAATCGAAGTCGGGGTAGACCGCCGAGACCGAGAGCCATCGGGTCTTCTCGGTCCCGGACTCTACGGCGAGTCGACCAAGGCCGTAGAGCGTGCTGCTGTCGAGCCCGCCACTCAGCTGGCACGCCGCTGCAGGGTGGTTTGCTGTCCGTTCCTCCACCGATTCGGCGAGCGCCTCCCGAACCACAGTGACAGGAACGGAGTGGCGCAGCTGGCGATGCCGCGTGGGGAGCCAATACCGGTGTTGGGATGCCTCCGAGTCAACGACTCGCAGATAGTGCCCTGGTTCTACCCTGGTCACCTGGGCCACGAAGGTGCGGCGTCGTTCGCGATACGGGCGGTCGATGAGGAAGTGGGCAATCATCTCGTCATCGAGTTCGGCCGCATACGGCGCGGTATCCGTCAGCTGACGGAGTTCGGAAGCGACACGGACGCTTGCCGCTGTCTGGTCGTAGAAGAGCGGCTTACATCCAAACCGGTCGCGACACGCCGTCAGCTCCTGGCGAACGTTGTCCCAGATGGCGAAGGCGTAGTCTCCGTCAACGTGGTCGAACGCGTCCGGACCGTGCTCGGCGAATGCTGCGAGGAGCAGGGTTCGGTCATCGGGGCTGGCGGCACGGCCAGGGTCAGACACAACGGCACGAAGCGGTTGTCGGCGGATGAGTCGAACGTCGCCGACCAGCGTGAAGTGATCCAGCGCAACCACGCCGTCGGACACCTTGTGAGTCTGGAGCTCAGCAAGCTCAATCGTTTCGTTGGACCACTTGGCCACACCAGCCGAGGCGCGATAGGGGGCACGGCGAATCATCGCGTCGACCGATGAATGGAGCGGCGCACCATGCCGAGCAACTTCGAGCGCAATGCCACCCACTACGTCACCGGCCCGTCTGGCAGGGTCGCCACGACTGCCTCGAACACGGTCTGGCTCTCTGGCAGCTTGGCCAGGTCGTCGGCCTGCGTAAAGCGAAAGTGCGGAACTGCGTCGACGAGACCGCCATAGAGGTCAAACTGCCATCGCCAGGTGGGAGCATGGCCATGTTCGCCGAAACCGTTCCGAATCTGATGGTGAAGGGCGTCAGCCTCGCTAAGTGGTTCGCACATGGGGTCGGCATCGTGGCGATCGATAAAGAACACGGCGCCGAGCGGCGTGAGTTGTCGACCGTCAGCCGCCAACACCTTGTTGTCGGCGAGCCTGACGGCGATGAGATCGTCGGCGGTGCGACGGAGTCCGGCCGTGAGTAGGAACGCGGCAAGCGTTGACTTCCCTCGCCCGCTCTCGCCGACGAACGCGTAGACGGCGTCATCGACCACGACGGCCGAGCCGTGGAGCACCAGCCGGCCGGCGATCGACGCAACCAGTGGTGCGGCCTGCTTTAACTGCCACGCTCGAGCGGGTGGGTCGCAGTAGCGGTCGGCGAGGACGCAGACGTTTGCCGAACGATCAAAGGCGATCGGAAGCCATCTGGTCCAGCGAGATGGACGGCGTCGTCCGATGGAATAGAGCTCGGATCGCCAAATACAACGTGGATGTCGAGATCGGTGTAGCCGTCGTCGTCCAACTCTGGAAGCGATTCGGCGACATGGAAAAGCACTCCCCCAATGACGTACGCGTGACTTCTCACCGGAACACCACATCGGTCGGATCGTCGTCGAACACCAAATAGCTATCGGCGACTGTCTCGACGTCGTTGAGCACCGAGCCCGCGTGCTCAACCCAGGCGTGACCCTCAATGGCCTCGGGGGTTGGCACCACCCCAATCCGGATGCGGCTATCGATGCCGTTCGCTCGAAGCACAAACCAGAGATAGAGGCTTCGATCGAGGCACGTCGGCCCAAACCTGCCGGCCACGGAGCTCTCAACGGCGGTCGCCACCTCTTGAGCGGACGCTCGTAGTCGAAACGACGTCGGCCATCGTTGACTACTGGCGCCCAGCAGCTTCGTCGAGCGACGAAAGCCAATTGTGCGCACGAGTAGCCGGGTCACCCGCAACCCAACGTAGTGCGTCGGCCTCACGGCGCCGCCACGCGCGCGATCAGATGGCCATAGGGCGATGCTGAATACTGAATGACGCTGAAACCCGCTTCTTCAACTTCGCGACGTACCTCGTTTCGGGTGAAGTAGTGGTCGAACGTGGCACTGACCGTGTCACCGATCTGAACGGCCTGCTTACTCCTACGTAGTTTTCGGATCGCGACGGCCACCCGGAACGCCAGGTTCACGTAGGGGTCTTCGTCGGCTCGGACGAAGAACGACAGCAGTATGGGGGCATTGGCCTTGAGTTGTGACCTGACGTCGGACAGAAAGACAAGCCTGGCATCACGTCCCGCGATGTGGTGGTAGCCGCCCCAACCAATCAAGGCACCGTCGAACGGGGCCTCGTCGAATGCCGACACTCGTCCTGGATCGTCGTGATACACGCGGCCGGCAATGCCGTTGGCCTGAAGCAGGTCGTTGGCCGATCTCACGAGCTCATTCGACGGATCGGTGCCCACGACGTCGAACCCCCTGCTAGCAAGCGCCGCGACCTCGCGCCCTCCGCCCGCACACGGAACGAGGATGCGACCCGACGAAGGAAACGCAGCCGCAACTGCGGCGTCTTCCCACGGCGCAAGGCCAGAGAGGTTGTAGTTGGGCTCGCGATATTTCTCCCACGTCCCGTAGGCGATTTCGGCGGTCTCATCGAACTGCTCGGCATCGAGCATTCCAAGCCAGAACCCACCGTGGATCGCTCGTGTTGCTTTCAGGATCCGACTAACGAGCGCATCAGAAGCGACAGCGGCCCGTGACCGACGGGCGTGACCGCTAGTCACCGTCGCCCTCGACCAATCGCCTTGCTACCAGTGTCGTGAGCAATGACCGTACATCGAGTTCGGCAGTGGCATGATCCAAAGCAAAAGTTTTTGTGAGATAGGCAACGAGGTCGGTCTGAGAGGCGCCGTTCGCGAGCTGCTGCCATAGCTCGGCCCCGGTGCCGTTGAGTCGGTAGTAGCTTCCGTCCTCGATGTCGAGCAGTACGAGGTCGTCGCCAGCCGCACGCGATAACCCGCTTGGATTGACGGTATGTCTGATTCGCTTCTCCGCTCACTGGCCCTCCACCGGATCCGAGTCCCAGGATCGTAACAGAGACTTGACCCTGAGCGAATCGTGGGCACAAGAGTGGCCGCACCCCCACGGCGCAGTCACATCGGATCGGATCACACGATCGCCACGTCGACACTGCGACGACGCCTGGACGCCGGCTCGACGGCCACTAGGCCAAGCGGGACACAAAGAGGAAATCGCCTTGGATGGCCCGACCGTCGTGATAGGACACGTTGTAGATGCCTTCAAGATCGAAGTCGGCCGCGTCGAGGAAACGAACGATCTCCGGGGCCAACGCTTGACCGGTGTAGAGCTCGACAAACGAGCATTCGACATAGACCCAGCGGATCGAGCCCACGAGGGCACTGGCCCCGTGCAACACGTCGAGTTCGGTTCCCTGGACATCGATCTTTAGGAGCGCTGCACCCCTGAGGTCATTGGTCGTGACGATCTCGTCGAGCCGGCGCACTGGCACCTCGATCGTGTCCACTTCCTTGGTCGACGGGTAGAGCTCGACCTGGCGGTCGCCGATCTCGAGCAGGGACGAGCTGTCATCCGATCCGGCCACATGTAACGTGCTTGTCCCGGCCAGCGAACCGAGCGCGCATTCATGCAGTGTCACTCGGGGCCCGGACACATGCTGGCGATACGTGGCGGCTGCGTGAGGAAATGGCTCGAACGAGATCAGCGCAGCGTCGGGGAACCGCCACCGGACCCAGGTGGCGAACTGGCCAATGTTGGCGCCAACATCGATGACGGTTTCGACATCAAGGCGCCGGAGGAAATCGTGTTCGATCGATGGTGCTGGGGCTCCCTGGAGCACAGATCAGGCCGACCCGAACGAGCGGACGCCACCAATTTGTGTGCTCGCAACACCGCCAGATCAAGTCTCATTGTCCGTTACTCCAACTTGTCTTCACGTCGATCAGTACATCGCTCGACAGCTGCATTGTCAGCGCGGGCGCACCTTCGTCGAGGATTGCGACGCTAGCGACTTGTGCCGCGCCAAACGATGTCAAAGTGGTTGCGATCAATGCACCTATTGCCGCACCCTCAATCCCGAACGACATCGCTCCGAAGGATACAAACACGATCTGAGGACAGCTCCGCCCATTTGTGTTCTAATCAGCAGTCGAAGGTGCCCACCAACTTGCAGCCGCATCTGCTCGCCGACACCCCAGGCCTGCACGATGCGCGCCATCGACAGCCACACAACCAGTTCCGCCGCCGAGCGCCAATGGACGCCGAATAGTAGCTTGCCGATGTAGCCATCCTGACTTGTCATTAGGAGTACGACGCAGATGGCAACCAAAGTTGTGTTTCATTGCCATTCGACGTCGCGGCGAATATGGGGGAAGGTGCAGCGTCGTCGGCAAGATGCAATCCGCGATCCGACGATTGTTGCACTTAACGGGCCGACGGCAGTCTGCGGTCCGGAACGACGCTGCTGCCGGAGCACCTAACATCCCAGCCAGAATTGCGATCGTCGCATGTGGTACTGCGCTACCCGACACTGGCTCAAGGATCAACTCCTTGCGATCGAGCCAAGATTCACTGAGCCACCGTTGAGATGCTGCGATTTGTAGGCGGAACGGCCGGAGCTTGGCCACCGCGAAAAAAGCCGTAGAGACCCCGGCGCCAGCGACCCAACAACCCGCCGCCCAGGCCGCTGACGACCGCCTCCATTCTGGCGCAGAGAACGAAGGCAGCGACTGTGATTAGTAGCCAAACGGAGTCGAGGCTGAACAGCATCCCAGTTTCGCTTGCGTGAAAAGCAGCGGTATCGAAGCGCATCCTGAAGCGTCTAGGGGGAGACCCAGAAAGAGGACGACCGCCGGGGATGATCCCGTGAAACTTGTGACGGCTAGCAGAAGCGCACTCGCGCTGCAGCCGAGAAACACTGATGAGCTCACACATCCGAGCCAGTGTCGGTCGGTGTGAGGCAGGGCGGAGGAGATGTGGAGTAATCCCTCTCCAGTTGCGCCCCTTATTAGCACTGGAGACGATCATCACGACCGCATACGCAACGGCGAACTCGCCAAGAGCGCGCTCATCCGATGTCCAATTGGCAGCGACTACTGTGAGCAGCGAGTTGGATGCCATGCTAATAGCCTGATCAACCACTGACGCCGACTGGGCTGCCGTCAACCTCCGCCCAAGAGCAGCAAGCGTCGACCTCAATGGAATTCAAGCCTTGCAGTATCGCTTCCAACTGTCCAGCAGAGCGATCAACTGTTGCGGCAAACGCCTGAGCCGCCGTCGCTCCGAATCCATATGAGCGCTCGGTGGCACGGCCTGTCAAGCTGATCATCTCGGCAGCCCTTTCAACTCGAGTCCGGACAGGCGATTGCCATCTCACTATATTGTTCAGACGCCAAGCAACCTATGGGCCGACATAGGCACGGGACGCCGAGCCGCATCGCCTCGTGCAGCGCAATTGCCTCTGTATCGTTGGAAGAAGGGTAGACGAAAAGAAGAGCCCTGCGAGAAAGGCCAGTTTAGCCTCGCTGTCGATGTAGCCGAGGAACTCAACATCGACTTGAGCTTTGGCTGCGTAGCGGCGAAGTGAGCGGAGCCGCCGAGCATCAGCGCCGCCGCAAACCGCACCGACGTTTCGATCTGCTGACCATTCAAGCGGGCCGCAATATCGATCACCTCCTCTGGTCCTTTGGACCGGTCGAGATTCGACATGTGACCAAGTACAAGCGCGTCCATCAAACGCTGGCTCCACATTGCAGCCACTACAGCTGGTGCCAAGTCGCTACTGTGAATAACGTTCGATAGGGGCGCAGGCTCGGCTTCCCGACTCAGCGCATCGGCACCAGCGTTCGCCATAGGGAGGCACTGCCCGCCGACAAGAAGCGGTCCTCGTCTCCGCGAGCTGAGTACCTGACGTGCCTTCCCGGAGTCAACAGCCTGCGAGCCCGTGGTGATGGAGAAGTACGGGCAACTCCCTTAGGATTGAGAGAAGGAGGCAGGCATCGATCCAGGACCCTGCACCATCGTTCGCCACGAGCCAAACCCAGCGAGGCCTGCATCGCCGGGTCTGGACCCAGAGCGCTGCTATGTTCCGTGCCATTAGAAGCGCCTTCGTTCCGATGACGATCGGACGCAGTCCCGTGTCCGCCCATGTCGGTTCTGCCTTAGCGCGACTACCGATCACGCCACTGCGAGCTCATTCGCAATAGCGACCGATGCCCGAAGCGCGTCCACTGTTGCCTGCCGAGGTCGGACCGATGTAGATTCCCACACTTGATTGCTCACCAGGGCGCATTAAACTCCTCGCTGCTTCGGTCGGCTCACTCCGAGAAGTAAGATCAGCGGTACTACCTGAACCATGTATGTGACGGGGGTGCCCCGGAAGCGCGACGACCGAGCGCGAAAAAACACTGCTTCGGCCGACGGCTGGCGGCCGGGCCTTGAACCGAAGCCACCACAAAATCGACCCTTCTAATCAACGCTCCGATCATCCCGCTGTAAAAAGTAGGCCTACGAGCCCAAAGTCCATGAAACCGACCAGCCACGGAGACGCTGAAGGGTTCCCTATAATCGACACCGGGAGGCAGAAGTTCACGGCCGGAATCGACAGCCTTACTGGCCCACATGCTGCGGGGCACGAATACCGCGATCTCACTGGCCGTCTGCAGGCCCCAACTCGGCCCAATGTCTCGTCGCGCGACTCGGCGGCAATGACCTGTTGAAACTGTGAATAGTCTGGATCATCCGTAGGTGGTCGAACCACCTGATCAAGCTTGATGTTGAGGGCAGTTCCGTTCCGGAAGGCGTCACCGAGCGGGAACGCTACAATCAGGACGACGACGAGTAGTGGGCCGAAGTCACGGGCCCGAATCCAGCCGTTACCAACCCCAAGATTCCAGAGCAGCGCTAGAGCGACAGAGCCGAACCAAAGTCGCGGCGCGGCGATCAGGTTCGATAATACGGCTGAGGCCGCAAGCGCGACCAGAAACCTGCCTGGCGTAGAGCAGAGGATTTCCGAGGTGTGTTGCTGATGTGCAGTAATGCTGCGACGGGCACGGTCCTCACAACGCTCAGAACCAAGCCCGGTAAAGCTTTCGACGATGCCTGGTAGACAAGGCCTGGGCCGGGCCCGCCGAAGTACTGCAAACTCAAGGCGCAGTCCGGCCATTGAGCAGCGCTCCACGATACAGAGCAGACTCGCCGCTGCTGCGATGACTGACCCGATCAATAGCTCTCGCTCGCCAGCCAGCCTCGGCAGCCTCGGCAGCCTCGAGCGCAATCTAGGACCGGCCGCATTAATCGAAAGAATAGCGCAGGTCGCGGCGAGCCATGCTGACCACACCAGAGCGACCGCCGCAGCTTCGTTCTGCTTCTGCATCGGCCATTCGGCGAGTGGAAATCGTCCCGCCGAAATCTGAACAACCCCTGCAACCGCGTAAAGTAGCCAAAAGAAGTGAAATGACGCCTCGCCAATCCGAGGCTGACTTGCAATCGCAGCCCGGTAGGCAAGCAGGAACGCCAATATCCCAGGAACGATAGCGCCATACTGCATGTCAGCCGCTCGAAGACCATCGAGCAGTGGCGCACCAGCAATGAGGAGGCAGGCCGCTGCGGCGCCCGACTGAGTCCAACGGAAACAATGCGGATCCGGCGCCGAGTCAGCGACCGATCGACGTGAACTAAAGCCATCGAGCCGTGAACTCTGGGCGGGCCGCCCGAATCACCTGCGCGTCCGACTGCGTAGAAACTTCGAAGCACGTTCGAGTCAGTCTCGGAAAGAACAGTCCGCCAAGCGCTGCCCCCGAGCCGAGCATGTAGAAGCGCCGCAGCGTGGCGGATTCCATATGATGATGCAGCCCGAGCAGCGAGTGCCTTCGCGGTGGGTCGCCGCTAACGACCGCTGGCGGCTCATTCTGCTGTGCCAAGATATAACCAACTCGCTGGACGCGAGCGACCCTTCGGAAGGAAGGAAGCGAGTTACTCTGTGTTGCACTGGAGAACCGCTCAGGCTGTCGCCCCAAAACTGCCGACCCAATTTCGTGGACAGCGGGAGGGCCTACCTCAGAAAGCTCCAACACAAAAAGCTGGTCCGAGTCCACACAGTTCAGTGACCATTGCGGGCGGCGCCATACCTACCATAGTCAAGGAGTTCGCGCAGCCGCGTCGGTAGATCGTTGGATTCATACCGTTCGACGAGTTCGCAAACATCGATTGCCAGGTCAGGGAGAATCCCCTGAAGACGGTAGAAGTCGAGCGCCGACGTAAATCGTGAGATTCAGTCGCGGAGTACAATCACAACAGTCGGTGTTCAGCCGTACGACCATTCAATGACCCTCGGAAGAGACCCCAGGTCGTACATGCAATCCGCGCACTTAGACCCGATGAGTCCCCGGGTCGCCGCACCTTATCTAGGCGTCGCTCGATGCTCGGCCAGTCAGCGACGATAAAACGGCTCGCGGAATGCTTGGAGCCCCACGGAATCATCGTCAAGTCATCGTCGATCTGCGCGAGCATCGACAGCGCTAGATGTGCCAGCTTTTTGTGCCCCAAGCACAACAAGATCAATCGGCGTCCGCCTACCAACTGGTGGACCATTTTGCCAACTCATCGGGGCGTACCGGTCACGTCAACAGCCTGTTCGCTGACAATGCTCGAGCAGGAACCGGTCCAGTAGTTCCACCGATGATTCTGCTCGATCTCCCACCCGTGACCCCAGAAGCAAGCTAGCGAATCACACCCGCACGGGCGCAGGCCTCCACTCGACGACAAACCAGAGACTTCCGAGCGACGACCGATAGTTAGGCGGTGATCCAGCGAGCTCCATGACTTTGGGCCAGCTCGGGAAAATGTCGCCGAGGTGCATACTCCGACCTGCACCGAGATGGCGAGTGGTCATAAGTCGGAAGGGGTCCGTGCCAGCGGAAGTTGCCCCCGTTGCCGTAGTCCGGGCTGATACGAACTCGGCATCTGCAACCAGTCGGCGTACAGTACGTGTATGGCGACCGAACGGAAGTACGCAAATGACGGGCTGGTCGTCCAGATAGGTCCTCGACAGCCCTTTTCCCGCTGACGATCTGTCTCGGGCCTCTTTAAAGGAGAGTCGCGTAAGGTCCATGTGCGACAACGTATGCGCGCCGATCTCGAATCCCAGGTCGACAAGTTCGGTGATGTCACTCTTGGCCAAAGCGCTCGCCCCGGCATTCTGGGCGCTATATAGAAGGGTCCCATGGATGCCATACGATTTCAACAAATGAGCGACACGCATATCTTGTATGTTGCCATCATCCCAGCTGGTAGTTACTTTCGTCTTACCACCATCACTAGTAGGCCGACTCTGTCTGCATCTCGGGGCCCGTAACTTCAGATTGGCGCGGGCACCACCACGATCGAGGGCAGCACTACCACCAAGAAGCCGGTGATGTCCCAGCGTGGCATGCCACACAAGGACGTGGCGCCCACGCCGCTTCGCCAGATGATGTCGTTGTCCGCAGACCTCGACAGTCGGAGCTCTCTAGGAAGCTCCCCAACGAAGCATTCAACTTTGCCAGAGCGTTCTTCGTTCGCACTGCGCCCACAATCATACGGTTCGACCGCACCTTGTTCCATGAAAGCCCGCCAATAGAGAATGGACTGGCCTCTCGTCCCCGGACAGTGTTTTGTTATACATCTCACCCTCCGACACGTTGGGCCTTCACTAGTTCGTTGCGATCATCTTCCCGTCGTTCCAACTGCAGTGCCGAGCTGGCATCGTGCGACTAGGCGATGCGTGAAGCTGACACGGCCCGTCAGGCCCGTTGACTGATCTCGGCAGCCCATTTTTCAACGCTCGACGGCCCGGGGCGCACAAACCAGCCGACGTCGACCGGAAGAGACTGCGAGCTGAACTGCTCGAAGAATGCTGGCTGGCGATTCTCTGGGATCAGCGATGGCGGATCCTCCGGCGAAGATAATCGGCCACAGCACCGTGCGTGGGAACGCACCCGACAATTGGTCGGTCAGTCTGCTCGTAGCTGATGATCTTACATAAACGACATGTCGGTGTTGTTCGGGTTCTGGCAAAGCAGCAACACGTCCGCTGCGTGAACGATGGCAGAGAAGTCGGCATCCTGAAGCGGATCGACGAAATGGCAGTTCTTTAGACCCGCGGCCAACTTTTCGAGATTGGCTCGCCTCCGCCGTCGCCAACGAGCACGAATTGGATTGCGTCACCTTGCTCCGTAGCCAGCTTCGCCGCATCGATGATTTGCCAAAGCGCCTGCTTGACCCCCATCGACCCAGTGTGAACGGCCAATATCTCGTCGTTAGGAGCGAAGCGCTCCCGCATCTCTTTATGTCGACGTCGGTGGGGGTGGGCATGTCGGCCTTCGCCCAGTTGGCGAGCACAGCAATATTCTCGGACTCGACACCCCCTCAATCGGGGTTCAACAAATCCGTCGGTGATCGCTATGGCGGGCCTGGCTCCCCTGGCAGTTGCCATTTCGACGGCGGCTAGGGCCTCCAAAGGATCCGCAGCGACGTGAGGCCACTCTGTTTGATGCCACGACCAGCGAGGTCTTGTAGCACCATAACGAAGCGGCCACCATGGCGCCGCGGCGAGTCGAGCAAGAATGGCCGAGCTCATTGCGGGCGAGTAGCCAACGTACACGTCGGCCTGAGTCCTCCTCGCGGCCGGAAAGGCACTCACAAGGAAGGAAACCTCAAACACGAATCGCTTGGCGAGCGTCGGCCTTGATGGCACCCAGCACCACCGACGGCGGATAGTCACGTCCCGTTGAGTCCCGTCTCGTGGTGTAGATCGGCCTGACCATCGGTGGGGTGTTCCCTCCGGTGTGGTGGCCACCGTGCGATTCTCAGAAGTGACTAAACGAACTGAGAAGGAATCGCACGATGACCGAATACGAGTCTGCCTAGCCTTTCGAGGCGCGTCTCACCGGACCGGCCTTGCCGGATCCTCGCCGAAATTTGACCGACGCCCTCCAAGAACTCATGAAGCCGAACTCACCGCGAGGATCGGCGCCGAACCGGTGAACGGACCCTGGCCCGCACCAACCTGCGCAACGGGCACCGCCCGAAACTGGTATCGACCCCGCCGGCGACCTCCAGCTGGGGATCCGAAACTCCGCCAAGGATCGTTCTTCCCCGAACTCCTCGAGCCCCGCCGCCGGATCGACAAAGCCTTGTGGGCGGTGATCATGACCGCTCATCACCGGCACCAGCACCCGAAGGTCGACGACCTGGTCAAAGCGGGCTGCGACACCGGCATCTCCAAGAGCAGCACGGATCTGCAGACCATCGACGCCGATGTCGCAGTGCTACGCAACCGTGATCGGGCATCAACATCGTCTATTGGCTGGATGCCACCTACGTCCACGTCCGCAAGCAGGCGGTCACCTAAAGCCGTCGTGATCACCGGTCTCCGAGCCGACGGCTACTGCCGTACTCAGGCGTCGACGTCGGGACTCCGAGAACGAAACGTTTTGGACCGAGTTCTCCAGCTTGAAAGAACGGAACCTCACTGGTGTCCGCCTCGTATCTCCGACGCCCACGCCGGGCTGAAAGCAGCGATCCGGCGGGTGTTCCAAGGCGCTGGCAACGCTGCAGAGTTCCGCGATGCGGAACCTGTTGTCGGTCGCCAAGCACCAGCACCGCCTCATGATCGGCGATCCGCACGATCTTCGCCCAGCCCGACGCCGGGTCGGCCCCACCCAGCTGCGTAACGTCGTCACCCAACTCGCCGGTGTGTCGCCCGAGGTCGCAGCCAAGCTGGAGGGCATGGAGACCGATCTGTTGGCCTACACCGGGTTCCACCGAGCGCATTGGTCCAAGATCTGGTCGAACAACCCGATCGAACGGTTGAACCGTGAACTGAAACGACGCACCGATGTCGCAGATCTTCCCGAACACCGAGTCGGTGATCCGTCTCATCGGCGCTGCTGGGAGATCAACGACGAAATGATCTCCTCCGACCGGCGCTACATCGCCGCCGGAAGTCTCGAACCACTCGTCGACCATGAAGGAGAACCGTAACGTCATTGCCCGCAACCCCAAGAACCTGACCAACAGAATCGCACGGCACCTACACCACCCGACGAGACTCCATCTCCCGCACTCGCTCATCGCACGCGCGTTTCGTCGATACTCGTCGCACCTTCCATAAGGGGTAGGCGACGTCACGACCGAAACGTCGTGACCACCAGCTGCGAGATGCTCGGCCAACTCGGTGACGTACGGACCGATTCCGGTGGGTTCGGGAGCGTAGTTGATGGCGAACAGCGCGATTCGCTGAGGGTGTGTGTCGCTCCCCTCCATCGGCGATGTCTCGTCAACACTACTTCCCCGAATGGAATACAGCCAATGGCCCGCCTTCGCTTAGTAGGCCGCAAGACTACCTATGAACAAGTGGCACGGAAACTCACAGGTCGTCCGAGTTAAGACTTTTAGGCAAGACGACCTGACGTGGACCCCGGCTTTGTTGACAGCGTTATGTCGCGTAATTGTTGATCTGTTGCCCAGGTCTCGGCGCCCTCTGCTGGTGCTCGGGACAAACCCAGCGACGGGTTGGAACAGGTGCGATCGCCGGTGCGCTGGTGGTGACCCGTTCGATGAGCTGTCAGAACTAAGTCGCCGAGCTCGGATACAAAGTTCGGCACTTACACTGTGCTTCGGGCTTACCGGCGCCTATTTCGATGGGACGACGGGTGCTGCCTGGGGCTTCGCTGCCGCAGGGCTCGGTGGTGCGGTCATCTGGTGGATGGCCACGAGGGCACGCTGGTCCGTTGGAACTTCAGCTGCAGCACATGTCGCGCAAGGCAGCGGACACGAGGCTGGTGGCTATACGCCCCGGGCGGTGTCGTAGTTATCCGAGGAACCACTGATAACTCGACTCGAGACCTTCCCGAAGGCCGATGGTGTGCTTCCAGCCTGCACTGTGGAGGCGCGAAACGTCGAGCACCTTGCGAGGGGTGCCATCGGGCTTCGATGTATCGAAGACCAGCTCGCCTCAGGGTAGACAACTTGCGAACCATGTTGGCGAGGTCTTTGATCGCCAGGTCTTCACCCGTCCCTACGTTGACGTGTGACTCGTCGGAGTAGTGCTCCATCAGATAGATGCACGCCTCGGCCAGATCGTCGACGTGGAGAAATTCACGCATTGCCGAACCAGTACCCCAGATCTCGACCCGCTTGACGCCGTTGATCTTGGCCTCGTGGAACTTGCGAACGAGTGCAGGAATTACGTGCGACGCTTCGAGGTCGTAGTTGTCGCCAGGGCCATAAGATTGGTGGGCATGGCGGAGATGAAGTCGTCGCCGTACTGGCTGCGGTATGTGGCGCACAACTTGATGCGGCGATCTTGGCTAGCGCGGCCTTCGTTTGTTGGCTCAAGTGGGCCGGTCAGCAGCTCTTCTTCGGTGATCGGCTGGGCCGCATGGCGCGGATAGATGCAGCTCGAACCGAGATAGAGCAGCTTCTTGGTGCCAATCTCGTGCGCCGCACGCGAACGACCGTGCCGTGAATCATGAGATTGTCGTGAGGAATTCGGCCGGAGCGCGTCGAGTTGGCCCAAATGCCACCAACCGTGCCAGCGACGAGATAGACGTGACCTGGTTGTTCTCGGCGAACCAGACGTTGACGGCAGCCTGGTCGCGCAGATCGAGTTCGGCGCGCGTAGCCGTCAGGACATTGGTGTGACCACGCTCAGCCAGCGCTCGAACAATGGCCGAACCAACAAGGCCTCGATGCCCGGCGACGTAGATTCGTGCATCCAATGGAACGTGCGTCATAAGGGGCCTCCACCGCCGTCAAAGCAATCCGATGAGTGTACACCGCACCTTTGGTCACGGCCGATAGGTAGAACCCCTGGGTGAAACGTCAGCGGTTGGAGCGGAGCGTCCGTCGCTGATGCCGACGCCATTGCACCACCTGAGCCAGATACGGACCGCGCCCTCGGGAAAGCGTGACTGCACGACCGGCTTCGGTGGAAACGCGATGGACGACGTCGGCCGCGGCCTCACGTCGCCGACCACGGATCATCGCCCCGAGCCAATACTGGCGTAGGCCAGCATTGGCGAAACTCTCTTCGCCTTTGAGCACGATTCGCTCCGGCCACAGACGAGCGAACATGAACCTCGCCGGGCGAGACGCCGTTCGAGCAAACGGCGACGGCACATCGAGCGTTTCGAACACTCGAGCACTGACTTCCGACAAGATGTTGTCCCAGCCCTCGGCCGCCGCAAAACCTCGACAAAGCCCAGTTCAGGCGAACCTTCAACCATAAGTCGAACGTCGTTGATCCGCAGCAGATCGGCGATGTTGTCGCGGGCTAGATGGATCAACGACTGCAAAAGGGTCAACTCAGGGTCGAGGGTTTTGATCGTAGAGTCCGTGGCCCAGGTCGAGATCGACGAGGCGTTCCCACAGCACGTCAATCTGCCGAGTTGGCAACATCAGGTTCATCGGATCGGTGTGAAGGTCGATCGTCATGCCCTCGAACTCAAACGAGAACTCGAAAAACGGTGCGACTCTCGACAAGACCCTCGATGCCATCACGCTCGTCGGCGCTGAGAACCACGCCAAGCGCATCGACGACATCGAGCAGCGCCGTGCCTGGGCGCATGAACAAGTCGACGTCGGATGCCGGTCTGACATCGAGCCGCTTGTAGGTCTGAAGGCTTATGGCAATGCCCTTCATAACGGCGACGGACAGGCCGGCGTCGTCCAGTCGCTTGGCGGCCAAGCGAAGCGCTGCGAGTGCCTGATTGTTCAGATTCAGGATGCCGAGCGAGCGCATTGCCAGCTGGACGTGGTCTTCCTGGGACACCACCACCCGTTCGGCGACGGCGGCCTCGGCCAGAACGCCCGCTAGCCGATGGGCATTGGCGGCCGCGACGACATCATGCTCATTCGACAGATCGACGATGCGGTGGCCAACGGGCGCCAGAATCACTTGGACGAGGCGGCTGACGTCGGTGTCCATCGGGCCAATCTAACTCTAGGCACGTCCGCTCTCGACGATTCGGCCGGGGATGCGCTGCTTTCGTCGCCCAGCATCTCACTCACCGCGCTTGAACGGCCGGCAGTGTTTCGGCTTCAAACCAGGGGTTTGTCTTCTCAGCCATCGATTGTTGCGAGGCGAGGGTGGGGAAGGACGTTTGCCGAGGCAAGTACTGGGCCCAGTTGGCAACCGTGGCCGTCAGGTTCGACCCTCGGTCCTCGATGTAACGCTTCTGAGCAAACGCCCCGATGATCACTTCCAGACGTTCAGCCGCCAGATACAGCCGAAGTTGCGGGTGCCAAAGCGGCTCGCATTCTGGCCTCGGCGGCTTATCTCCGCCCTTGGTCGAACCAGGAAAGCAGAATCCCATCGGCAATAACGCCACCAGATTGGGATCATAAAACTGTGGACGGGTAGGCCGAGCCAGCCCCTGAGCCGGTCACCCGAAGCATCGTCCCATGCAACACCCGATTCGTGTACCCGCCTTCCCGGTGCCTGCCCGATGATCACAATGGTTGGCGCTCGACCGAGCTGCAACATCGGACGAGGGCCAAGGGGCAGATGCTCGCGGCACACCGTGCGCGCGTACTCGCTCAAGGAGATCGCTTTGACCATCAGATGCATCGGGCACGACGACAAACGCAGGTGACCGGCGCCGTCGCGCGGCCCAACGCGAGAGGCGAATTGACGCGGGTTCGAGCAATGCGCATCGATCACGTCGATGCTGGGAGCCAGCACGACCCCCTAGTCGACGCCGCGTACCCGCTGGGCAGATGCTCGACGAACCACTCGTAGGTTTGCGCAACGCCTTGTGCCAACGACGTTGTCGGCGCCCAGCCAAGCTCGCGGATCGCCGTAGCCTCAAGAAACTTTCGCGGGATGCCGTCTGGTTTGGATTGATCGAACCGAAGTGTCGCCTCCGGGTACACCGTGTCACGAATGAGGGTGGCCAGCTCGCTGATTGGTACGTCGGCGCCTGCGCCGACGTTGAGGTGGCCGTGCTGGTCATAGCGCTCCATCACGGCGAGGCACGCCTCAGCGAAGTCGTCGACAAGAGGAACTCTCGACGAACGGTGCCGCTCCCCCACACGACGACTTCCGGCTCGCCCGCCAGCTTTGCCTCATGGAATCGGCGAACCAGCGACGGAATCACACCACCGTCAGCGACATCGAAGTTGTCGTTTGGTCCGTACAAGTTGGACGGAACGACCGTGACGAAAGGTTGCGGGCATATTGTTTGCGATACGTCTCGCACAGCTTCAGGCCGATGATCTCGGCCAAGGCATAGCCCTCGTTCGTTGGCTCAAGAGCCCCGGTCAGCAGGGCCGACTCATGAATTGGCTGCACGGCGTTGCGCGGGTAGGCACTCGACGACGCCAAGTAGAGCAGCTTCTTCGTGCGATCCGTCCGATTGGCCGCCTCGATGACAGACGCACTGATCATCATGTTGTCGTAGAGAAACTCGGCGGGCCGAGTCGATGTTGGCGCCGATACCGCCAACGGTGCCGGCGGCAACAAATACGTACCGGCCGGATCTTCTCGAACAGTCGGTACACCGACTGCTGATCGCGCAGGTCGACGTCGGCCCGGTCGGCGGTCAGCACGTTGGTAAAACCACGCGATGCGAGCAAGCACAAAAGGGCAGAACCGACCAAACCGGTGTGGCCAGCAACAAAGATCGAGGCGTCAGCGACTAACACCGCAGTTCCACCGAGATCGGGTTCGTCCAGAGCACGTTCGCCATTGACGACACACTAGTGCGCCGGTTCGTCGCGTTCATGGACTCAGCTGATGCGGTGCGGCCGATTTCGCAGGATCCCAATGGCGAACCGGGGCACGACGACGAAGTAGCGCTTCGCCAACCGCTTCGGTTCCATGCCGACACGAAAGAGCCATTCGAGGCCACTTCGCTGGATCCACTTCGGGGCTTGGCGAACACTGCCGGTGTGGAAGTCGAACGCAGCGCCGACACCAAGCAGGGCGGCGGCAGTGAGCGATGGCCGCATCTCGGCCATCCATTTTTCTTGCTTCGGCGTCGACAGTCCGACGAGGACGATGTCGGCGCCGGAGTCATTGATCATCTTGGCGACGTCGCGCTTCTCGTCGGCAGTCAAGTCTCGAAACGGTGGACAGAACGTGCCGGCCGACTTCAGACCCGGGAATCGCTGCTCGAAGGCTGTGGCAAACGCATCGGCCACGCCATCATTGCCGCCGTAGTAGAAGATCGACCAGCCATCGACGGCTGCCTGCTCGGCGAGGTCTTCGACGAGATCGGGGCCATACACCCGGTCGACATCGGGGAACCCTGCCTTGCGCCCCGCCCACACGATGGGCATACCGTCGGGCGTAACCATGCCAGCCTCGTGGTGAATCGCCATCAGTTCGGCGTCGGTCTGGGCGCGAATCACCCCGTGGGCATCGCGGATGCACACGTAGTGCCGCTCGCCCTCCGCGATCCAGCGAGCAATCCGCTCGACGGCCAACGGCCGGTTGACGGCGCTCACGGGCACACCCATCACGTCATAATGCTCGTCGGCGCTGGCCGCGAACTCACCCTCGGCGGGCGATGACGCCTCGGTACTCATTGTCGTAAGGCTAGTGGGCAAGACCGAAACGATCGCACTGCTCATGCCAGAGGCGCCAGGCGACAGAGTCGGCCGGAATCTCAAGATCAGCGACCTTGATGGTCTCGTCCTTGGCGACGGCCCGCTTGAGCTTGCAGTTGTCGGTTAACCCTTGGGGAACCAGGTCCTCGGCCCGTGCCTGACCGGTGTTTTCCATGACGCCATACACGGTGTAGCCACCGATGCCATCAAGCGTCTCGCCAGCCGCCATGTCCTTCTTGGCCAAGGCAACGACGTCAACGACGGGAGCCCCCATTGGCGTTAGCGCCAGTCACCAAACAACGCCGCTCGACCGATGGTCACTGGCGTCTCGATTGGGCTCAGGTGGTAGGGCGTGTAGAAGGTATAGAGCGGCCCGTCGTTCATCTTGTAGCACTTCATGTAGCGCTGCATCCACTTGTCATCAGAGTGACCGAGGACGAAGACACCGAACGAAGGCTCGGCACCGATGATGTAGTCGACATAGCCGGCACCGTTGATGAGCTGCTCTTGGTCATAGACGTCAGGCGCTTCTTCAACCCGCTTACAAGATGGACCAACCATGCCGCGTTCCATGACGCCCATACCCGTGCCGTTGGCCAGGGTTGCCATCTCGAACGCGATCTTCGATCCATCAGCAAAGCTGGTGATCATCTTGGGGCGCTGCCAGACGTTGGCGGCAAACTCCGCCTGGGTGGTGGGTGTGCGGTAGTGGTCGAGCAGTGACTTGATGTTGCCGAGCAAGACCGGACGGAAGCCCCAGGTCTCGACTTGACGCATGAGGTTCATGAGCACGGCCGGCTGGTCGCCATCAGTGTCGGTGAACACCACGCCAGCGGCGTCGGCATACGTCTTCAGGATCGGGCCAAGCGTGGCGTCGAGTTCGGCGTTGACCAACACGATGTGCTTCTGAGCATCGATCGCACGAAGCACGAGGCGTGCGCCGTGTTCGACCTCGCCTGTGGCCTCAACGAAGACGTCGGTGCCAGGGGCGGAAGCGGCCATCTCGGGAACCGTGGTTACCGCCAACGTGTCGGATGCGATGGCCGCGGCAAGCTCAGCCGCCGTCTCGACCCGGACGTAGTCGGTGATCTCGAGGTTGGTCAGTGTGCGTTCGATTGATTCCATCGAACGGTTGGCGATCACCGAGAGACGCATCCCTGGCGTCGGGCGCATGAGCTGCATCGCTAAGCCCTGGGCCGCGAACCCGGCGCCACTAAGGGCAACCCGAATCGGGTTACCTTCTCGTTCTCGAGTTTTGAGTGCATCATCCAGGATGATCATGGTGGGGTCCTTACTAGCCGACCGAAAGGTCGAACGGCGGCCAGGCCGCGTCTTTGTCCGAAACAATCACGGACTCACGAAGAGGCCATGCAACAGAGAATGTTGGGTCATCCCAACGGATGCCCCGCTCAACACCTGGCGCATACGGAGACGACACCAGATAGATCGCTTCTGCTCCATCGGTCAGCGCTTGGTAACCGTGAGCACATCCGGCCGGAACCGAAAACGCCAAACGATTGTCGGGGTGAGCTCGACGCCCGCCCACTTGCCATAGGTCGGCGAGTCGGGGCGGACGTCAACACACACGTCAAAGATCTTGCCGGCAATACACCGGACAAACTTGGCTTCACCGTGGGGCTCGATCTGCCAGTGCAGACCGCGGATCGTGCCAGCGTCGGCCGAGCGACTCATGTTGATCTGGGCCACATTGTTGGCGAGTCCCTCGGCCGCCATCTCGTCGGCGCACCAGGCCCGAGCGAAGAAGCCTCGCTCGTCACCGTGAGGCTGAAGCTCGACGATACGACATCCCTCGACGTCTGTCTCAGTGAACTTCACGCGGCTAGACCTTCCAATAAAATTCGTCGTCGATCTGATCGGTGTTCATCAGATGCTGGATTTGCTTGAGACGACGGTGATTGCGTGAGTGCAGGAGCGACTCGTCGAACTTGATGCGATCGAAGATCTCGATCAGTTCCTTGACGCCGCTGCGTACTTCCCAATCGCACGAGAAGCCAGGAAGCTTCGTGTTGATCTTGGTGAAATCGACTCGGTAGTTGCGAGTGTCGCTCCCCTGGTCGCCGATGATGACCTCACAACCCTCGATCTCCTCACCGATGATCGTGCAGATATCGCGAACCTGATAGTTGGCCCGTGAGTCACCGACGTTAAACGCCTCGCCGCGCACGACATCGGCCGGAGCCTCAAGAGCACAGATCATGGCCTTGGAAATGTCGCGAATGTGGACAAATGGCCGCCACGGGGTCCCGTCGCTTTCCAGCACGAGCTTCTTCGTGAGGTAGGCCTGCGCCGTGAGGTCGTTGACGACAAGGTCGAAACGCTGGCGCGGACTCGCACCAAACGCGGTGGCATTGCGAAGGAACACCGGGGTGAAGTTTTCGTCTGCCATCTTGCGAAGGTCGTCTTCGCACAGCACCTTGCACTTGGCGTAGGAGGTGACGGGAGCAGTCTGGTCTTCTTCTGTTGCCAGATGCTCGTCACCAGCCGCGCTGGCGCCATACACGCTGCACGAGGAGCTGTAGATGAACCGCTCGACGCCCGCCGCCTTCGCCATCTCAGCCAGGCGGACCGTGGCCCGGTGGTTAATGTCGTAGGTCAGGTCTTGGTTGAGTTCGCCGACCGGGTCATTGGAAAGGTCGGCCAGGTGAAACACAGCGTCGAAGCCCTCGAGCTGGTCGGCCGTGACCGTTCGCGTGTCGAGCTTCTTCCACTTCGCGGACGAATCAACGCCGTCGTACATCCAGCCAACACGGTGGAAGCCAGCGTCGTAAACCGTGACGTCGTGACCCAGATCGAGCAACATCGAGCCGAGCATCGTGCCGATGTAGCCCTCGCCGCCGGTGAGTAGAACCTTCATTCGTTTCCCTTCCAGGATTTCCAGGGAGCGTTGCCGCTTTCCCACATTTCATCGAGATGTTCTTTGTCGCGCAGGGTGTCCATGCACTGCCAGAAGTCGCCGTGGCGATAGGCCGCGAGTTGGCCATCTTCAGCCAGCCGCTGCAGTGGCTCCTTCGAGAAGTCGATTTCGTCGCCGTCGATGTAATCGAGGACGCCCGGTTCGAGCACAAAGAAGCCGCCATTGATCCAGCCCTCGCCGGTCTGTGGCTTCTCGGTGAACGACGTGATGCTGTCGCCGTCGAATTCGAGGGCGCCGAAGCGGGCTGGTGGCCGAACCGCGGTAAGCGTCGCCAATTTGCCGTGGGCCTTGTGGAACTCGATCACCTTCGTGATGTCGACGTCGCTTACACCGTCGCCATAAGTAGCAAGGAAGGTCTCACCGAGGTGCGCCTTGAGCTTGCGGAGGCGTCCCCCGGTGTGGGTCTGCAACCCAGTGTTAATGAGCTCGATCCGCCAGTTTTCCTTCTCGGCCGCGCCATGGCGGGTCACTTGACCATCGCCGAGGTTGACCGTCAGATCGCTCTGCAGGTGGGCGTAGTCGGTGAAGTAGCTCTTGATCATGTCGCCCTTGTAGCCGAGGGCGACAATGAAGTCTTCAATGCCGTGGTTGGCGTAGAGCTTCATGATGTGCCAGAGGATCGGGCGCCCGCCTACCTCAACGAGGGGCTTCGGTTTCATCACGGTTTCTTCGCTCAACCGGCTTCCAACGCCGCCGGCAAGGATGACTGCTTTCATAGCCGCACACTTCTTTCATTTGCTTCGCCCACGAACCTAGTGGTCATCAGGCTAACGGTCGTCTATCGGGGCGTAAATGCGCCGTTGGGCATAGTCGGTGGGTCGAATCACCCGGGCCACTTGCTCGAACCGCGCAGCCGCTACTCTTGTCCCGTCGAGAGGCGGACCATTCGTGCAGCAGGGCAACGCAAAGCGCACGAGCGCACGAATACGACAGGGCCTCATCGCTGCCACGATGCTGGTTTGGCTTGCCGCAATTGTCGTCTACTCGCTCTGGTCCGACCGCCCCCAACTCGACATCAATCATGAGCTGGAGCTCGGCATCTCAGTCCTTGCGCTGGCGACCGGTGCGGCCTCATTGCTGCTCATCGGTCGACGCAGACTGCAATTGGGAAGTGGCATCGTTGTATGTCTCGTCGGTTTTGGGTTCATCCTTGAGCTGGCCCAGGGGTATTTTGTCGACAGTCACCGGACCGAGGCTGGCGACTTCGTCATCATCGCTATCAGCGCCGTTGCCGGTGTCTCGGCGGTCGCCGTGCTCGCCGCCGCCGTTGGCTCCATCTGGACTCAGAGAATCGTCGCCGCGCTCCTCGTTGCTGGCGCGACCGGCACGCTCGTTGTGCCTGGACTCCAGACACCAGAGTTCCAGCACTGGTGGGCGTGTGAGCGTCCCGGCCACGAGCGCCCGTCTGGACCAGCGCTGACCATCTCGGTCGCCGGTGGAGATCTCGTCACATCAATGAACGGTCACGCCGCTTCTGCGATCACCTCCGGGGCCGTGATCGACCAACAAGCGTCCTCGATGGCCTTCACTGGCGACGGCACGATCGCCATTGTCGACACCAAGGCACTCATTTGCCGTCTGGCCTCGACGAGGTCATTTTCGCTCCGGGTTGAAGCGCGGACGACCGATCTCGCTCAAGGGGGCCCCGCTCGGCTCTTCACCGTCTCCGACGGCACCGAATACAACGAGATCTACTTACAGCTCGGTCAGCAAGGTGACGCCCTCTCGGTTCGACTCCGAACCGCCCCTGGCTGGTATGAGGAGCTAAGCGTGCCGTTGATTTTCACCGACACCGACTGGCACACGCTCGACGTCGTTTTCGACAACGGAATGCTGACCGCCTACCGCGACGGTGCGTCGGTTGGGCAACAGCCCACTGATCGTCGGCAGCTCGACGGGTGGGACCAAAACCTGCCCGTCACTCTGGGTAACGAAGCGACGGGCGATCGAGCGTTCTCAGGCGAAATCCGAGAAGTTTGGCTGGAAACGGACACCAATGCAGCGATCGACTAGTGTCATGGGCAATGTGAGTGAGGGGCGCGACTTTCCAGGCGGAAGCTCGTCATACGTCGATCACTCAATCAGGGGTTAGGCGCGATGATGGCAACAAACAAGCGGCGGAACGGTTATCGAATTGCAACGGCGGCTGAGCTTGTCACCGCGTGGGCCGTCTGGTCCGCTGCTGGCGTAGCGTTTGGCCAGCCACCGCAGTCGCTCGTTGTGACCATCGGGCTCGCGTCGCTCGCGGCGATCCTCAGCGCCGGCATGCTCCATCGGTCGAGGGCAACCACGCCAATGGCCGTCTCGCAAGTCGACGACGTTCGCCATGTGTTCACCATCAGCGCCACCGCGGCCATCATTGTTGTTGCCACCAGCCTCGTGGGCGACCACGATGCGTCTGTCCGAGCAAGTGCCGCTGCACTGATCGGCGCCACACTTGCGCTGCTATGCGTCCGGGGCGTCGTGCGCCGACTGCTGTCGCGCTACGGGGCGCCAACGAACGTCATCATCGTCGGCACTGGCGTCGACGCAACCGAGGTGGCTGAGCTCCTCGTCGATCACCCCGAGGCTCGCCTCCATCTCGTTGGCGTGGTCGGGCACCGACCGACGGCCATTCGAAGCGGCCTCGAACCGCTCTGGCTCGGCGACATCGACGAGATCGAGCGCATCCTTACCGATGGCGCCGTCACCGAGGCCATCGTGCTCCCCACCGGGTTCCGAGCGCCCAACTTCCGGGCGGTGCTGCGCGATCTCGATGCTGCGGGAATCGAACCGCTGCTCAGCACTGGCGTCGCCCGGCTCAGCGCACCGGCACTCAAGATCAATGGACTCGTCCATGAGCCGCTCATTCGAATCCAGTCGCCCCGAATGCGCCAGCGGTTCGCCGGCCCTATTACCCGCGCCATCGACATCGTTGGCTCGCTCTTCCTCCTCGTCATCACCTCACCCATCGTTGGGCTCGCCGCTATTGCGATCAAGCTCGACGATCGTGGCCCCGTTTTCTACCGCTCCCCCCGTGTCGGCGTCGACAAGCAGGGATTTGGGATGTTCAAGCTTCGCTCGATGGCACCAGACGCCGACGAGCGAAAGAACGAACTCGCCAACCGCAACGAGCGGTCAGGCCCGCTCTTCAAGGTCTCTAACGACCCCCGAATCACCCGCGCCGGCAAGGTGCTGCGCGAAACGTCAATGGACGAGCTGCCCCAGTTCCTCAACGTCCTCCTCGGCGATATGTCGCTCGTTGGGCCCCGGCCAGCACTACCCGAAGAGGCAGCAGCCTTCGACGACGAACTGCAGGAACGATTCAAGACTCGCCCCGGCATTACCGGCCTCTGGCAAGTCGAAGCCAGGTCGAATGCGAGCTTCGAGGCCTACCGTCGGCTCGACCTGCACTACATCAAGAGCCAGAGCGTTGCGCTCGACCTCCAGATCTTGGTCGCTACGGCCATACAAGTTGCTGGAGTGTCCTGATGATCCCGATCGGTCTCGTGCTTCACGCCGAGAAAACCGACGGTGTTGCCAACGCTGGCGCCGCTCCCACACCCGAGTCAGTGATCGACCTGCGTGACCGGGCCAACGCCAAGTTCAAGGCCCACACCGCCGACCTAAACGCCAGCGAGGCCTAACCCCATCGGCTTAACTTCGTTTGGTCCGACTAAACGAAGTTAACGGGGCCTCGAGATCGTGGCTGCCGCGCCATCGACGTCGCCGTGAGTGTCCTCATGATCCCGATCGACCTGCGTGACCGGGCCAGCGCAAGCAAGGCCTAACCCCATCGGCTTAACTTCGTTTGGTCCGACTAAACGAAGTTAACGGGGGCGGGGGCGGGGTGGGTCGCTGGCCCTGGAACGACGAAAGGCCCCGCTTGTGTGCGCAAGCGGGCCTTCGCGTCTTGGGACTGCCGATTGACGAGCGCCAAGGGCGCCTAGTTGTCGGCGAGTCGACTCTGGTTGAGATCGAGAACGGTCTCCAAGCCGATGCTGTATGGCATCGCCTCAACTCGCTCGATGTACTCAGCCGGCAAAGGATCGCCCATCGTGTGCATCACCCGTGGGTGTTCGCGACGGACGGCGATCTCGTCGTTGCCGAGCAGGATCTCGTGCATCTTCTCGCCCGGACGAAGGCCCGTGAACTCGATACGAGTGCCGGGGCGCTGGTGAGCGATCAGGCGCTTGGCCAGGTCGACGATCTTGACTGGCTCGCCCATGTCGAGGATGAGGATCTCGCCGTTCCGGCCAATAGCGCCCGCTTCCATGACGAGACGAGTCGCCTCGGGGATGGTCATGAAGTAGCGGGTGACCTCAGGGTCGGTGACGGTGACTGGTCCACCGGCATCGATCTGGGCCCGGAACGTTGGGAGAACTGATCCGCGTGATCCGAGCACGTTACCGAAGCGAACCGAGACGAACTTCGAACCATTGTCTTCTTCGGCCATTGCCGCAGTGAATCGTTCGGCCAGCTGCTTGGTGTAGCCAAGCTGGTTGCACGGGTCGGCCGCTTTGTCGGTCGAGACGTTGACGACCGAGGCGACCCCGGCCTTGGCTGCGGCCCGCATGACGTTGTAGGTGCCAAGCGCGTTGGTCTTGAAACCCTCGTCTGGGTTGTTTTCGAGCAGGGTGACGTGCTTCAGCGCGGCGGCGTGGAAGACCACGTCGGGGGTGCGCTTGAGCATGATCTCTTCGATCCGGTCTCGGTCGCGGATGTCGGCGACAACAAGGTTCTTCGAGTCGAGCAGGGCCCGACCTTCGATCGAGAGCTGCAGCGAATGCAATGCGTTTTCGTCACGGTCGAGCATGATGAGCTCGGCCGGGGCGAAACGGTGAAGCTGACGACACAGCTCGGAGCCGATCGACCCTCCAGCACCGGTCACGAGTACGACCTTGTCGGTGATGTAGGAGGCCACCCGGTCGATATCGATCTCGACCTCGTCACGGCCGAGCAAGTCTTGCTCGGTGAGCGGACGAATATCGCCGACACCAACAAACATGCCGAGCAGGTCGCTCACTGCGGGAAGGACGCGAACTTCGATTCCGGCGTCGAGCCCCCGGTCGTAGAGCTCGCCGATGAGACGGGAGCCAGCTGATGGGATCGCAACGAGAAGGATGTCGGCCTGGTATTCCTTGGCCACGGCCACGAGATCGTGCCTGGTGCCGACGACTTCAACACCAAGGATTGAACGGTGACGCTTGGACGGATTGTCGTCGAGGATGGCGACCGGGGCATAACCGCTCTCGCCGCCTCGGATCATGGAACGGATGATTTGCTCGCCGCCTTCGCCTGCACCAAAGACGATGACCCGCTTGGTTGCACTGGTGAAAGCCGCAAGGCTCGAGTCGAGGCGTCGGCGCCAGGCAACCCGAGGAGCGAGCTGGCCAACCAAGGCGAGCAACGCAGACGCAACAAAGGCGGTGATACGCAACGCCGAGCTCGGCTCGGTGACGAGCACGATGCCAGCGACCACGGCGCCCGAAGCCCATGCCAGCGACAGGTCGACGATTTCTTGCATCGACCCAATGGCGTAACGACCGAGGTAGAGCTTGGTGACAAGCCCACCGACCAGCTGGCCGGCGACCGCACCACCGAAGACGAGCAGCAACATGGGGAAGCTGACTTGAACATTGTCGATTGCCGCACTGGCGACAGCCATGAGGAGAAGCGCCAAACCCCACGCCAACACATCGGTCCCAGCGAGAGCGATGTTTCTCGCCTCAGCGAGGGTCTTCTCGACAGCCTCATCGAGGTCCTCGGGCTTAGCCGCCGCATTCGTTGTTCGTGTGGTTTTCCGCACAATTACCACTTGCTCCTTAGGGGCGTATCGCCCGATTCCGCCGTTTTTGATCGCACCTACCAGGAATGCTGCGTCCGCGAAGAGCAGTAGCTGGGGGTGGATCGGTACCTGACTAGCTTGGCCGCTGAGAAGCCGATAAACAAGCATTTCGACTGGGCGAAACCGCCCTGTTGACTGCTTCCAATGACCTCTTGCGAGACTACCTTCTCACGCTTGGTGGTGTCGCGAGCACAAGAGATTTGGACGAGAACTTAACGTCCATGTAATGAATGCCAGAACGCCAACCGAGGCGCCGTGCTGATGATCGCGTTTCGCACTCGCAACGACGTGTCGGTGATTTGGTAGTCCTGCGGGATCGAGGGGCACTGCCGCTCGTCCGACATTCGGGCTCGAACCGCCAAGGCAACATCGTCGGGGTCAAGGCCGCACATGATGATGGAACCGGTATCAAGCGCCTCTGGACGCTCAATCGAGTCGCGCAGCGTCACGGCCGGGAAGCCCAGCATGGATGATTCCTCGGCGATCGTACCTGAGTCGCTAAGGACGCACGCCGAGTCGAGCTGGAGGCGCAGATAATCACTAAACCCAAACGGGGGGTGGAAAATGATGCCCTCACGGTCGGCCTCGGACAGCGACTCGAGCCGGTTCTTGGTCCGAGGGTGAAGCGATACCACCACCGGCATATCGAACTCGGTGCGCATGCGTTGGAGCGCCGCGATCAGCTTGTCGAGGCGTGCCGGGTTGTCGACATTCTCCTCGCGGTGGGCCGAGACGACAAAGAACTTGCCGACCTCGAGGCCAAGATCGGTCGTCGCTGTCGACGCATCGATCTTTGGTTGCTGATGCAGCAGCACTTCGAGCATGGGTGAACCGGTCACCATGATCTCACGGTGCGGTTTGCCCTCGGCCAGCAAGTGCCGACGAGCGTGCTCGGTGTAGACGAGGTTGATATCCGACGTGTGGTCGACGATCTTGCGATTGACCTCTTCGGGCACATTGTGATCGAACGAGCGGTTTCCCGCCTCCATATGAAACACCGGAATGTGCATCCGCTTCGCGATGATGGCGGCAATGGCCGAGTTGGTATCGCCCAGAATCAAGACCGCATCGGGCTTCTCCTTGGCAAAGACTTCTTCGCTCTTCGAGATGATGTCGCCGTAGGCCTTGCCGACCGATTCACGAGAAACCTCGAGGAAGTAGTCGGGCTGGCGCACCTCGAGGTCTTCGAAGAACACGCCATTGAGTTCGTAGTCGTAGTTCTGCCCCGTGTGAACCAGAACGTGCTCGATGCCAGGGGTCGACTCGAGCCGTGCCATCACGCGGCTCAGTCGGATGATTTCGGGACGGGTGCCCAGGACAGTTACGACCTTCACGCGGAAACCTCGGTTGTTGGTAGCTCGACGAGCTCGGGGTAGGTATCGGGGTTGGCCGGATCGAAGTGATCGGCGGCCCAGAAGAATGTCAGGACCTCGCCGTCACCAATATTGGTGATGTTGTGGGTGCACAGCGGCGGCATGTCGATGGCAACGGGCGTATCGCCGCGCACATCGAACGTGTGCACCTCGTCGGTCAGCAGGCGCCGGATACGAATCCGCGCTTCGCCTTGAAACACGAGGAAGCGTTCGATCTTGTGGACGTGGTAGTGATCGCCACGGGTAATCCCCGGCACGCTCGATGAGACGGACGATTGACCGAGGCCGTCGGCCCGGATCAACTCGGAGAAATAGCCCCGCGGGTCGGCGTGGCGCACGATTGGCCAGGTCCAGTTGCCCGCCCGCACGATCTGGGAGCGGAGCATGTTGAACATCTGCTGTTCGAAGTGATCGGCAAACGCCGGCACCGTCGCCGCCCCGATATACCGCTCGGACTGGGCCGTGAGCAGGGCAAGCGCCTCGCTCACCAGGATCTTACGTCCGGCTGGCCGTAGCTGACCGTTGGTTCCCGCGGTGGCGGCGTCGACGAGCACGGCCGACGCATCTTGCGCGTGGAGCAGTTCGAGCATCGAGTCGACCTGGATGGTCGGCTCTCCCCCAGTGGCCAGCAAATGTGCGAACGTCGAGACGCCCGAGTTATAGAAGGGTTCGCCGAATTCGCCGAAGAGATGGGGCAGCAGCACGTCGGCGAAACTGCCACCGGTCGCCGCCTGGGCCTGCGCCAGTAGTGCCGCGGCGGCGGCCTTGGCTTCACCGTAGATCCCCGGTTCGAGCGTCTTGATCGTGTTGGCAAACACCACCGGGATCGCCCGACCGTCGGCCCGAATGGCGTCGGCCAACTGGCTCGCCAACATGGTGTTGCCATCGACGATCTCGGCATCGGAACTGGCCCGATTGACCCCAGCTGATATGGATGATGGCATCAGATGCGGCGACAAACTCGGCCAGCGCATCGGCTGATGCGTACGTTTCCCGCGTTGCCAACGCAGGCGCGTCGGCCCCGATGGTCTTGAGGTGACATTGCATGTGCCAACCGAGGAACCCGGCTGCACCAGTTAGTCCGATTCTCAACGTCGTTCCTTCCAACGGGCCAGCGCCTCGTGGATCTCGGGCAGCGCCAAGAGCAGCTCGCGGGTCCCGGCGACATCGAGTCGCTCGGTGTTGTGTGAGTGGTAGTCCTCGACCTCAAGCGGCTGCACTTCGCCCTCGCTGAAGTATTGGGCGTAGTCGATGCCGCGTTGGTCCATGCGCAGGCGCCAATAGTCGCCCATGTCCTCGGCGTGACGCAGTTCTTCCACCGTCGCCAGGGTTTCGTAGAGCTTCTCGCCGTGGCGAACGCCGATCTCTTGAACCGGGTTTTCCACCTCGAACAGCTCGCGCATG
The DNA here is from genome assembly GCA_041394345.1 of Acidimicrobiales bacterium. Classification (GTDB taxonomy): domain Bacteria; phylum Actinomycetota; class Acidimicrobiia; order Acidimicrobiales; family SZUA-35; genus JBBKWJ01. The sequence goes on along the minus strand of JAWKIN010000007.1, from coordinate 61,072 downwards.
GCCTCAGCCAGGTCACCAACGGTTGAGGCCGGTGCCTTCCGGATGAAGATGTCGCCCGCCTCGGCGTGAGCAAAAGCGTGTTCGACCAGGTCAACGGCAACCTCGAGTGGCAGGAGGAAGCGGGTCATGTGTGGGTCGGTGACGGTCAGCGGCTGCTTGTTGAAAATCTGGTCGACGAAGAGCGGGATGACGGAACCCCGTGAGTACATGACGTTGCCATACCGGACCGACGACACAATCGTCGTGTCGGGCGTCCGGCGAGCGCTCGATTGCGCAATTTTTTCCATCATGGCCTTCGAGATGCCCATGGCGTTGACGGGCAACACCGCCTTGTCGGTACTGAGACACACGACGGAACGAATGCCCTTGGCCTGGGCCGACTCGATCACGTTGGCGCTGCCCAGAATGTTGGTCTGCACGGCTTGGAGCGGGAAGAACTCGCACGACGGCACCTGCTTGAGTGCGGCGGCATGGAACACGTAGTCGACGCCAACCATCGCGTGGTCGACGCTTTGGCGGTCACGCACATCACCAATGTGAAATTCGAGCCGACTGTCGGCGAACGAATTGCGCATGTCGTGCTGCTTCAACTCATCGCGTGAGAAGATCTTGACCTTGCCGTATCCCCGGTCGAGGAGGCGCTTGGCCATCTTCTTGCCGAACGATCCGGTGCCGCCGGTGATCAGAACTGTCTTGTCGTCGTACATGCCACTCATTCTCTTGATTGGATCTGGCGATACTGCAGGAAGCCGCAGCAAACCGAACACTGAGTAGCCAATCACGAACTTGCGTGTTTGGCATGAAAGGCATTCCCCAAGGCATGGGGGTCGTAGTGCCCACGAGTCAGTGAATGAACCCGGCTATCGTCGAACAAGCATCTCAGACACGGATCGGGTACTGGTGGCAATCAACAAACCAACATCATCGCTCGGCCGGTTTGCGCCTATCGGCCGGGTCGTGGCGGCCGGGTTGGCCGCCATTGTCGTGTTCGTCTTCCTACTCGCCATGCAGTCCCAAACCCGGGACTCGGCCTCCGTCATCGTTGCGCTCGACGAGGATCAGGTCGAGTGGCCCTATCACGACGCCGTCCGCCAAACGGCAACGGGTGCCATTCGGACCTCGCCCGAGGCGCTCGCCGCCGCGTCGGCGGCCGCAGCTCCCGGCACCATCAACGACATCGAAACGTCGATGCGAGACGGGCAGAGTTACTTCGACGTGACCGTCGAAGCGTCAGACAATGCCGCAGCCGCCCGTGCCGTCGATGCCCTTGTGGCCTGGGCGAGCGACGCCAACATGGCGGAGCGCACCACGCCATTTGACGATGAGGCCACTCGCCTCAACGCCGAGATCGCCACCCTGCAAGCCGCCTACGACGATCTCCAGGGCCAAGACGGCAGCCTGCCGTCGGCTAGGGCCGTCGAGACCGCTTCGCTGATCGCCCAATTCGAGCGGCGTCTCGTCGAGGTCGAGATGGACCGAGCAACGCTCCTGCCCCAGTTCCGCCCAGTCGAGCCGGCGATGCCAGACACCAACTCGCTTCGCCCCATCCTCTCGGCGCTTGGCGCCTTCGTCGCCGCCCTGGCGGTTCTGACGTTGCTCGAGTCGCCGAAGCCCTGACGTGGCCAATCAGCGCGGACTCGCGATGCTTCTCGGCCCGAAACCGGCCCGAGCAGCGGTAACGACAATGCTGCTGTCGTTGGCGATCGCCGTGTTCGCGATCGATCCCGACAAGCTTCTCGACCCGTCCATGCGTGGGCCAGAGCGCATCGTGGTCGTCGGCCTACCCCTTAGCATCCTTGGGGCCATCGCCGCGTTTCCACTTCCATCGCGGACGAACCTGCGACGTCAACCCGACTTTCTCGGCGCGTTCGTTGCGTGGATGCTCGTCGGCGCACTCCTTGGCCCCAACCCGGCGCTCGCATTCGCCTACGCAGGGTCCTTTGGCTGTATCGCCCTCAGCGGTCGACGGATTGGGAGATACGACCCGACGCTTCTGATGGGCTCGCTCGCCGCGTCGCTTCCGGCCTACTTGGGACTCGCCGTTGTCGCCCGCCTGTCTGGGGTGGCACAGAGCTGGTTCTTCCTCGACCGGCTCACCTTTCTCTCGCTAGAGGCGAATCAGTTCGCCCGCTTCGCCGGTATCGCCGCCCTGGCCGGGCTCTACCTCGCCGCCGAGCGACATGCCGTTCAGATCCGCGCCGTTGGGGCCGCCGTCGCGCTCCTCGCACTCGTCGCCATTCCGATAACGGCAAGCCGAACCGCCGTCACAGCCTTGCTTGCCGCCCTCGGCGTTCTCCTTGTGCGCCGGAGCAGCAAGGGGCTCGTCGTCGGCCTTGCCGCTGGAATTACCACGGTGGTCGCGTTCGTCGCGCTCACACCCGTTGGCTTGCTTCTCGAGCGCGGGCTGAGCCGAGGCGGCGCTAGCGGCGGTGCAACGACGTTAACCGGCCGCACCGATATCTGGCCCGTCGTTCTCGATCAGGCGCTCACCCGTCCAATAGCGGGCCACGGTGTCGGCACCGACCGGTCGATTGTCTCTGGCCTGAGCTACCGCGTCGGCTTCGAGATACAGCACGCCCACACTCTTGGGCTCCATGTGCTCCTCACGACCGGCGTCGTTGGCTTGGTGCTGTTTGCGGCGCTGCTTTGGTCGCTCATTGGCGCCCCGGGCGGCCGCCTGCGTTCGCCCGCTAGCCCGTGGGCCCTTGCCATTGTGGCCTTTGTCTTGGTCGACGGCGTCTCGGAGCCAGTTCTGCAGAATCCCAGCGGGGCGTGGCTTGCGCTCGTGGCGGCTGCGGTTCTGGCCGAACAGCAAACCGCGCCGAAACCGGCGACCGCCCAGGACTAGTCCTGGGCGCTCGCTAGATCAGTTGTCGCAAGCGAGGTGGTCAGACGCTGGCCTTGGCCTGGCGTGAGCGGCTGACCAAGAAGCCACCGGCCAACACAAGAGCGGCGCCCATACCGGCGATAGCTAGGGTCTCTGAGCCAGTGACCGGGAGCTCTGCCTTGGCCGCCTCGACGGTTTTACCCGGCTTGGTTACCTCGACGGCATCGACATCGCCACCACTCGTTGGGTTCGAACCTGGCAACGGGGTTGGGTCGACCGTGGTCGAGCAGCTCGTGGTTCCCGCTTCGGGGGTGGAGAGCGCACAGTCTTCGGCGCTTGCCGGACTGGCTAGAGCAAAGCCAAGCGTCAGCGCACCTAGGGTGATGAGGGATTGCAGCTTTCGGGTCATGGCTTTCCTTTTCGGCTTGCCGCCAGAGAGACTCTCAAGTTCGTCGGCCATGCTACCACGACCACAACCCAGAGTATTGCACTCACTACCGTCGGCGTTGATAGGCAAAACGGCTATGGCCAACATTTGTCGTGAAAACGGCAATGGCCCCGCCGGCAAACCGGCGGGGCCATGCTCGTACGCTCAGTGCGGCAGGGCCGCTCCTAGGCAGTCTTCGTCTGGATCTTGAACTCGGCTGAATCCGAGAAGAAGAAGAGAACCTGGCCTCGGGTCAGCTGCTTCGAGCGCAGCAGACCCTGCCAGTAGGCAAGACCCTCGGCGTCGCTCTGACGCTTGAGCACATCGTTGTAGATGCGAGCGACAAACTGATCATCGGTCAGCGTGCCGTAGCGGGCCTTGAACTCTGGTGAATCAGAGATGGTGTCCTCAATGAACTCCCAGCTGACGCCAGACTGGCGAACGCCAAGCCAGTAGTTGAAGCCACCAAGGTCAGGCCAACGAAGCAGGGTTACGCAGTAGGCCCGGTAAAGGGTGTTGCGATCACTTGGCTTCGAGGTGAGACCAAAGCCTTGTGAGGCAGCGGGTGGCGTGGTTAGGCAAGCGTCTGACGCAACAGGCGTCGAGGTCGTTGTCGTGGTAGGCGCCGTGGTGCTGGTCGTGGTGCTCGCCGTCGGTGTGGTCAGGCCAGCGCCCCAGAGCACAACGTTGCCATTGCCGTTCATCCCGGGGAGTTGGTTGTTGGCCAGCGTTGCGAAGGCGGCGCGTGACCCGTCACCGTTGGTCGTGGCGTAGGCGCCGAAGGCGTTGGCGTCGTTGCTCAACCGGATGATCGTGCCGGTGGAGGCATTGACTCGGAACAGGTCAGCGCCGCCATTGACATCGGTACCAGCCGAGAAGTTGGTGGCGTTCGAGGTGAACACGACGAACGCTCCGTCGGCCGAGATGTCGGTGAGCTGTGATGACGAGTTGCCGTTGGTCAGTCGCTTGATGGTTGAACCGCTCAGCGTGAAGACGTTCTGGTTGCCGTTGGCCGCCGCGCCGGGGAGGTTTGTGGCGTCGCTACCGAAAGCGATCACCGAACCGTTCGAGTTGACGGCTGGCTCCTTCGTATCGAAGTTTCCGTTGGTGCGCTGGGTGTTGGTGGCCCCAGCAACGTCGTAGACGAAGAGGTTGTCGACGCCGCCGGTGTCCATGATGTAGGCAACGGTCGAGCCGTCGTCGGAAATGCTCGGCGCCTGCGCCATGCCAGCGCCGCTCGAGACCTTGACCTTGGTGCCGCCGAGCGTGCTCAGGAAGATGTCGGTGACGGTATCGACCGTGTCGCCAGGGACGAGGTCGGTGGCGTCAGATTCGAAGACCACGGTGCCGTTGTTGGCCACCGAAGCAAGGACGGCGCCGCTATTGGCATTGCCGGTGATGTTTGTCTTCGCACCTGTCGCGACGTTGTAGACAATGATGTCGCCCAGGTTGTGGTAGGCCACATACTGGCCGTTGCCGGAAATGCTCGGGAACTCCGCCGTTCCGGTCGTGTTGGTGATTGTGGTAAAGGTGCCCGCACTCACGTTGTAGAGAACGACGTTCTTGCCGGCCGCGGTTGGTCCACCGGGCAGGTTGGTCGCCTGGGTATGGAAGGCGATGAGATTGCCGTCGTTCGACATCGACGGAACTGTCGACAGGGCGTTGCCGTTGGTGACGGCATTGAGCCCACCAAGGTCGGTCGCAGATCCAGCGGACGCGAACACCACAGGGATGGTAGCCACGGTCGCCAGAGCTGATTTGACTGACTTACGCATTTCATTGAGGTCCTTTCGATACGTTCCCCTGAGTCAAGCACGATCCACGATCAAAGCACAACCGGGAGAATGCACCTAGCAGGTTTCTCATCACAAGGTCTGGCGCACAGCGGCGCTGAGTGAGCCTGCCTAACCTCGCCTTAACCTGGCTCGATTAAGGTGGTCGCTATCCGGCCTAGATTCCGTAATCTGGTCTGTACCAAGGAGTTCCATGGCGACTGGACAACCGATCGCGCTCCCCGGAACAATTCAATCGAGCTAGCCAAAATGTCACTACCAGCGACAAATGACGTGTACGTCTACGGTGCAGGGGCCACGCTCGGGTAGTCATCGACAGTACCCACTTTGGAAGACATGAGGTCTCGACGCGCGAGCCCAGTTCACCGACGACGACGAACGGATCCACCCGGCCACGGTCAATGCGATTCACGGGATTCGCTTGGCTGGGGTCAACGAGTTCAAGCCAATTGACGGCCGCATCGTCGTTGCGATCGGCCACAACGGCGAAGCACAAAGATTGTGACGCTTCTCGAAGAGGCGGCGGCCAAGTCTGGTATCCGACTCGACTACGTGACCGCCATCCACTCGACGGCCACAATCGCCAAAAGCGCTGATCGGCGAGGGCACGGTCGTCGTCCACCGGGCCATCGTGCAGCCAAACACGGTGATCGGACGCCATGTCCTGATCAACACCGGGGCCAGCGTCGACTACGACAACATCATCGGCGATTTCGCTCACATCTCCCCCAACACCACACTCAGTGGCCACGTGGAGGTAGGTGAAGGCACCCATATCGGTGCTGGCGCCACAGTCATTCCGTCGGTCAAGATCGGACGGTGGTGCACTATTGGGGCCGGGAGCGTTGTGTTGTCCGATATCCCCGACTTCGCCACTGCGGTTGGCGTTCCGGCACGAATACTCAGCTAGATATGGCATTGCGCTCTGACCAACCTACGGTGGCCACTCAGAGCGAGGCGTTGGCGAGCACCTCGAGCCCGGCTGGTTTGGTCGCGGCGACGGCCTGGAGGGATCCTCGTGAACAACGGTACAAGTGCGGTGGCACGTCCGCACTATTCGACTGGACGTTCGTCGGAGCTGGCCTTTCGTCAGCCGTGACGCTGATGCCGCCTGCTGCAAGCGACTGGTAGCGACGCCGCCAGAGAAGCCAGTCACCATCCTCGTCACCGACAAGGACGACGAAATTCGCTTCACCGGCATTGCCTACGGCCAACGGTCGAGCACGACGTCGCTCATCATCACCCCACTCGAAGACTTCCTCGGTGAATCTGAGCTCGCTTCATTCTGCGCTTGGATCACCGCCAACTTCGATGAGCTCGTCACGGAAATGCAAGGCGAGCGGGGACAACGAACCGACGAGTGGATCAAACGGACCGAAGCCGACATCCGCGCTGGGTCATTCGCTCACCACCACGTCCACGTTTCTTCTTCGGCCGCTACATCTCCGAACAAGTGACAGCCGCGATAGATGCCGCGACGGCGGCCAACACCACCAGCGTGACCTGTGTCGTTGGCGAAGTTGCACATCGCTTGATGCTGTCGACGGCACGTATTGCGTCGTCGACACCGCCGGCCACCGTATTGGCCTTACGCGAGGCGCCGTGCTCGGCCTCGGCATGCCGACCCGCCAGCTATTCGGCGAACTCCCCTGACCTTTCGCCCCGGCCTGATCGACGACCCTACCAGCCGTCGATGGCCAGAACGCGCGAGCGGATCGTGTCGGGTTCTCCAGGCCAAGCCGGCGAATGCGGAAGTGGAATCCTGGTCATCCCGGAGCGAACGAGTGGCTCGAGATGCTCTACCAGCTCGTGAACACGCCCGAACTCGAATCGTTCCGGCCCCACTTCACCGTGATCTCGCCCCAGGGTCGCCTCCCCGAGCGTTACACCCGGCTCGAAGCCATCAGCTTCGACGCAACCAACCTGCGTAGTCTTGCGGCGTCGGACTCCCCAACTGCCGGTGAAATCCTCGCCGCAGTTCAGGCCGATATCGACCTGGCCAAGCGGCAGCACAAATCACTCTCCAGGTACTTACCTGCCATCTCGGCGGGCGTTGGCGCCCTCGTCAATCGTATGAGCGCCGAAGAGAAGCACTCGTTCGTCAACTACGCAGGCATCGAAATTGGCGGCTGCAGCGGCGAGCCGGACACGAATACTCCGACACGGCCCAGGCGCTCATCGACGACCAAGCACTGCACATTCGGGCTGGTTACTACCGCAACGTGACCGTCGCCCCAAGCGGCCGGTTCTTGGTCGAGGTGCAGTCGCCTGATGACGGCGAAGCCGAGGTACTACCAACCGAGTTCGACCTAGTCCTCAACTGCAGCGGCTCGACCGGGCTACGTCGGCCCAATCCATCACCGCTGCTCGAGAACCTGCTTGACTCTGGGCTCTGCGTGCCTACGCAATCCGGCAGCGGGCTCGCCCTTGACGACACTATAGCTGCCGCGCCAAACGTCTTCGTCGTTGGGCCGCTCATGGCCGACAACGTCATCGACGGAACACCGATCTGGCACGTCGAACACGCCGGACGCATCTTACCTTCGGCGGCGCGCTCGCCGCTCAGCTCAACGAGCTCGTGCGTTCGCCTGGGTTGTTGAGGCTCGCTAGGCGGCCGCAGCTGGGCAGTCGCTCGCTGCAGCGCATCGATGACACGCTCGTGCTGCTCAGCGGTCATTGCCGAACCAGAAGGCAAGCAAATGCCACGAAGCGAGCTCGTCGGAAACCGCTCCACCGATCTGTTCGTTGGTCGCAAAACCGGCTGCTGGTGCATCGGCTTCCAGAAGGGCGTGCCTCGATGTTTTCCCTGCCGAGGGCACCACAGACGTCGGCGACATCGATCGACTCAGGAAGTATGGCCACACTCAGCCAGCTGTTGGGGCGAGTTGTTATACCAGCCGGAGCCCACTCGAAGTCGGGGAACGCCAAGCGATACCGCTCGTTGATCGCCGCTCGCCGACCGATCTTGGGCTCGAGTCCGGACAACTGAGCCCGGCCGAAGCGCGGCCAGGATGTTTGACATCGGAAGTTGTTGCCGATCTCGAGGTGTTCGTAGTGCAGCTTATCTTCGCGGGCCTGGGTTGCCAGGAAACGGGCCCGGTCGGTGACGTCTTTGGGCCCGAGCAGCGCCGCCGCCACGCTGCGTGGTGATGATCTTGTTGCCGTTGAAACTCAGCGCTGCCGCGTCGCCAAAGGAACCCGCCCGACGACCCGACGCCGTGATCGAACCGAGGCCTTCGGCGCATCTTCGATGAGTGGGGGATCTCGTACTGAGCGCAGAGACGCTCGAGCGCCTCAAGATCGGGGCAGTACCCATGCGAATCGACCGGCATGATGGCGGCCGGGAGACGGTCTTGTTCGGCTCGTTGGGCCAGCCATCCTGCAGGGAGGGTTGGCGTCGAGACCCCACGTGTTGGGGTCGATATCGGCAAAGACGGGGACGGCGCCTGCGTGGACGACAGCGAACGCGCTGGCCGCGAACGTGCGCTCTGAACCACCACTTCGTCCGGCTCGGCCCTTGATCTGAAGCGCCAACTGCAGCGCTGCCGGTGCCAGACGAGAGACCAACGCATGATTCGGCCCCAACGTAGTCGGCAGTTCCTGCTCGAATGCGGCGAGCTCTGGGCCGAGCGGTGCAATCCAGCCACCATCGAAGGCTCGGAGGAGGGCCTCGCGCTCGACGTGCGAGACATCGGGGCCCGGAAGCAGGATTCTCTCGTTCGCTTGGCTGTCCATAAGGCAAGTTCCCTTCACACTGGCTGGGATAGCGGCGCCCGCCGGGGTGCCTAGCCATTCTATTAGTCGAAGTAGCTGCCTAACCCCGCCGAGGCTCGCCGCAGCGTGAGTCGTTCCTACTAATGATCGAGCCGTGTTGCCTACCACGTCGGGGTTCACAAATTGCTGGGGCCACATAGCCAACATGACTCATGGAATCCGCACTCGGATCGGCGAGGCTGGGCGCCAGCACTCCACGCAACCAACGGGCGAACCAATCCATGACCAACCCAGGCAGTGTCTCGAAACGGCCGAGACCATCACCGAAGCGAGCGTCCAAACGACGAACAGGTCCGGACCGCCCTATCCGACCTGGCTCCGAGTTGGCGTCGCGGGCTCATGTGCTTCGTGGTGTTATCGCGGTCGGCATCGCCAGCGTCGTCATGCGGGCAGGCGGCCTGATCGGCCAAGTGGTCGCCGGTTATGTCCTCAGCGCTGGCGACTTCGGCCTGTTCGCCGCCACGCTTGGCTTCGGATCCATTTCTGCGGCCCTCTTGAGCACGCTCCGCCCGCTCTTCATCGAGCGCCTCACCAACAATCAGTCCGCTGACGCCCTTTGGCGCGTCATCCTCGCGTTTCTCACCGCCGCTGCCGTTCTCCTCATCGGCTTTGCCGAACCGATCGCCGGACTCATCAACCGGCCAGACGCCACCGGCGTGCTCCGCCTGATGGCACCCACCCTGCCGCTACAGTTTTTCCAGGTCATCGGCATTGCCAAGCTCTCGGCCACCTTTCGCTTCCAAGATTCGTCACGGATTCTCACCGTCGCCTCGCTCGCCCGGCACGGCAGTCTCATCCTGTTCGCGTTGAGCGGATTCGGGGTCGCCTCACTCGTCCTACCGATCTATGTCGAATCAATCGTCCAGGTCTACTTGCTCCGACGATCCGCTGGACCGTTTCCTCGGCTCGTGGGCGAAGTCCGAGGTGTGGTCGGTCGCTATGGACAGACCCTTGGCTGGCTGCTTCTCTGCGCCGTTGGCCTCGCTCTCACCTTGAGTGGGGACTATCTCTTCATTACCCCGCTCGAAACCGCGGCCATCGTTGGCTTCTATTTCTTCGGCTATCAGCTGTCGTCCGCCTTGACGCAACCCTTCACCATGGCCGCCACCAGCGTGCTCGTCCCCTCGTTCGCGTCGATCCGCTCCGACCTCGACCGGACTCGCTCGTCGTTCCTCGAAGCTATTGGTCTCCTGCTCGTGGTCTCTGGACTGGCCTTTGGCTTCGTCGCCGTCACCGCCAGCTTCGCCATTAATGCCGTCTGGGGTGGGGCATCAAGCGATTCGGTGGCCGTCGTGGCCATCATGGCGATCGGGACGCCGTTCCGCATTCTCCAGCCCACCTGCTCATTGCTGCAGGCCAGCGCGCAGTGGCGCCGCCTCGGCTTGGTCATGACGGTTGGTGCCACGGCTGTCATTCCGGCCGTCATTGGCGCCTCGGTCGGTGGTCTCCGCGATTTTGCCGTTGGCGCCACGCTCGGCGCGATGGCGGCGGATCGCTTGCGGCGATATCGTTGGCCAAACCATTGAACTATCGCCCACGGCCATCTCGCTGAGCTGGCGAGGCCAGCTGGCGCCGCCGTTAGTCCGGACTCGCAGCGACCTTCCTTCTGCTCCCCTGGCCTCGATAGCTCGCTGACGCTCACGCTCGTCCGGATGGCCGTTTTCGCCTTTGCCGCCGTGCCGACGGCACTCGCCCTCTACGGCGGCGCGCGCTCGCCTCCCTCGTCAAGCAGCTGAGGCGGCCAACCGTTAACGGTTGCCAACAGCACAGGTGGTCGCCTCGTTCATCCAACGGCTCTATGCTTGGCTCAAACGTTGGCAGAGGGAGCCGATGAATGCAGAACAGGCTTACCCCGTAGGCCGCGCTGCGTCGTCACGTCCTAGGCGCCAGCAACATCAATCTGCCCCCAAGGTCACTAATGCACGAACCTCTCGTATCCATCGGCATTCCCGTCTACAACGGCGCCGACTACATCGCTGAAACTCTCGATTCGATTGTGGCGCAAACCCACCGAAACCTTGAGGTCATCGTTTGTGACAATTGTTCAACCGACCGCACGCCCGACATCGTCCGTGAGTACGCAGCCAAGGACGCTCGCATCACGCTGTTGGTCAACCAAGCCAACCTTGGGGCGGCCGGCAACTTCAACCGAGCGCTCCACGAGGCAACGGCAGAGTATTTCACCTGGCTCAGCGCCGATGACGCCTGGCAGCCGACCTATGTTGAGCGAGCCGTCGAGGTCCTCGAGGCCCGGCCCGAGGTCGTTGCGGTGTATTCGCATGCCACCCGCATCAATGAGCGGAGCGAGGTCATTGGTAACTACCGAGAGGCGATGGGCAAGCTCCGCCTTGACAGCGATTCACCGAGCATACGGTTCAACGATTCGGTGCTCGGATTCCCCGCCATCGTCCTCTTCGGTGTGATGCGGCGCCAGGTCATGCTCGACACACCAGGTCATGGGGCCTACATCGGCGGCGACCGGGTGTTCATCTCAGAGATGGCGTTGAAGGGCCAGATCGCCAGGGTGGACGACGAACTCTTCCTGCGTCGCGTTCATGCCGGCGCCTATTCGGCAATGACGAATCGCAAGGCCAAGGCTCGCTGGTTTGATTCCGAGAACACCGGTGGCGACAAGGGTGCCATCAATAGGATCCGGGAACACCACGCCGCGTTGAAGCGTGGTGCCCCCGATAAGGCCACGTACCGTTCGGGGCTCGTCACACTGTTCTTGCGGTTTCCGCTCGTCCTGGCCAAACCGCTGCTGTTCAACATGGTGCAGCGAGTCCTCGGCCTTTTCGGCCGGAGCATCGACCAGGGCAAGTACGCCTCGTAGCGCTAGTTCTTTGGCGCGTTCGACGGCCGCGCCTGCGTCGAGGGCTGGTTTGTCTTCGTCGCTGAACCATTGTTGGCAGCACGAGCCGGCTGCGGAGCCGACGGCGACTTGCGTGGTGCGTTTCGATTCGCGCCTTGGCGTCGCGAGATTGGGGCCAGCGTCGGTTGGCCGTTGGCCGGACCAACAGCGGTGTTCTTCTCGCCCGACGTGCCGTAGTAGGTCGGCGACTTCGTACGGCCGCCAACGAGCACGAGCGCAATGTTCTTTGCCCCCGAGTTGCGCAAGTTCTGCACGGCCGATGCGACATCGCGACGGCGAGATTCTTCCAAGCGGACAATCAGCACCGTGAGATCGCTCGCTCCGGCGATGGCGCGAGCGTCCGAGACGGGCAGTACCGGTGCGGCGTCGACGACAACAAGCTGCGTCTTCGGCGACAGCGTAGCTGGCGAACAAGTTGGCTGGAACCCATGAAATCGGCGGGGTTCCCCGAGTAGATGCCAGCGGGGACGAACGAGAATCCGTCGCCTTGCTCGTCGAAGGTGCGCTCCAGCGAATCGAGCTGGCGCTTGTAGAGCACCAGATCCGTCAGGCCAGGGGCCAGATCGACACCGAAGTGCTCGTGGGTGGCGGGACGACGAAGATCGCCGTCGATGAGAACCACTCGATCCTCAGGACCCGCCATTGACCACGCAAAGTTGGAACTGAATGTCGTCTTACCTTCGGCCGGCTGCGAGCTGGTGACAACAACCAGTTTGACGCCCTTCTCGAGCATCATGAAACGCATCGAGGTCCGGACCTGGTAAATGGCCTCGCTGTAGGCCGAGCCTGGCTCAGACAGCACCGTGAGCGAGCGACGCTTGCGGACCGACGCCTGATACGGCAGCGTTCCGAGGATGGCGAGATCGGGGAATGCCGACTCGACATCACTGGTCAGACGCATCCGATCGTCGAGGTTGTAGAACGTGATAGCGAGCAACAGACCAAGGACCAGGCCCACTAACTCGGCGACAATGAAGCCACGGACACCGGCGTTTGGCAGCGCTTCGGAGGGGGCGAAGGCCGCGTTGGAGACCGACGTAATGCCCGAACGAGCGAGGTTCTGTCGGACCTCGAAAGTCTGACTGGGTTTGGATCATCGCTGCTTCTTCAGCATCGAACGCATCGAGTTGAGGCTGCAGCGCTGTCTCTAGCGCCACGATCTCGGCTTCGGCGCTCCGGAACTGGGAGGTCTCTGGGTCGAGTCGGGACTTGGCCACGATCTTGGCGTCGAGCTCGGTTCTGACTTCGGTCCTGGTGGCCCGGATCTGCTCGAGGTTTTGCTCGAGGGTCGCCAACGACTCGTCGTAGCTGGAGACTGCGGCCTCGCGTCGCTTGCTCACATATGACTCTGCGTACGAGTTGGCCATCTCGGCCGCACCCGCCGATGTGGCGGCCTGGGCCGTGAAGGTCAATACCTCAGACGTCTCGCTAGCCGTGATCGTCACGTCGACGTCCTTCAGCTCGACGAACGGCTCGATGCCTACTCGGGCTGCTACCTCGTTACGAACGACATCGCTCTCGGCAAAGCTCACCTCGTTGCGGAGGAAGTTGGGGTCGTACGCTCCGTTCCCGGCCGCAAAGTCTTGCTGGGCCTGACTCTCTTGCACCAGCACTTCGGCGGACGCCTCGTAAACGGCCGCACCGCGACCAAGCAGGAACCACGCGAGGAAGCCAAGCACGAGCACGGGGAGTGCGACGAGCCACGGATACCGCTGGATCGCCTTCAGATAATCAGCAGTGCTGAGATCAGCCTTCTGCCCGTAGTTAGCCATGATTGACCCTCACTTCACGTGATTCAGCGACGTGCCTGCCGCCCGCCGGTTGGTTATCGAGCGTTTGCCCATCTGTTTCTTCGTCTGCGTCAACCCGTCGATACGCAGCAATTAAGCCGAACATCGCAATGATGACAACACGATTGCCGTTGATGTCCGAACTGAACATTGACGTAAATGTCCAGAACACCAACAGAGCAAAATGCCGCAAGCCGCAGCTTTCCGTCGAGGCCCACACTTGGCGCCCCACGTACATGATCCCGACCACAAACATGAACCCAGCGAAGACGCCGGCCTCGAGCGAGATTTCGAGAATGAGATTGTGCGGATAGTCCGCTAGCGAACCGATCCTGCCCGTTTCGGCGAATTGGCCGAAGCCGATGCCCTCGGGCCAGACCTTCATCGCGTTGACAGCCGTCGCCCATAGGGCCGAGCGGGCGGTCGAACCCGTCTCGCCCGATTCGCTGAGAATCCGAGCACCCGACTCGGACAAGACGGCGTTGCCGACACCGGCGATCAACGCAAGGGTGGCGGCCGACACGAGCACCGCGAGGCGACCCCGGATGACTCGATACCGAAGCCCGGACAGGAACACGGCAACAATCAACGCGAGCAGCAGGCCGCGAGGCGGCACCGAGCGGGACAGCGGCGCCAGCCAACACGATGGCCGCTCGAACAACGCGGGAAGGCGTTCGGCACCACCAAACACGATCCAGATAACAACGGTGGCACCCAGACGGCCAGCGGCAATTGGATTGAGGCGGAGTCGACGTCGGAGCCACGCAGGCCGATATCGATGCCGGCCAGCATCTGGCTCAGCGCGACGAACACCCGAAGACGCTGAGCGCAAACACGCCACGCCAGAAGTAGTTGAGATCTTGAGGCCGTCGAGTGAGGAACGCAACCGTCAAGACCAGCGGCACGACCAGCTCGATGATGCCGCCGACCTTGTCTTGGGCCACCTTGCTGCTGTCGGCAAAAGGAACCCGGGTGTCAGTAGCACGAGGCCGACCAGCGCCGGTATAAGCGACGCCCGCCCGCTCGGGCTGGGGAGCGCCAAAACGAAACAGCCGACGGCGACGCAAGCGACGGTCGGCAAGATCGCACCAGGTCCGAGCAAGGCGAGCCCGAGGCCAACGTGGCCTGAGATAGCGACGAGCCCCGCACAAAATAGTCCGAGCAGGCGAATGCCATCGCCAGGCTGAATCTCGGGTTCGTCGAGCGACGTCACCGCCGCGGTGTTGATCATGTCAGCTCCACGCGTACGAGGATTGGCGAACGTTGGGTCGAATGTCTTGGTCTTCAATGCAGCACGGTGAGCTGCGAGGTCGTCCTCTGACGCAAAGCGGCCGAAGGACTTTCCGCAGGGACACCGCCACGATCTGCCCTTCTGGCACATCATGTGTCACCACACTACCAGCAGCAACGATCGCGTAATCCCCGATTGTGACCCCAACCATGACAATAGCGTTCTGGCCGATCCAGACGTCTTCGCCAATGACCGTCCGCTTTAGCGTGTCTCGACCAGCGAACGTCATTGGCGTGCCTACGACATCGATGGGATGATCGGCCCCGACAATCGAGGCACCCGAGGCCAACATCGTGTATCGGCCGAGTTCAACGCCGCTTTGGACGGTGCACCCCGGGCCGACGAAGGCGTAGTCGCCCGCGACGAGATCGGCGGCGATGAACGAGCCGGGCGCCAAGAGGGCCGATCTACTAACGTTCCTGGTTCGATAGCGGGCGCGGGTGGTTGCCGAACGGCCCGTCCGGAATGCCCGGTACAGGGGCCCGCGTCGATCGAGTAAACGTTTCACTAGCACGGCCCCCAGGCTAGACCGCTGGAACGCAGGCATCACGGGCAGTGCAACCCAACGTGCGCAGCCCAACGATGCATCCGACTGGGCGGTTTGACCCAACCACGACCGAGACCGTCCAAATGGCCTGTTGCTATTGGCACGCGAGGTGTCTACAACGGTGAGACGGCAATCGGCGCGTACTCGTGTCGGCCACTCGACAGTCATACGGAGCAGCGGTGAACGACCATCAGAAACGACGAATCGCAATCGTCTACCACTTTCTTCCGAATTACCGTCAGGGCGTCTTTGACGCCCTGGCCGACCACCCCGACTGGGACGTCGACTTCATCACCGGCGTGACCCGGCCTGGCCAGAGGGTGTGCCCGAGGCCGACGGACTGGAGCCAACCGTCCTCACCAACCGGCGGGTCAAGGGCGCGTTCCTGTGGCAAAGCGGCCTGCTTCGCACCCTGCGGCGTTGCGACTACGACGCCGTCGTGATGCTCGGCAATTGGCTCTACGTCTCCACGTGGGCCGCTGCCCTCCAAGCCAAGTGGCAGAAAACGCCGGTCCTGTACTGGACACATGGTTGGAAGGAGCCAGAGACCAATCTGCAGGGTCGGATTCGCCGCGTCTTCTTCAAACCGCCGACAAGCTCTTTGCTCTATGGCCATCGAGCCGCCGAGATTGGCGTCTACGGCTGGCAGCCCGAGGACCTCGTCGTCATCGGCAACTCGCTCCCCCTCCCCGATGCCAATCAGCCACTAGCTCCGTGGACGCCCGATCAGGTCAGCGACCCAACACTGCCAAACGCCATCTGGATTTCTCGGTCATCCTCGAGAAGCGGCCGATATGGCAGTGCAGGCCGTTGCCCTCGCCGAGCAACGGGGAACGCCAATCAACCTCACCGTTATCGGCGGTGGTCCCGGCGAGGACGAGATGAAGGAACTCGCCGCGGCGAAGTGTCCTGGCCGCGTGCATTTCTGCGGCCCGGTTCACGACCACGCAGCGCTCGCTTCTATCTTTGCCAGCGCAGCCGTCACCGTGGTCCCCGACTACGGTGGCCTCTCTATTCCTCACTCGCTGATTCACGGCGTCCCTGTCGTTGCCAATGACGACCCGCCGGCCAACGGCCCGGACTACGAGTACCTCTACCCCGAAACCAATGGATCGGTCTTTCCTCGAGGCGATGTCGAGGCCTTCACCGACCAGGTGCTGCGATGGGCGTATGACGAAGCGATGAGTCCCGAACGCAAGCAAGCAATCGAAGACCGAGCACGTGAGGACGCGTCTCCGGTACTCGGAGCGCAACGCATCTTTGCGGCGATTGACGAGTGCCTTACCAGGAAAGACTGACCCGGCGCGCCAACTTTGCCTGCCGTCTCTGGCAACATGGCGCTTCACGATCTCTGGCGGAAATCAATGACCACCCAACAAAACACAAGGTCAAAGAAAGCTTACCCGTTGGTGCTGGCTGGTTTGCTCGCACTCGCGATGGTGGCCGGGGCGTGCTCGTCGGCGGACACGAGCGACTCGGCGATCCCGACAACCGAAACCGACTCAGCCACCGCTACCCCAGCCAACCCAACGACGCCGAGTACAACCGCCGCAACCGTGCCCCCAGAGCCAACCGTTGTCCTGACCGGCGGAAGCGGCTACAGCAATGTGGGGGGCGGCTACCTGGGCAACCCCATCTGGGTAACGGGCCCCGGCAATATCCCGATCGGCGGCTCCGGGACCAACGAGCTAGCCGTTCGATTCATTGCCCGCCGGTCGGCCACCACCACCTCTGCCTCGTACAACGTCAAGTTCGACATTGAGCGACCCAACTATCAGGGCGGAAACTGCGGCGTTCTGCTCGTGACCCTTCGTCCCGACGATGGCGCAGGAAACCCAGCCGAGACCGTGTTGACCTCGACGACCGTCGAGGACCCGTGCGGCGGCGATCGCACCATCGGCTGGCTGACCAACCTGGCGTGGGACGCGCCAGCCGACCTCATTGGCGGCCAGCCCTACCACCTCGTATTCAGCAATATCGCCGATGATCCTGTCACCAACTGGGTCTCAATCAATCTGCTCTACCGACCAAATGACGATGCCGACGCCGTTGCGATCTCCACCGGCGACGGCGAGCCTCGCTGCTCAGCCGGGGCAGCGCCGAGTGGAGTGGCGCCGAGCCTGGCGTGTGGGGACGCTCAGACCAGCTCGCCGACTTCTACCCGGCCTTCGAGATCCACTACGGCGACAACTCAAGCCAGGGTGTCTCCTATGTCGGCGCTCGCTTCGGTCAAGAAATCACGATGTCGCCTGAGTCACCGGCTCGGATTCGCCAGAATTTCCTCGTGAGCGCCGACACCACCGTCACGAGCCTTCACTTTGCATCGGACCACGAGGGAACCTCGGCCGACGCTGCGGTGACGGCAACGTTGTCGGTCGCCAATGGACCCGAGCTCGTGACGGTCCCACTCACTCGCACGGCCAGTGAGCACTGGTTCCGGGCCGACTTTCCCTTACCGCTCACACTGACGGCTGGCCAAACCTATTCGGTGGTGGTCGCGAGCTCGGCCGGCACGGTGTACGTACGTCCGCTCTACGAAGCGCAACACAACGATTGGATCAGCTCGGATCAATCAGACTGGGCCAACACGACGATTGAGCTCGATCCGAGCGGAACCGGCGAGTGGGAACCGTACGTCCCTGGTATCCCCCACGACCTCTCGCTGTACTTCACGACGGGCGACATCGACCCGGGCGGCGTCGAAAACGCCGCAGCGCCTATCGCCGACGAGCCCAGTGTTGCCCTGATCGGCGACTCGCTCATCAGCGGCCCCGACTTCGAGGAGCAATTCTCCGTGGCGCTCGCCAGCCGGGGGGTGAGCCTCGCCGATCTACAGAGCGTCAGCGGGCAGACGGTCGCCCAGCTCAGTGCGTCCCTCGATGAGTCAGTTCCGGTGGCCGACGTAATTGTCGTGGCCAACACGATCAACGGCGAGGTCACCGAAGCCGAGTTCGAAACCCAGGTGCGCGAAGTCGTCGCGAAGATCCGCGCGGTCAATCCCGACGCGGCGCTCTACTGGGTCAACGCCTTCGCTACGACCCTGAAGTACGACTACATCGTCGACGAGCGTGTAACCCCTCGCAACGCCGTGCTGAAGAAGCTCGACGATGAAGGGGTCCTCCGGTCGATTGACTGGGCGTCCGTCGCTGCTCCCAACACCCAGATCTTTACCGAATCCAACGACGGCGTACACTTCTTCGGCAGTCAACAGCTCTACGCGAGCACCATCGTGGCGGCCATTGACGCGGAACTGGCCCGCTAGCCACCGGCCGGAATGATGACGAGCAATGAGCGAGCTCACTAACCTGTGTGCGGTGCCGATAGTACTGCACGTCCGATTTTCTCCACTCACAACGACCCGGAGTCGATGTCATGACCGAGCGCCTCACAACTGACCCAGGGTTCGCCTCGAGTGTGTCTCAGACTGTCGGTACGCCGTTCTACCTCGTGAGTGAGAATCGGCTGATACGCAATATCCGTCACCTCCAAGATGGCATCCGAGCGCAGTATCCGAACACCCATGTGTCCTACTCGGTCAAGAGCAACAACCTCGGCGCATTCGTCCGAGCGTGTATCGACAACGGTGTCCCCGTCGAGGTCGTGTCACGGGCCGAGTACGACTACGTGACCAGACTCGGCGCCGACCTCAAGACCACGATCTACAACGGTCCGGCGAAAACCGCTGAGGACATGACCTTCGCCCTGTCGCAAGGCTCGTTTGTGAATGTCGATTCGTTGGCAGAGCTTCGGGCTCTGGCCGAGGCCGAAACGCCCGAGCCCATCGGCATTCGGGTGCCGGCAACCCTCGCTTCTGGCGCAGTGAGTCGATTCGGCATCGATCTGGCCGACCCGGACACCTTGGCCGAGGCCCGCGCCTTGACGGCCCATCTCAACGTGACCGGCCTCCACGTTCACCACTCCAGCCACCGACACGCTGAGTCCTACGGCGATCGCATCGAACAACTGCTCGACGCCGCCGACGTCCTCGGCCTCGATCACATCGACACGCTCGATATCGGCGGCGGCTTCTCGAGCCCCATGCCACCGGAGATTGCGTCCCAGCTGGCGTACAAAACGGCCACATTCGATGAATACGGCGACGTGCTCGGTGCCCGGGCGGCAGAACTCCTCGGCCCCGATGGGCCTCGTCTCGTGCTCGAACCGGGCATCGGTGTTCTGGCCAACTGCGCCACCTATGTCACGCGAATTGGGGCTATCAAACGCAACGGCGGCCGAAACTACGCGGTCGTCGACGGGAGCATCTTCGAGGTCAACCCCCTGCGATCGTCCATCGGACCGCCCATTGTGCACCTCGCCCTGCCAACAGCCGGACCGGCGACCCAAATCGTTGGCGCCACGTGCATGGAGATCGATGTCCTAGGTGACTTCCCTTACGAGCCGACGATCGGCGACCTCCTGTCGATAGAAAACGTTGGGTCCTACACCACTTCGCTAGCCCCCGATTTCATCATTCCCCGATCACCCGTCGTTAGCGCAGACACCGGCGACACACTACGTCTGCGTTCCACAATCGACGCCGTTGGCCTCGGCCCGGCAAAGGAAGCGTAGTTATGTCGTCACGTTGGCTGTTCTCCACCACTGGTCGTCGGGGCTACGCCGTTCGGTACTTCAGGGAAGCAGACCCCAGCGTCTTCATTCTCGGCACGGGTAACAGCCCCGATGCACCAGCCTTTCGCGATTGCGACGACGCCCGCATCCTGCCCGCCATCGCTGATCCGTCCTATCACGACGCGGTACTCGAACTCGTTCAACGCGAGCGGATCGAGAACATCCTCACGTTCTCCGATCTCGATGTTGCGAGCCTCGCGAAGATTCGACCCGAACTCTCGGCGCTTGGCATCAATTGTTTCTTCCCTGGCGAGCAGCTCACGCAGCTGGCTCTCAGCAAACTGGCGACGTCCGAGTGGGCTAACAGCAACGGCTTCTTGGCCCCTCGATCCAGTCGAAACATCGCTGACTTCGACTCGTCGATACCGCTTATCGTCAAACCTGAATGTGGCTCGTCGAGCATCGGTCTCTCCTTCCCCAACGACCACGAAGCGGCCGCTCAGGCTGCAAGTGAGCTTGCGGAGCCACTCTTCCAGCAACGAATCCTTGGCGTCGAGTACAACCTTGAGATCTGCGGCGACCTCGATGGCAGGCCCGTTCGCTGTTCGGCGTGGCGTAAACACCATTCTCGGGGTGGTGAAACGAGCCTCAGCCGATCGGTTCGCCGCGATGATCTCATCGACCTGTCGTGGCGCCTCGGCGATGCGCTTGGCCTTATTGGTCCAAACGATGTCGACCTGATCATCGCCGATGGTGCGATCTATATCATCGAAGTCAATACCCGGTTTGGTGGCGGCTACCCCGTTTCGCACTTGGCGGGAGCGGGTTTCCCCGACGCCTTACTGCGCATGGCGGCCGGCGAACGATTGGAGCGTGAAGCAACGTTCCGCGACGGGATCTGGATGCTCAAGGCGCTCGATCCGTTCGGCGGCACCGACGACGAGATGAACGAGCTCCTCGGGGTTCGCCTATCTGATCGGTTCACCTAGATGGCGACGCTGACGACGTCTGACTCGACGAAAACACACCGATGGAAGCGTCCGTTCGACGTCGTCGCAGCTGCGGCGGCGCTCACTGTGTTGAGCCCGATCATTCTTGGCCTCGCCGCACTCGTGCGCGTCAAACTCGGCTCACCCATCTTGTTCCGCCAGACACGACCCGGCCTCAATGGCGAGCCGTTCGAGATGCTCAAGTTTCGCAGCATGATCGATGCCGTCGATGACAACGGCGAGCCTCTTCCCGACGAAGAACGCATCACCGCGTTCGGCGCCAAGCTTCGGCGCACCAGCCTCGACGAGTTGCCTGAGCTCATCAACGTACTTCGCGGCGATATGAGCCTGGTTGGCCCCCGACCGCTGCTCATGCAATACCTCCCCTCTACAGCGAGACCCAGTTTCGTCGTCACGAGGTCCGGCCGGGGGTAACGGGCTTGGCCCAGACAAGTGGCCGCAACGCAATCGGTTGGGACGAAAAAGTTTGCCTTCGACGTCGAGTACGTTGACAACTGCTCCCTTCTCCTTGACCTCAAGATTCTCGCCCAAACGGTGCTTGAGGTCGTTCGTGGCACTGGCGTCGACCAAGAAGGTCTCGATGTCGGAGCCGAATTCTTCATTGGAAACGACTAGTTATGCGGATCTTGTTCATCACCCAATGGTTCGACCCTGAGCCAAGCCCAATTAGTGGCATGAACCTTGTCAGATTCTTGCGGGACAAGGGACACGAGATCCATGTGGTTACGACGTTCCCCAACTACCCCGGCGGCCGGTTTACCCGGGCTACAAGAACCGCCCTCGAAGGTCGAACAGGTCGAGCCGGGTATAACCGTCACCCGAACGGCGGTAATCCCGAGCCATGACACCTCGGCGGTCAAGCGCATCTTGACCTATGTCTCGTTTGCGCTGACCTCCACCACCCTCGGGCTGCCGAGGAAGGCCGATTTCGACGTTATCTACGCCTATCAGGGGCAAGCGACGATCGGCATCCCCGCCTTGCGAGCCAGACGAAAGTATCAGGCACCGGCTGTCCTCCATGTGCAGGATTTCTGGCCAGACACCGTAACGAAATCCGGCTTTCTCCCGTCCAAGATCGAAGCCAAGGTCGACCGACCACTACGGTGGCTCTGCCGCCAGATGTACAAGCGTATGGACCGAACCATTGGCCTGTCGCCCGGGATGACCCAGCTACTTATCGACAACGATGCCAACCCAGCGACGGCACAGACAATCATCAACTGGGCCGACGAAACCAAGTTTCTTCCTGACGAGTGGGCTCCTGCCCCACAGTCCGATACGTGCAACGTTGTCTTCGCTGGCAACATCGGCCCCTTCCAACGCGTCGACATCGCCATTCGAGCGGCGGTTCAGATCGCCCAACAGGCCCCAAACTTCCACCTCGACATCATCGGTCGCGGACCAGACGAAGATCGGTGCCGCGCCATCGCAAGCGAACTGAAGGCCGAAAACGTCACCTTCCATGGGCTCAAGCCATACGACGAGATGCCAGCGCTCAACCACACGTCCGATGTCCTCCTCGTGTCACTCGATGACCACGAGTTCTTCAATGGCATCGTGCCTAGCAAGGTGCAGGTTGGTCTGGCTGCCGGCCGTCCCATGGTCGGGGCTCTTCTCGGTGACGCCCGCAATCTGCTCGACGCTTCGGGCGGCGCCATTACGTGCGCCCGGCGATGTCGATGCGTTGGCCGCGGCCTTTCTCGATGTCGTGAGTCTCGGGCCCGAGCGGCGGGCCGAAATGGGCCGAGCGGCTCGTCAGTACTACATCGACGAACTCTCGTTTGCCGCGGGAGCCAGTGCGCTCGAAGCGGCGCTGGTCAAAGCGCACGAGGACTACCCATCAGCGTGACGTACCGATGAAGCGCGAGACGAGGTTGCCGGCCGACGAGATCGGCCATGCGCACGACGAGGGGTTGGGTGAACAGCGACGGGTCTCGGCCGACGAGGCGACCTGCGCTGGCCACAAGCCAGCCGACGACCAGATGAAGGGCCACGTCATTCGGGGCATCATCCAGGTTGGCTTGGCCAGTGTCTTCATGCGAGGCGGCGGGCTCATCGCCCAGATCGTCAGCGGCTACATCCTGACCCAGGGCGACTTCGGCCTCTTTGCCATCACCCTCGGATTCTCGACGTTCTCCGTTGCCACGCTCAGTGCGCTTCGCCCACTCTTCATCGAACGCATCACCAAGGGCGAAGAACCAGATCGTCTTTGGCGCTTGATCCTGTACCTCATGATTGGCATTGCTGCGTTCATGATCGTTGGATCGAACCTCATCGCCGGCTCGGACAGCCGGATGCCGTCCCTGCTCATCGCCATTGCTCCCACCCTGCCGCTTCAGTTCTCCATGGTGATCGGCATTGGCCGTCTTGCGGCCGACCTCCGGTTTGGTGAGTCGTCGAAGATTCTGACGATCTCGTCGATGTCACGCCATAGCGCCTTGATCGTCTTCGCCCTCCTCGGATTTGGCGCCTACTCCCTCGTCCTGCCGCTCTATGTCGAGACGCTGGTGGAAGGCACCATGCTCTGGCGGGCAACCGGCCGCCCCCATCACTGTTCGGCAAGGTCCGCGGCGTCATGGGTATCTATGGACGCACCCTCCTGGCTTATGTTGGCCGCAGTTGCGCTCGGCTTCTCACTCAGCGGCGACTACGTCGCCATCAGCCCGTTCGAGACCAAGGAAGTCGTTGGCCTGTACTTCTTTGGCTATTCCTTGTCGGCCGCGCTCACGGCGCCATTCACGATGGCGGCAACCAATGTGCTGGTTCCGTCGTTTGCCTCGGTCAAGAGCCCCGATCGGTTACGTTCGTCCTATCTCGACGCAGTCTCGCTCCTGCTCCTCGTCACCGGCATGGCCTTCGGCGGACTCGCCCTGGTCGGGGGCACAATCGTCGACTTCATCTGGTCTGGCACCTGGAACGACGCCATCGTTGCCATGGTGCTGATTAGTGCCGGCACGCCCTTCCGCATTCTGCAACCGACGTGTTACTCCCTCCTCCAGGCCAAGGGACTTTGGAGCACCCAGAGTCTTCTGGCCTCGTTCAACGCTGTGTTTGCGGTCGGCGGCGCCATCATCGGTGCGATGATTGGTGGCCTCCTCGAGATTTCGCTGATGGTTGGCATAGCAGGTGGCCTCGTCGGCACAACGGTGGCCGTCATCGCCGGCACAAAAATAGGAATCAAGCCGGCCGCGACGGCCGCCAGCCTGGTTCGTGGCGCGACGCCTCCGGTTGCGGGTGCCATCGCGGCCTACGCCCTCTACCCGGTGTTCCTACCCCCACTCGGCGGATCGATCATCCGGGCCGTCGTGTTCTGCGTTGTGTCAGTGCCACTGACCTTTGTGCTGTTCCAGCACACGATCCGCTCGACCATCACCAGCGCTCGCAGTCGCTGATTCGCAGAATCAGCCGCCCAACGGGAGCTCGTGTGGCCCGAAGTCGTCGAGCGCGACACCGTTCCAGTAGAAGGTCACGGTCGGGTACCGGCCGCTCGGCATCATATGGAGCGGCCCGACCTCCCCCGACAGGGTGACTGTGGCCGTGATCTGCCGAGTCTCCCCCTCCACGATCATCGCTCGCGTGACGACCATCACGTTTTTGCCATCCGCACCGAAAACCTCAAGACCGGCCTCTGATGTCGGATCGAGCGCAACATCGGTTGTTGTGCCAGGAAGCAAGAACCCGATACGCCCGAGATAGGTGGTCGGCGTCGGCAACCCAAGAAACTCCCAGTCGACCCCGTTGACAACGTCGGGCAGGCCCGCTGGTGTGTTGTTGGTGAACGTGGCGTCAATGTCGAGGGTCGTCGTGCCATCGGCCGTGACCTCGCTCGTGACGTTGACAACCACCCGAAGGTAGGGATCGAGCTTATTTACACCCAGGTTTTGGAGGCTGACGCCGATCTCCGAGCCGTCGAGTTCGCCCGCCAACCCGGTCGCTTGCCACATTGCTTGCTCGCCGGGATCGGTCGAATACGCCAAGATGTGTCGGCCGGCGGCGATCGGGCGAAGCACACGAGCCATGTCGATTGGCTCGAACTGACCCTCTGCCGTTTTGGCGAAAACTGCAGCCGCAATGGCTGCGAGGCGATCGTACTTCGTCTCGCCCTCGGGGCTCGCTGAACCATCGATGGCCTGGTCGATGTACTGCTCGACCAGGATGTAGTCGAGCACATTGTCGGCACGAAACTCACGGCCCTCGACGACCACGGGCCCGACAACCTCGAGTATCCCTTGCAACGCCAACGAGTCGACGAACAGCACACCGTCTGGCTGCTTGCCCTTGGCCTCGTCATACATGACAAGCGCCTGTGGCCCACCGAACTCGGCAAAACGATGTGTCAGCATGAGCTTCTTGAAGTCGTTGGTGGGGTTGATAAAGCCCCACAAATCACCAACATCCGGATCTTGCAGGGGCGTCGGTGTGTTGAACTCGGCCTCGATAATCGTCTGAATTTCCGACACCGTGAAGTCGCCATTGCTGAATCTCAACTCGCCAAAGTTCAGCGGCGTGGCGCCGCCGATCTGCATCTCATTGACGTTGGCGCCGAGCATCAGATAGTTGCTGTCGCTCACGAAGGCGGTGAGTCCATTGACAATGAGCGACGCCTGGTGGACGTCGCCTTCGATCTCGGCGAGGGCTTCCTCTGCGTCGAAGTGAGCGTCGACAAGCACATCCATCAAATTGTCGCTTGGGCCGAGATCTCGGTCGGTAATTGTGCGATCAAGCGACCGAAACGCATCTGAGAGCGATTGGAGCCCCTCGACGCGTCGTTCGGGCGGTGCGTCCTGAACCACAAGTGCCGCTGCGACTACCGTCTCGGTTTCGGTGAGCACGGCGTCGGCCGTGTTGGCAATGCCACGAGCAGCAGACAACTGGCGACCGAGAATGGGCAACGGTCGAAGTGGCCACAAGAGCGGACTGCTGAGCTTCGACCGGCCAGAGGCGACGGGAACGTGAGCCGCGGCCAAGTCGGCCTGCAGGGCAACGAGATCAGCCTCGAGCGGATCGAGCGACGCCAGGTCGACCAGGGCCGACTTACCGACAACAAGGTCGCTTCTTGCCTCTTTCGCAGTCCACGCGGCCATCACGAGCCACAGTGCAAAGATTGCGCCGAGATTCGCCGGATGAACTGCCAATTGATTGAGCGGCTTGGCTCGCCGTCAGGCTCCATCAACGGCAGTGTAGTTAACCAACTCAACGAAGTCTGCGTCCCTCAAGGCACGCGCCGTCGTTTCCTCGGTGGCCCCCAGCGAATGACCGCCAGGATGGGTCATGAGTTCGACCACGCCGACGAGGCCGCGCAGCGTCTCGGCCCCGTGATCGCCAACATAGTCAAGCGACATGAAGTGCTGAGGTGTTTTGAATCCGGCCAGGCGCTGCAGGTCGCGGCCCCGTTTGCGAGCGAACTGCGCCTTGGCTCCACCAATCTCGGGACCGGTGTAGGGACAGCGAATCCGAGCAACTCCCGTTTGCTTGCGAACTCGTCGCAGCACAAGGGTCATCCACGTATTGAAATGGTCGTGGTGATGGGAGTCGAGATGGTCGGGCGTGACCCCGAGCTCGCTCATCCGCTCGACCTGAGCAATCGCTTCGTCCGTTACCGCCGCCAGAAAGGCTTTGGTCGGCTTCATCGACCGTAGTACCGGCTTGAAGTTGCCATCGGCGTCGAGCATCGGTGCCAAGGCAGGGTTCGTCGTGAGCGGCGCAAACTCGCTGAAGTCCAGATGCACCCCAACGCTCACCCCCATCGCGACGAGCTCGGACGCCGGAGCGGTCGAGAACGCGGGCGCCGTGGCCAAGGTCGTGGCCGAGGTCAGGATGCCGTCGTGAGCCCACCGCAGCGTTTCGCGGTTGACCTCGTCGGACATGCCGAGATCGTCACCATTGATGACTACCTTGGCGCGGTTGGTCGCCATAGTGGGATTCCTCGTTGGGCTTAGAGTTGCTCGACGTTGTCGCCAAAGATTCGGTGACGAGCGTCGAAGATGTAGTCGGCGTTGGCGAGGATGAGGTCGTAGTCGACGTCGTCGTGGTCGGTGATAAGGACGATCGCATCGGCGTTCTTGATGGTCTCGATCGTAAGGTCGACCCGAGCCGCTTGCGCATCGAGGTGGAAGCCATCGACGTGAGAATCGTGGACGGTGACGTTGGCGCCCAATTCGAGTAGCTGCTCGATGACCTGCGTCGACGGGGTCTCGCGGGCGTCGTTTGAGTTCTTCTTGTAGGCAACGCCAAGAACCAGCACATTGGCGCCATTGACCGCCTTTTTGCGCTTGTTGAGGCCGAGCTGCACTCGCTTGACGACGTAGTCGGGCATGTGATCGTTGACGTCGTTCGCGATCTTGACAAACCGGCTGACCGTGCGCAGCGTCCGCTCGACCTGCCACGACAGGTACGACGGATCGATCGGGAGGCAGTGCCCGCCAACCCCAGGGCCGGGATAGAAGGGCATGAAGCCGAAGGGCTTGGTTTTGGCGGCGTCGATGACATCCCACATATCGATGCCAAGGGCACGAGCGTGGATCCCAATCTCGTTGACGAGCGCAATATTGACATGGCGGAACGTGTTTTCGAGGAGCTTGGCCAACTCAGCTTCACGGGTTCCGGACACCGGGACGGTTGTGTCACACACATTGTCGTAAAATTCTTTGACCGCGGCGAGCGACGTGGCGTTGACGCCGGAAACGACCTTTGGCGTGCGCTTGAAGTCCCATTCGGTGTTGCCCGGGTCGATGCGCTCGGGCGAGAACCCCAGTTGGTAGTCCGTGCCATGAGTAAGGCCAGTGGCACCGTCGAGGATCGGAGCGAGCACTTCTTCGGTTGTTCCGGGGAAGGTGGTTGACTCGAGAATCACAGTGGCCCCTGGACGGAGAGCTCGACCAAGAATCTCGCCTGCGGATTCGATGTATGACAGGTCGGGAGCGCCGTCGCGAAGCGGTGTCGGCACCGTAATGACCGCGATGTCGAAATTGGCGACCGACGCCTCGTCGATGGAGGCGACATAGCGACCAGTAGCGAGCGCGGCCGCAATGTCGGCATCGGTGATGTCATCGATGTGCGATTTTCCGGCGTTGAGGCCATCGATCTTGCGCTTGTCGAGGTCGAAGCCGACGACGTCATAGCCGACGTCAACTGCTCGCATTGCGACCGGAAGGCCCACATAGCCTTGTCCGATTACTACTACCTTGGCACCGCTCATTGTCTGACATCTCCGGTTGGATGATTGGGGGATCCAGCAGCCGCCGGAAACCTCGCACCTATTGTTGCCGAGCCTGCCGCCAACGGCATGGGCTTTGACGCCCGTGGACCTAGGTCGATCTACTCCCATGGGCTGTGAACGCCGCCGCATGAGGTCGGCCAGTCTAGCCCTGCAGGTACGAGAGCACTGATTGGGTCAGGATCGCTGAGCCCTTTGATTGAGTGATTGCCGTCGCCAAACAGGTCGTCGTTGACCCCGAGTGCGCTCATATCGAGAAATTCTACTCCAGCCCGCTGACTTGCCGCGGCCGCCTCACGTTTGGCCGCCCGACGTCGGCGGCACCATTCGGGTGAAGCGGCACGTAGGTCGACTCCGATACCGGCAAGAAGACCAACACCACACGAGCGTCGCCAAAGCTCTCGAGCAGTCGTTGCAGGGCATCGATCTCACCCCCGCCGACGCGGTAGTTGGCCAAGGCCTCGGTCTCGCGAGCAATGTCGGCCTCGGTCATGGCGAGCTCGCCGTCTCGATAGCGAGTGAGCTGACCAAACTCGCCCGTTGTCAGCCCTTCTTCGGCTGGACCGGAGCCGGTCACCCAGCTAAACCACGCCGAAGGCCGGCGCAGGAAGGTCCGGTACTTCACCAGATTGGACACCTTGCTCGTTGCAACCTCAACCTTCGTGAGCCAGTCGGGGTTGGCCACTCGACGCCAAGCGAGCGTGCTGGAGGCCTGATCGAAGGTCGCGGCGAGCGCCGGGATACGAGCATCGTTGAGCTCACGTGAGGTGATGCCGATCACAACGGTGTCAGGTTCGACAAGATTGTCAGCGAAGTCGGCGGCCAAATGCTCCATCACCATGGCGTCACTACCTGCCCACCACAGGTCGTAGGCCGAACCATCGCTAACCATCGAGGGGTCGAAGCCAGCACCCGTGTTTGAGGTGCCCAGAAACAGCAAGCTCGTATCGACGCCGGCGTCGGCGCGCTGGTCGAGATTGGTGCGGTGTTCTTCAAGAATGCGCGGCAGAAGATCGGCCTCAAACGAGGACTGCGACACGACAAAACGGGCACCAAGCTCAAATACGAGCAGTGTCGCCAGCACAACCGCGAGGAGAACACGCCAGTTCGGGGCGACACCGCGTGAACGAGCGACCTCGGTGGCCATCGCCGCCTCGGTCTTCGCCGCGACGGCCGCTGCCTTGTCGGTCACTGCCTTGTCGGTCACTGCCTTGTCGGTCACTGTCATGGTTGCGATTTCATTGGTTACTGGCCGCATCAGAATTGGAAGTAGACAAAGGGGACCTGCTGGCCGCCGCTGAGGAGAAGGACAAGCACCAGGCCGGTGCCGAACGCAACGCCCTTCGCCACCGTGGAAACCGCCACGAGGCCGGAGTCGGTTTCGTTTGGATCTGCAGCCGGTCGAGGAAGACAGCAATTGCCGCCGATGGCAGCAGCACGTTGAGGACATCCTCAAACGGCAGGGTCCCGGGCCGGAAGCTTAGAACGCCACCGATGACCTCGAGGGCCTGACCAAATGAGTCGGCCCGGAAGAAGATCCACGCGAAACAGGTGAGATGGAAGGTGATGAGGCCACGACCGAAGCGCTGCCACGCGGTGCCCAAACCAACCCGGTCGAGGCCGAACCGGCGCTCGACCATCAGGAACACGCCCTGCAACGCCCCCCACATAACAAAGGTCCACGCCGCCCCGTGCCAAAGACCGCCTAAGAGCATCGTCAGTGAGGTTGATGTACGTCCTCCTGGCCCCTCGGCGGTTTCCGCCCAGCGGGATGTAGAGGTAGTCCCGTAGCCACTGTGACAGTGAGATGTGCCACCGGCGCCAGAACTCGGTGATCGACAGCGAGAAGTATGGCTGCTCGAAGTTTTCCATGAGTTCGAACCCGAGCAGGCGAGCCGTGCCCCTGACCATGTCGCTGTAGCCCGAGAAGTCGCCATAGATCTGCAGGGCGAAGCAGTACACACCAACCGCGAGCGTGATGAAGCCGGCCGAGCCGGATTGGGCAAAGGCGGTGTTGGCGGCGCGGGCGGCATTGTCGGCCACCACAACCTTCTTCACCAGACCCACAAGGATGAGCGAGAGGGCGCTCGCCACTCGCTCGCTATCGAGGCGTTCTCGAGGGCCAGCACTTGCGGGACCAGTCTGGTTGCCCGCTCGATCGGGCCAGCGACCAGCTGGGGAAGAACGACACGTAGAGCGCAAAATCGAGGAAATTCTCGACCGGCTTGAGCTCTCGGCGATACACGTCGACCGTGTACGACATCGACTGGAACGTATAGAAGCTGATGCCGACGGGGAGCACAATGCCGAGGGTTGGAGCGAGCCACTCGATGCCCAGGCCGGTCAGGCTGGCCTCGAGCGAGTCGACAAAGAAGCCGAAGTACTTGAAGAAACCGAGGAAGCCGAGGTTGACTGCCATCGACACAACGAGGATGCGTTTTCGCCGTTGTGCCTCCTCGATCCTTCCGAGGTCTCGGGAAACCCAGAAGTCGACGGCTGTGCTGATGAACAGGAGACCGAGGAACCGCCAGTCCCACCAGCCGTAGAAGACGTAGGACGCAACGAGAAGGAAACGGTTTTGCGCCTTGTGCGGCAATTGCCAATAGACAAAAAGGACAGCCGCGAAAAAGAACACGAATTGCATCGAGTTGAAGGTCACGTACGCGCCGCCTGACTCATCAGTTGTCCGATGCGCGTTTCGCCATCTGATCGACGATAGTCACTGTGCGGCTAATTGCTAGGTACCTCTTACCCAAATGGGTCACATCGCCCCCATCCGACTGGGTCGCGTGGCACCACCCGGCCTACAAGACGATGGATTCGGCGCCGAGAAGGACGCGTAGTTCGGGGATTAATCCGTTGGACGTGTCGACGCAGAACTCGTCGGACAACTTGACTGCCTGGTCTTCGCTCAGATGGATGTAGACGGCAGAGTCGCCCTGGTGCTGGCGCAAAACATCCTTGAGGCCCGCTATGAGTTTGTCGCTCAGCTGGCTCGGCCGAATCTCGATTCGCAACGGGGCCGATGACCCGAACATCTCGGGCTCGAACACTTCGATGCCCTGGACCATGAGCTTCGGCTCATCGTCGCGTTTGTCGACTCGTGCTCGCACGATAACGACCTTGTCGTCTTCGAGGAGGTGTCCATAATCGGCAAACGTACGGGGGAAAACCATCGCTTCGGCGGAGTGCGTCAGGTCCTCAAGAACAAAGATGCCCATGAGATCGCCCTTCTTGGTCCACTTACGCTGAAGGCCGGTAACGACACCACCGACGGTGATGCTGGCCCCGTCTTCCATCATGGCGAGCTGTTCGATGGTGGTCTCGGCCTTGCGTTTCAGTGCACCTTCGAGGCCCATGAGCGGGTGATCGGAGACATAGAGGCCGAGCATTTCCTTCTCGAAGGCGAGTCGCTGGCTCTTGTCGAACTCCTCGTTGCCGATGGTAGGACGATCATCGTAGGTCGGCTCGCCCGAGGACTCGGCCGCTCCCTCGAACAGGGTCATAACCCCCATATCGTGCTCGCGGCGCGAGGCGACGGTCTTGTCGATGATCTCTTCGAAGACGAGCAGCAGACCCTTGCGGCTGTGGCCGAGCGAGTCGAAGCCGCCGGCCTTGATGAGCGACTCGATCATGCGGCGATTGAGGACGCTGTAGTCGACGCGCTCGACGAAGTCGAAGAAGTCCTTGAACGGCCCGTTGGCCCGGCGCTCAGCGAGCATGAGCTCGACGAGACCCTCGCCGACATTGCGAATGGCCGACAGGCCAAAGGGAATGGCGTTGAGCTCGCCGCCTTCGGGGTCGGTAATCGACGTGAAGTCGACCTCCGACACGTTGACGTCTGGGACAAGCACGTTGATGCCCATCTGGCGACACTCGTTGAGATAGATGCTGGCCTTATCGAGACTGCCCTTCACGCTCGAGAGCAGGCTGGCGAAGTATTCGACCGGATAGTTGGCTTTCAGATAGGCCGTTTGGTAGCTGATAAGGCCGTAGCCGTAGGAGTGGCTCTTGTTGAAGGCGTAGTCGGCGAATGGCTCGATGATGTCGAACCAGTCGTTACCGAGCTTGGATCCATAGCCGTTGGCGTCGCAGCCCTCGACAAACTTCGTGCGCTCCTTCGCAATCATCTCGCGAATCTTCTTGCCACAGGCCTTGCGCAAGTTGTCGGCGTCGGCCAACGAGTAGCCGGCGAACTTCTGGGCGATACGCATGACCGACTCTTGGTAGATCATGAGGCCATACGTGCCGCCGAGGATCTCTTCGGCGTCGGCATGGAGGTAGGTGATCGCTTGGCGAGCGTTCTTGCGGTCGGCGTAGTCGTTGTGCATGTTGGCCGCCATCGGGCCAGGACGGTAGAGCGCCACGAGTGCGGCAACGTCTTCGAACTCGGTTGGGGCCATCGACCGCATCAAGGCCCGCATCGGTGGCGACTCCAACTGAAACACACCGATGGTTTGCCCCGCCTGGAGCAGCGCGAACGTCTTGGGGTCGTCGAGGGTCACGTTGTCGATGTCGATGGTTTTGCCGTGCACGACCTCGATGAGGGCCAGCGCGTCGGCCAACACATCGAGGTTTCGTAGGCCCAAAAGTCCATCTTGAGCAGGCCGAGTTCTTCGACCCCGTTCATCTCGTATTGGGTGACGACCGGCGCTTCTTCGATTGGCTTGCCCGCTTCGGGCTTGCGCTGGATTGGCAGGTAGTCGGTAGCGGGTCATGGTAATCACCACCGCAGCGGCATGGATGCCATCGGAACGGCGCAGCCCTCGAGGCCCATGGCTACTTCGACCCGCG
The DNA here is from genome assembly GCA_041394345.1 of Acidimicrobiales bacterium. Taxonomy (GTDB): domain Bacteria; phylum Actinomycetota; class Acidimicrobiia; order Acidimicrobiales; family SZUA-35; genus JBBKWJ01. Next base: position 28,162 of record JAWKIN010000007.1, on the reverse strand, counting down.
AGCAATGTCGGTGTCGGTGTCGACCATCAGAGCGGAGCTCTTGGGCCATCTTGTAGCCGTCTTTGTACTTCTCGGTTTCTTCGAAGCAGAACTTCAGCGGCGTGTCGCCCCATCACCAGTGGCGGCATGGCCTTGGCCACCTTGTCGCCAACGACATGCTGGGTAGCCGAGTACGCGGGCGCTGTCTCGTACCGCCGCTCGGGCCTTGATCTGGCTGAACGTGACGATCTGGGCGACGTGGTCGCGGCCGTAGCGCTCCGCGGCGTAGCGGATCATCTCGTCGCGATAGCGGGTCTCGAAGTCCATGTCGATATCGGGCATGGAGATACGAGATGGGTTGAGAAGCGCTCGAACAGGAGGTCGTATTTGATGGGTCGAGGTCGGTGATCCAGAGCGTGTAGGCCACCGCACATCCCGCCGCCGAGCCCGGCCAGGGCCGACACGAATATTGCGGTCACGGGCAAACTTGATGAGATCCAGCGTGATCAAGAAATACGAGCTGAAGCCCATGTTCTTGATGACGTCGAGTTCGTAGATAAGCCGCTCGGTCACCGAGTTTGGCAGATTGTCGCCCCAACGCTTCCTCGCCCCTTCCATGGTCAGGTGCAAGAGGTAGTCGTCGGCCCCGTTGAAGCCAGCGGGAATGGGGAAGTCGGGCAATTGAGGCTTGCCGAACTCGATCTCGACGTTGGCTCGTTCGGCGATCCAGAGCGTGTTGTCGCACGCCTCAGGCAGCTCGGCCACTGGTGACGCATCTCGGCTGCGGTCTTGAGATAGTGCTGGTCGCCGTGGAACTTGAACCGATCGGGGTCACTCATGAGCGGCCGGTCTGCACACACAGCAGCGTCGTGGGCGGCGTGGTCTTCGCGATCGGTGTAGTGCGAGTCGTTGGTGACCATGATCGGCGCGTTGATCTTGCGCGCTATCTCGAGGAGCTTGGGGTTGGTCGATCGCTGCTCGGGGATGCCGTGGTCTTGGAGCTCGATGAACATGTTGTCGCGGCCGAAAATGTCTTGCAGCCTGGCTGCTTTTTCGGCAGCGCGAAGCTGGTCGTTTCCTGCAACAGGGACTGCAGGACGTGGCCACCGAGACAGCCAGTGGTGACCATCAGCCCTTCGCTGTGCTCAGCCAGCACATCCCAGTCGACCCGCGGCTTGTAGTAGTAACCCTCCATGTAGGCCCGTGAGGCCAGCTGGATCAGGTTCTTGTAGCCCGTGTTGTTTTCGGCCAGCGCAATGAGGTGGTAGTAGAGCTTCTTGCCGCCGTCGGTTGAGCCGCCAGAGTCGTCGACCTTGCCTCGGCGTGAGGGCCGCTCGTGGCGGGAATCGTCGGCCTGGTAGAGCTCACACCCGATGACCGGGTTGATCTCGTGCTTCCGACAGGCTTTGTAGAAGTCGAGTACCCCATACATGTTGCCGTGATCGGTGATGCCGAGCGCCGGCATTCCGTCGGCTGCGGCCTTGGCGACCAGGTCATCGAGTCGCGATGCTCCATCGAGCATGCTGTATTCGGTATGAACATGAAGATGGGTAAAAGACGAGCCCACAAATCCCCAAACGTCCGGCCGACCCGTTTACGTTACCGGTCATTGCCGGTCGACGCGCGGCAGAGCGAGGGAGCGCTCGTCGATGCGGCTGGGGCTTAGCCGTAGATGCCAGTGAGGGCCTGGAATTCGGCGCTGTCGCTGAATTGCACCATCAGCTGACCCCGGCTGAGCTTGCCTTTGGCCAGCAAGCTGAGCCAGTAGTCGTAGCCCGAACCATCGGGGCTCCGCTTCAGCACGTTGCGATAGATCAGGTCGACGAACTGGCGGTTATTCAGCGAGCCGTACGTCTGCTGGAACTCCGGTGACGTCACGAACACATCGGCGATCTGGTTGAGCGAGATGTTACTGCTGCGAGCCTCGACCCAATAGGCCAAACCGCCGGCGTCGCTCTGGCGGCGGAAGAAGGCTTGGTAGAGGCGCTGGACGCCACCGAGATATCGATCATCGCCGCAACTCGAACCCGAGTCGGCTTTGGTGATGACCGGCGACTGAGACGATGACCGAAGGGTTTCCTTGGTCTTGTCGTTGCGAAGAAACTGCACCGTCGCCCACATCTGGCCGTTGCCGTCACACACGACGCCGACACCAGCTTGTGTGAGGTTGGGGTCGACGATCAGGTTGCGGTGGCCGTCGGAGTACATCCAGGCATTCGTGATCTGCCCTGTCCAAAAGCCCCGAGCGATGATCTCGGCCCGGCCGTCGGTGCTATGGCGAAGGTTCTGGCTCGACGCCATGGTGCTCGACCAGTTGTCCGACGCAACGTTGAGCGATTGGGTAAGCGTGACCGGGGCAATCCCACGATTGGCTCGCTCAGCGTTGATCTGGCTAAGCAGCTGCTGCTCGAGGACAGAGGTAGCGTTGGCGTTGGCCGCCGAGGCTGGCGCGATGCTGAAAAGCGAGACCGCGAGAAGTGCCAGCGCCGCCACAAATAGTGGTCGACGTGTGCGGAGGGAGAGGGCGAACACGAGACGGCATTGTTGTCGTAACACAATCGACATGTCAAGACATAATGTCTGTCGACCCCGCGACCACGCAGGGCAGGGGATACCCAAAGCCCGATGTGGGCCAGGGGATTCCGCAGATCGCGATCACGCAGGATTTTCCTAAATGACCGTCGCAATTGCCGGCGATTCGACCCTGGCCGCGATCACCAGACGTGGTTATTCGTTCGTGCGTGCGGCCGAACTCCGCCGAGCACCACCTCATTGTGACAATGGCTGGCCGGAGAAATCACCACGGTGGAATTACATCGATGTCACGAGGGCCGAGCGCTAGGCGTACGCGTCGAGCATCTCAGCCATCGCCCAGCCCCAAATGATGAGGAACTCCCCGTCGGGGGGGCGAGATCACATTGAACGGTGCTGTGGTGCCGCGATGCTCGCCGTCGCAGTCGGTCTCATGGTCGATGACGAGGCGATAGGCCCATCCGGATCTCTGCTCTGTGGAGCGATCGTCAGGCACGACGGTGGCGAAACCTTCGCCAATCGACGACCCCAGGCTCGCTGCTCGCCGTTGACCCTTGCGCCTGGCCGGACGGATGTCGCTCAGACCCTGGAGCGCCTCGTAGCCCGCCCCTTCGTTGACGGCCCGACCAGAGACGAGCATCTTCGTCGGGGAACGCCATACGAGCTCGGTGGTACTGCTCGTTCATCAGAGCTGCCAGCACCGACGATCGTTGGGCCGTACGGTCAACCGGCGCAGAGGCCAACTGACCACTGCCGGGGTCCCACCGATTCGCTCCAGCGTCGAGAGAAAATCGCGCAGCTCGCCATCGACGAAGGCTCGACTCCACCAGCACCCAAAGCTCAGCCTACGACAATGCGCCTGCCTCGTGGCCAATGGTGTGGTGGCAAAGATCTGCCATCTCCGCCAAATCAGCGTCGCCAAGCGCCTGAGCAATCCATCGTGACAACTTCCTGGCCATGCAGATCCCCTACTTCCATCACCGGCCCGAGGCAGACACAACACATGCGTTGCTCGTGGGCGCTGCTACAGGCATGGTCCCGTCCTGCGCGCAGATCCCTAGTGTCCCGCGTCTGGACCCGACACGGCAAGTTGCGGCCGAAGATGGTGAGGCGCCTAGCTAGAGGTAGACGCCGGGACCCTGCTGGTCGGCGCCCTCGCCGGCGTGGCGCGGGAGCGAGGGGTTGCGCGACTGGCTCATGGCCGCAAGCTGTTGCTTGGCTTCCATCTGCTGGGCGAAGAGGGTTGCCTGGATGCCATGGAAGAGGCCTTCGAGCCAGCCAACCAGCTGGGCCTGGGCAATCCGAAGTTCAGCCTCCGTCGGCAGCTCGTCGTCACCGAACGGCAACCCAAGCGTGACGAGCTCACGCTGGAGGTCAGGCGACAGCGCGGTCGACAATTCGGCGATTGACGTGTCGTATATCTCTCGAAGCCGCGATCGGCCCGGCTCGTCCATGTCGGTGGACCGCACCTCTTCGAGCAGTTGACGAATCATGGAGCCGATCCGCATGACCTTGGCCGGCTCGGAAACACTGCCCTCGGGCATCGGCTCGGCCTCACCCTCGGGGTCGGCGTCATGGAGTGGTCGCTCGAGTACCTCGTCGACGGCCACATGACCGTCGCTCGGTGTTGCCTCGGCTGGGGTTGAAGGGTTTTCTGTCGATGGGTTGCTGTCGGTCATCGAAACCTCTCGATCGGGGGCATCGGCTAGGTGTTAGTCGGTGATCGTGCGAATCACGTGATTGCTTGCAACAGGGGAACGTACATCTCTTCTGGCGTCAGCGACCCATGTCGACCAATCAGATCAAATGGCCCCGTGTCGTCGGGGTCGGCGAACGCAATGGGCTCGAACGGCACCAGCGCAACATCGCCGAGTCGGTCTCGGGCGTCGGGCGTGACCGTTGGACCAAACCAGTTTTCGTCTGCGATCTGCTCGAATGTTCGGATCCATGACACATCGCCGTGGGCCGCCTCGACCAACGCAGCAAGCTCGGCGGCTGGCATGCCAGAACTATGGAGCCAACGGAACCGACCCTCACCACTCATGTCGGCCGTGTTCGCCAGAACATCGGCATCGATCTCGACGAGACCGTTGGTGCAGTCGACCTGGCCATGATCGGCGGTGACGAGCACCTCGACGCCGGCCGGCAGCGCGTCGATGATGGCCGCGACCAGGCGGTCGGCAAAGACGATCTCGGAATCGTAGACCGAATTGAGTCCGTATTCGTGCGCCACCTTGTCGATGCCGTCCCAGTAGGCGTAGACAACGGGCTCGCCTTTCTGGATCTCGCTGACCACCTCGTGGACAAGGGTTGCCGGCGTTCGGTAGCCGGCCAAGCGACCACCGCGTAGGTGGGCCATCGTGAAGCCGCTCTTGGCGAACTCGGCCTTGGTCACCATCGACGTGCGGAGGCCTTGGAAGGGCGGGTACGGCTGCAAGACATCGGGGGGAATCGTGGCTCGGGCGTCCGGCCGTCGCTCAGTGCTCCAGCGCAAGGTATTGAGCACGTCACCATCGATCATCATTCGATAGCCGACCACGCCGTGTTCGCCCGGCGTGAGGGAGGTAGTGATTGAGGTGAGGGCCGTGGCGGTCGTCGATGGCGCCACCGTCGTAATCGGACCGCCCGCCATGGCAGCCATGGTCGGCGCAAGGTGCCACCGGTCGGTGAGTTGGTGCCAACCAAGACCATCGAGAACAAAGAGCACTCGTTGCTTCGCCACAGCAATCGTGGGGGCCACATGACCGTCGGCCGTAGCCGGAGAACCCAAGTCGATGCCGCCGACGCCAGGGGCAAGCAGATGCGCCATCAGATCGGAAACACAGCCATTTCCATAACGAGGTAGTACGAGTTCGGTCACCGTCGTCCGTTCGGTCGTCGTGGTGGGTCCACAGCATAGGGGCCTGTGGGTAGCGCGTCGCTACCCGGCCGAGAAGTCCCGTGCCCGACGGGAACGACGCTGGTCACCGCGACCAGCGCTTTGGCGAACTACGATTGCATCCGTGAAAGTCTCGACCCGTGGCGACTACGCCAGCCGTGCCCTTTTGTCGCTTGCGTTGCAAGAGCCCGATCATGGCCCGACCACTGTCAGAGATATCGCCGAGCGAACCGGACTCCCCCAGCCATACCTCGAACAGATCCTGCTCGCGTTGAAGGGCGCCGGCCTTGTCCGGTCGAAGCGCGGGGTCGGCGGCGGCTACGTACTCGCCCGAACGCCAGCCGAGATCACGTTGGCGGCCGTCATTCGGGCTGTCGACGGTCCGATCACCCTCGGCGACTTCGGCGAGCCGCATACTGATGGGGCGTGCGACCACGAGGGGCAATGCGTGTTGTTGTCGATCTGGCAGAGTGTTGGCGACGAGATGCGGCGCCTCCTCGAGCGATTCACGCTGGCCGACATCGTCGACATGTCTCGAGGCGTACTGCGTGGCCCGCCTTGGAACCCCGCCCAACGTGAGCGATCAACCCGTTGCGACCGTTGCCGCGGCAATCCGGTCCCGACGGATGACACGAGCCTTTGCGACCACGGCGCTCGACCCCACGGCCACCACTACCCTGCTCGACACCGCGACGAGCGCCAAGTGCTGGCAATACCCAGGCGGTCGAATTCCTCGTGCTCGATACGGCCGATGCTTGTGCCACTTACTGGGACACAACGTTCACGGCCGACCGGCGTTCGTCATTCCGTTGGCAGCAGTTGTTCGACGCCCCAGTGCTCGTGATCGTTGCGACCAAACCGACGGCGTATGTCGAGCGTTACGCCGAAGCCGACAAGGCTCGGCCCGGTCTCGGCGGCAGCCTCGATGGCTGGCCGGTCCCCTTCTGGTGGGTCGATGCTGGCACCGTGGTGCAAAACATTCTCCTACTCGCAACTGAGACTGGCCTCGGGGCGTGCCTCTTCGGGATTTTTCTCACGAATCGGCGGTCAAGGCAGCCTTTGGCGTGCCCGACGACTATCGATTGGTGGCGTCGGTTGCCTTGGGTCATCCGCTCGCCGACGAGCCGCTCGGTCGGCCACCCGACGACGACCCCCGATCGACGACGTCGTTCACCGAGGGCGCTGGTCGACCGAGTAGGTCCGTCGGTGGCTCAGAGGCGGGCCAGCACCGCGTTGAGGTCAGCCGGAAGGGCCGACTCGAACTGGAGGAACTCGCCGGTCGTCGGGTGGTCGAATCCGAGCGCGGCGGCATGAAGAAACGGCCGAGTCAGGCCAAACTCGCCAATCGAACCGCCGTAGCGGGGGTCGCCGATCACCGGATGATCGATTGCCTCCAGGTGCACGCGAATCTGGTGCGTCCGGCCGGTTTCGAGGCGGAGTTCGAGCAGCGTCACGTCGCTCTGCGTATAGCGCTCGACCACGCGATAGGGGTTTCGGGCCTCACGACCGTCGGCGACAACGGCCCGGCGAGTAGCGTCACGGGCCGAGCGGCCGATCCTGGCGTCGATGAGCCCCTCGACTGACTCGACTATTCCCTTGGCCAGCGCCAGGTAGCGGCGGTAGACCGTCCGATCGCTCAGCTGGCCAACCAGATGGGTGTAGGCCACGGGGGTACGGGCCACCATCAGCAACCCCGATGTGCCCTTGTCGAGCCGGTGCACAATGCCCGGCCGGCCAGGCTCACCGACGCCAGCCAGCTCGGGATAGCGATGGAGTAAGGCGTTGACCAGGGTCCCGTCTGGCGTCCCCGAGCCAGGATGCACCACCAGATGCTCTTGTTTGTCGACCACGATCACGTCGGCGTCTTCATACACAACGTGGAGGGGAATCGCGGCGTCGGCTGGGTCGACGGCCGAGGTATCGGGCAGATCGACCCGCACCACATCGCCCGTGACCAGCTTCAGTGAGGGTTTCGCCGGAGGTGCACCGCCGACCAGGACCGCACCAGCAGCGAGCAAGTCGGCCACCTCCCGACGGCTGAGGCCGGTCAGGAACGCAACCGCCCGATCGATCCGCTCACCAGCGAGGGTCTCAGGAACCGAGGCTTCAAAGTGAGTCCCGTCGCTTGGCGTCGAAGTAGTCATGCCTGCTCGTGATCGCTTTCGTTGGTATCAATGGTGCCACCGTCGGTGGCGTCGTCGCCTGAACTCAGCGCCGGCTCGCCTCGGCCACCGAGGAGCAGGAGGCCGATGACCCCACACGTCACGCCAGCGTCGGCGAAATTCCAGATGGGAAACCATTGGAGATCGACGAAGTCAACGACCGAGCCGGAGAGGAATCCGTTCTCGGCACGAATGATCCGATCGATGAGGTTGCCGATGGCACCACCGATGATGAGGCCCAACAGTGCTTGCCGGGCGGGCGACACGGTGCGCATCGCCAGCCGAATGAGCAGCGCCGTCATGGCAATGACGACGACGGCGAGTATCTGACCGACGTTCTCGCCCTGGCTGAAGGCCATGCCGGGGTTCTCGATGAAGTGGATGCGCAAGCTCCCGATGATGTCAATGCAATCATCGGGCCGCAGGCACGGCCCTGGCTCGAGACGCGACTCAATCCACCACTTGGTAAGACGGTCGGCAATGATGATGAGAAGAGCGACTGGGCCGGTGACGGCGAGCCAGCTACGACGCGGCGAGAGGTCGATCAGAACATCGCCGTCTTGTGTTGCACACATATGGACGCCTCGGGAATGGCCTCTAGGCGCTCTTTGGGAATGAAATCGCCGCCCTTTACGCAGATCCCGTAGGTGCCATTCTTGATGCGTTCAAACGCGGCGTCGATCTCGTCTACCGATTCACGAGCCTTCGCCGAGAGCGCGAGGTCACGGTCACGTTCGACGGCAATGGTGTCGCCTTCTCCGGACTCTTCGTCGAACTGGACGTCGCCCGGTTCACGATCGGCCATGAGCTGGGCGGCCTCGTCGGCCAGGCTCTTCGCGCTCTTGGTGTAGCGAGCGCGTTCGGCGGTGAGCTCGGCCACTTGGGCCTCGAGCCAGACGGGATCGGTTAGGTAGTCAGGGAGTTCGGGTTTCGGAGCCGCTTTGGGCGCCGACGCCTTTGATGATGCCTTGGTTGGTTTTGCCTTTGCTGATGAACCGGTCGAGGCCGGAGCCTTTGCCGGTGATTTTTGGCCGCCGTTTTCTTGGCTGCGGTTTTCTTCGGGGGCGGCCGCCGTTGCCTTCTTGGCTGGCGCCTTAGTTTGCCGCTGGCTTCTGGCCGCGGTGTCCTTCTTGGTGGCCGCTGCCTTGGGCGCTGCCTTCTTTGCTGCTGTGTTTTTCGGCGCCGCTTTCGTAGCCACGGTCGTCTTTGTGGCCTTCGTAGCGGACGTCTTCGAGGTGCGGCGATGCGGGCATGGCGCTCCTTTCCGGCCTAGAGTCGCCGCATTGTAAACGAAGTGCGCTACCAAGCCAACTCAGGACCGATATTCCGGTGACTGCGGGCGCCCAGAGGCGGGGAAGAAATGCAGGGTTCGACTTCACGTGTCGAAGGTAGCCTGTAGAGCATGTCATCTGTGCCATCCCAGCCCTACCCAAGCGTTCCACCCCGAGCTGACTTCCCGGCCATCGAACAACGACGGGCCAATGGGAGAGGACAAGACCTTCGAGGCATCGGTCGAGCAGCGTTCGGCCGACAACGAGTTCGTTTTTTATGATGGTCCGCCGTTCGCCAGCGGCCTCCCCACCATGGTCATTTGCTGACGGGCTATGTCCAAGACGTCGTGCCGGAGTTACCGAACAATGAAGGGCCGCCGCGCCGATCGCCGGTTCGGTTGGGACTGCCACGGCCTGCCAGCCGAAATGGAAACCGAAAAGCAACTCGGGGTAACTGGTCGTGCGGCCATCCTCGACTTCGGCATCGACAACTTCAATCAGGCGTGCCGCTCTTCGGTGATGCGCTATACGGAGGAGTGGGAGAAGACCGTTGCCCGCCAGGCCCGCTGGGTCGATTTCGAACACGACTACAAGACCATGGACGCCTCCTACATGGAGTCGGGTGATGTGGGCCTTCAGGGAGCTCTACGACAAGGGGCTGATCTACGAGGCCTACCGAGTCATGCCCTACTCGTGGGGCGCCGAGACACTGCTGTCAACTCGAGATCCGCCTCGACGACGCCACCCGCGCTCGTCAAGACCCAGCGTTGACCGTTGCGTTCGATCTCACCGCTCGAGACGGTGATGTTGGTCCGCTCAAGATGCTGGCGTGACCACGACCCCGTGGACGCTGCCATCAAATCTCGCGCTCGCCGTCGGTCCCGACATCGACTATGCGCTGGTCAAGATGCCCGATGGTGTCGTGTACGTGCTCGGCGAGGCCGCGGTCGAGCGCTACGCCAAAGAACTCGGCGAGGGCGAGGTTGTCGCCACCGTCCGCGGCGCCGATCTCCTCGGCCGGACCTACACCCCGCTATGCCCTTACTTCGCCGACCGTACCGTCGACGCGTTCCGCATCATCGGCGCCGATTTCATCGACACGGCCGACGGCACCGGCGTGGTCCACATGGCCCCTGGATTCGGTGAAGACGATCAACGCGTCTGCGAAGAAAACGGCATCCAGATCGGTCGGGTCGTTCCTGTCGATGGCCGCGCCAGTTCACCGCCGATGTCCCTGATTGGGAAGGCCTTCTCGTCTTCGATGCCAACCCACTGATCATCGTCGCGCTTCAAGGAAGCGGGCAAGGTTCTCCGCCACGAGACCTACGATCACAACTACCCCCACTGCTGGCGCACCGATACCCCGATCATCTATCGGGCCATCTCGAGCTGGTACGTCGAGGTCACCAAGATCCGCGATCGACTCGAAGAACTCAACCTCGAGATCAACTGGGTCCCCGACCACGTGCAGAAGGGCCGATTCGGCCAATGGCTCGCCGGCGCTCGCGACTGGTCGATCAGCCGCAACCGGTTCTGGGGTTCACCCATCCCGGTCTGGCAGAGCGACAATCCCGATTTTCCCCGGATCGATGTCTACGGCAGTCTCGACCAGCTCGAGGCCGACTTCGGCGTGCGACCGACCGACCTTCATCGCCCCTTCATCGACCAACTCACCCGCCCCAACCCCGATGACCCAAGCGGCCAATCGACCATGCGTCGTGTCGATGAGGTCCTCGACTGCTGGTTCGAATCAGGAGCAATGCCGTTTGCCCAGGTGCATTATCCGTTCGAAAACAAGGAGTGGTTCGACAGCCATTTCCCGGCCGACTTCATCGTCGAGTACATCAACCAGACCCGCGGTTGGTTCTACACGCTCCATGTCCTGGCCGGCGTTGTTCGACCGGCCCGCGCTCCAGAATGTGATCTGCCACGGCATCCTCCTCGCCGAAGACGGCAACAAGCTCTCCAAGAAGCTCCGTAACTACACCGAGCCGAGCGAGATCTTCGAAAAGCAGGGGTCCGACGCGCTCCGTTGGTACTTCATGTCATCCAACATCGTCCGCGGCGGCGATGCCCGCATCTCTGATCAAGCCATCGACGACGTCACCCGCCAGGTGATGTTGCCGATCTGGAACACCTACAGCTTCTTCACGCTGTACGCCAATGCCGACGGCTATCGGCCTCCGTGCGCACCGACTCGACCAACCTCCTCGATCGTTACATCCTGGCCAAGACCCAGGAGCTGATCGCTTCCACCACCGACCGGTTCGACAGTTACGACCTCGCCGGTGCGTGTGCGGCGATCCAGACCTACCTCGACGCACTGACCAACTGGTATGTGCGACGCTCACGCGAGCGGTTCTGGAACGCCGGCGGCGGCTCCGTCGACAAGGACGCCCTTGACACGCTCTACACCGTGCTCACCACGCTTAGTCGCGCCATTGCCCCGCTCTTGCCGTTTATCGCCGAGGAGCTCTGGCAGGGATTGCACCCCGATACGCCCGGGACATCGGTGCACCTGCAAGATTGGCCGCCCTCGACGCCCTCCCCGCCGACCCGACACTCGTTGCCGCTATGGATCAGCTCCGTCTGGTTGCGTCCGCCGCCCTCTCCCTTCGAGAGGAACGCAATCTGCGGGTTCGGCTGCCACTCGCGTCCATCACCGTTGCCGGCAAGGGCACCGATTCGATCGCCCCGTTTGCCGATCTACTGGCCGACGAGGTCAACGTCAAGGAAGTCAAGTTCACCGACGAGGTCGAGGCGTATGGCACCTTCCGCCTCAAGCCCAACGGGCGGGCGCTCGGTCCGCGCATCGGCAAAGACGTTCAAGCGGTCATCAAGGCGGCGAAAGCCGGCGAGTGGGTGTCGCACGCTGATGGCACCGTTGAGGTTGGTGGCCACGCTGAGCGGCGATGACTTCGAACTCGCACTCGATCCCATGGATGACGTGGCGGCCGCCGGTTCGGCAACGATGCCGTCGTCGTCCTCGACACCGAGGTCACCGACGATTTGCGGGCCGAAGGCCTCGCCAACGACGTCGTGCGGCTGATCCAGCAAACCCGTAAAGATCTCGATCTGCAGGTAACCGACCGGATCGACATTCGCTGGGCGCTCACGGCCGAGCAATCGGTTATCGAGCGGCACCTCGCCACCATCGAAGAGGCCGTGCTGGGCACGTTCGTTGGTTCGACTGATCCTGACGCCGAACCAAGCGGTCATCTCCTGGCGGGCGAGGCACTGACGTTCTCGGTCAGGAAGGTCGACGCCTAGCCGGACCGAGTCGTCGAGCTACTTACGGCGACCAAAACCAGCCGGAGCGACCGCCGCCGTCATCGGCATCGAGGAAGCGGCTGAGGGCCTCGGCCTCGGCCGCTTCGACGTCGCCTTGGGGTTCATCGGACCCGTCGCCCGGCGAAGCTCGTCGAGAAACGGATCAGAGACACTGCTCGGCTGACCCTTCGGGGTCGGTTGCCGTGACGGTTCGGGCGAGGCGCTCGGCGTCGGCGCTTCGGGTGGAACCGCGTCGGCCCATGCGGGTCGGGCAGCCGCTACGTCAGTGTCGGTCTCGAACGACGTGATAGCGGGGCTGTCGTCGACGGCGACGTCGGCACCGTCGTCAGCGGCGCCGGCGTCATCGTCGCTAAAGGCCGCAAACGCATCGGGCTCATCGTGGTCGCTGAACTCGGGCTCATCGTGGTCGCTGAACTCGGGCTCATCGTCAACCGCATCGGTCAGGACGACTTCGAATAGCTGGGTGGCCGAACCATCGAAGGCGTCATCGGCTGATGGTTCAGCGAACGACGAGGTCGGGTTTTCACCAAACAGGAACCCCTCGGCCGTCGGCGCTTCGCTCGTTGGCTGATCGAGACCATCGGGCAGATCGACGCCCACCGCCTCGTAGTCGTCGGGATCGAACACCGGAATGGCTGACGGCTCGGGGACGTCGAGGCTTTCGAAACCGTCCTCGTTGTCGACCAAGTCGTTGAGCGAGGCCAGCGCCGCTCGCACGGTCTCGCGTCGGGTAACGAGATGCTCTTCGAACCGATCGATGTCCTCGATGAGGAGGTGCGCGAATCTGTTCGAGGTCGCTGACCTCTTGTACCAGACGATCACGCTGGGCGCCCTCGTTGGCGAGCAGCGCAGCTTCGAGCTCGGTGCGGCGATCGAGAATATCTTGATCGAGTTCGGCCAGGCGAGCCGTGCGTTGCTCAGCCAGGCTGGTCGCCAGCGCATCTTGCTCGGCCCGTGCGGCGGCAAGCAGGGTGTCGGCCTCGTCGCGGGCAGCACCAACGACCATGGCGGCCTCGTCCTTCGCCCCCGAAACCAGTCGGCTGGCCTCCTCGTTGGCGTCGCGGACCGTCGAGTCGGCGGTGCGTTGGGCCAACAGAAGCGTGTTGCGCAGCGTTTCGTCGTATTCGTGATCGATGGCGGGGGCGGTCGGGGCCGCCGTCGGCTCGGCTGTTTCGCGAGGCGCGGCGAAGGCTGGGCCTCGTCGGCAAAGGCTGGTGCCGGCTCGGCGAAACGTGGTGCCACTCGCGGCCTCGGCGGCGGCCGCGCTGGGCCGAGCTACCTCGGCCTCTGCGTCACTCAGGCGGGCAATGGCGGTGGCGGCGCGCCCTTCGGCGGTGACGGCTCGCTCTTCGGCCACGCTAAGGCGGCTCTGTAAGTCTTCAATCGCGCCAGCGACCGGGGCAATGTTTCGCAAGGACGCGATCGACCTGCGCCTTGCTATAGCCGTGTGGCTCCTCGTCGAAACGGACCTTAGGAAGATTACGAAGGAAGCGGAGATTGTCCCGTGGTACAGCCATCCGAAGATGCTACTGCGAACCGTTCACCATTTCGGTGACACTCGGCGTCGAGTAGGTTCGAATCTGATCGGCGACCTAGACGCGGTCGAAACCACGCTCTTCGAGACGACGCCGGTCTTCGTCAGACACCTCGACCGACTTCGGCGTCAACAGGAACACGTTTGGAGCCAGTTTTTCCATGGAGCCACCCTCGACGTAGCAAACGCCACTGGCGAAGTCGATCAGTCGACGGGCGAGATCTTTGGAAATACCCTGCATGTTCATCACGACCGGCGTGTGTCGTTTGAACTCGTCGGCAATGGTCTTCGCGTCACCAAACGAATCGGGTGTGACCGTGCGAGGCTTTGCTCGCTCGACTCGGACGGGTCGAACCGAGGAGTCTTGAGCGAACCCCGACGGGAGGTTTGCGCTGCTCGACGAGGCCCGGCGCGGGAACGCAGGCTCGTCGTTGTAGTCGGCCGATGGTACGGGTCGCAGGGGACGAACCGAACCAATCACGTCGGTCGATTCCGAATCGGGGGCCGCCCGCCGTGCCGTGGTGCGAACCGGTCCCGGTTCGTACCCACGGTCGTTGCGGGGCGTTGGTGCGACGTCGTCGTATTCCTCGTAGTCGTCGTAGCCATCCGCGTCGAGGTATGAATCGTCATATTCCTCATCGGGTCCGAGACCGAGGTACACCTTGAGACTTTGAAGCATCGCCATTTTCCCGTCGATTGGTTACTTGCCGGGCCGTAGCACCTCGATGCTGCTCAGGGCCTGAGGTATCGGGCGGTCCGGCTCGCCCAACCTTACTCTTTGCTTCACCAAAACAGGAAGCACTATTCACACGAAGTGTCACGAATTGCCCGATCGAGCGTGTCAGCGGCACGTAGCTCAGGACTGGCGGGCGGGACGCTCACCGAAAAGCGTGGACCCAATGCGAACCAGCGTCGACCCTTCGGCCACGGCTAGCTGATAATCGCCACTCATTCCCATCGACAGCTCCGTCGTGCCAACGGTCTCGCCCAGCGAGCGCAATTGGCTGAACGACGGTCGCGGGTCGGCGCCTGCATCGGTGGGGCCAACCGTCATCAACCCCCGGACGACCAGGCCAAGGGTCCGCCCGTGGTCGACGAGTTTGGCCGTTTCCTCCGGCTCACAGCCAGATTTCTGTGGTTCGCCGGTGGTGTTTACCTGGATGAAAAGTTCGGCGCCTGGCGCCCGCTTGGCCAACTCGTCGAGCAGTTCGATCCGATCGATGGTCTGCCACACCGCAACGGCATCACCGAAGCGCTTGATCTTGTTTCGCTGAAGTCCACCGATGAAGTGCCAACGCACACCCAGGTCGCGATGCTCGACCGACTTTGCGGCGAGCTCCTGGGCGTAGTTTTCGCCGAGCTCATGAAGACCAGCCGCAAAGGCGGCTCGTACCACGTCGGGTCCGAGCGTCTTGGTGACACCAAGCACGGCCACCGGCTGACCGGCGCTGTGTTGGGCGATTTCGGCCCGCACCTGCTGCAAGTTGTGCGTTATGCGGCTGACGAGAGCGTCGTGAACAGGCGTATCGGTCATGTGACCAGTGTGTCGCGAGGGCGAAGCCATGCAACCGTCGTTTGGCGGCCGAGGTCGCCGCGAACACGATGACTAAAGAAGTCACCACCACTGGTGCAGGCGGTCGCGTCGGGAGCGGGCCAGCCGCTGGCCTCACACGCTGCGCCAATCAATGCGTCCATTCGCAGTGCGGGAGCGCCGCTTTTCGTCCGACCAACGACCCCTGGGCCGTAGCGACGGGCTATCTCCGCCAGATCGTTCTCGCCAAACTCGTAGTGCTCGGTTCCGATGCACGGACCAAGCAAGGAGGCGAGCGGCACCCCACCATCGCGACGGAGCTCGGCTGCAGCCGCTTCGATGACACCGCCGAGGGCGCCTTTCCATCCGGCGTGAATGACACCCACACCCGTCGAGGCCACCAGCACCACGGGGGCGCAGTCGGCGGTGGTGACCGCAATGGGGCAGTCGACGGCCGAGGTCACGACCGCATCGGCATGGGCGCCGGCCCATTCGCCCGGCCTTGTAACCCGGACCACCTCGGTGCCATGCGTTTGGTGAAGCCAGGTGAGATCGGCTGGATGGATACGGCGGTGGAGGGAGCGCAGCGCATGGTCGGGATCGCTTCCAAGCGCAGGCACCCGAAAATCACCATCGTCGACTGTGGTCGAGACGACCTCGACGACGTGGGTTTCGCTGTACGGCAGTGTCCAGCGAATGGCCACAGCCGGGTGCTCGTCTGCCTACTTCAGGAACGACGGCACGTCGAAGCCATCGTCGAGGTCGTCATCGTCGCTAGCAAAGATGTCGGTGGCGGCTCGGGTGCGAGCACGCGCCGCCCCAAAGTCGTCGTCGTCGCCACCCTCACTAAGGAAATCGGCCTCGGCGTCGTCGGCGCTGCGACGGGGTGTCTCGCTCGGATTGGCGTCCCAGCGATCGAAGCCAGCGGCAATGACGGTGACGCGAATCTCGTCTTCGAGGTTCTCGTCGACGACGGTGCCAAAGATGATGTTGGCGTCGGCGTGGGCGACGTCGTGGATGATTTCAGCTGCTTCGTTTACCTCGAACAGCCCAAGTTCGCTCGACCCGCCGATGGAAAGCAGGATCCCACGAGCGCCTTCGATGGACGACTCGAGAAGCGGGCTGGCGATAGCGGCGCGTGCCGCAGCAAGCGCTCGGCCTTCGCCTGACGCTTTGCCGATACCCATGAGCGCACTCCCGGCATCGTGCATGATCATCCGGACGTCGGCGAAGTCGGTGTTGATCAGGCCAGGCGTGGTGATGAGGTCGGTAATGCCAGCGACGCCCGAGAGCAGGATCTCGTCGGCCATGCGGAAGGCGTTGACCATCGTGGTTTTCTCGTCGGCAATCGACAGGAGGCGATCGTTGGGGATGACGATCTGCGTATCGACCTTTTCCTTCAATGAGTTGATACCGCTCTCGGCTTGCGACGCCCGACGGCGGCCCTCGAAGCCAAATGGCCGGGTAACAACGGCAATCGTCAAGGCTCCCAGACCCTTCGCAACCTCAGCGATGACGGGAGCGGCTCCCGTGCCCGTGCCGCCACCTTCGCCCGCAGTGATGAACACCATGTCGGCGCCATCGAGCGCCGCTGCGATCTCGTCGAGATGATCGTCAGCGGCCCGCTTGCCGATTTCAGGATCTGACCCGGCGCCGAGCCCACGGGTGAGGTCACGGCCGATGTGGATCTTTGTCTCGGCATCGTTCATCAACAACGCCTGAGCGTCGGTGTTGACGGCGATGAACTCAACGCCTCGAAGCCCAGCGTCGATCATGCGATTCACTGCGTTGCAGCCGCCGCCGCCAACGCCAACGACCTTGATCACTGCGACGTAGTTCTGGGTGTTCATAGGGGGAAACTATCCTTGAGTGGGGCCGAGGCCTCGGCTGGACCGCCGTCGTGACTCGCACCGGGCGAGAAACTTACGGTGTTGCGGACCTTGAGGTTGATGGACCTTGTGAGGTTGAGGTTGACATCTTGTCTTCATTGGCACCGTGCCGGTTTGACACGATAGAGGGTGGCACGAACCAAGCGGTGGAGCCATCAGCGCGAACACACTAACTTAGTAACACTAGGAGCAATTCGACAGATCGGTCAACGAAGCGCCAGGAATACCGTCGGCACTGATCCGAGTAACGGCCGGGGCCGTTGGTACTCGGACGTCGATTTCCCACAGGCATCGAACGTCGACCTGGTCGAGAATCGTGCGGGCGCTCGTCAGCTTCTCGACCAGACCGGCGTCGTCACCCAGGCTGATCCGACCACCGCTCGCGAGCTCGATATAGAGGCGCCGATCGTCGACAACGATCTGCGCGACCTCGGTTGCGGTTGCGGCGTCGAGGGCATCGAGGAGCAGCAACACCGACTGGATCTCGACCGGCGCCGGATCGCCGATCACGCCGCTGGCCGAAACACCGGCGACAGGAACAAACTCGACCGGCTGCACCGGCACGATCTCGAGCTGGCGGCCAGCGTCATCGACCAGGGCGAAACCGCCGGGTGCGGCGACCGCGATCCGCGGCGTTCGTTCGACGACCGACACCGTGATGGTGCCGAGCCAGCTGCGAGACACCTCAACCGTATGAACCCAGGGCAAAGCTTCAACCTCTTGTTGAGCTTTAGACAAGTCGAGACTGGCCAGCGGATCGCCGACCTGCATACTTAGCGACCCAAGGACCTCGTCGGGCGCGGTCCGGTCGGTGCCGGTGACCACGATGTCGTCCACGTCGAGTAGGGGCGAATTGGTCAACGCAATCACCAGAATGACGACCAAGGAGAGCGCAGTCAGCGCCCCGATGATCCGCAGACGGCGCCTCCCCTGCTCCCGCCGGACGTCGACCCGGCGAGCGGCGATCCGCAGGTCAGTCGTTGCTCGTGGCTTCTTTTCGTCGGCCATCAGCGCAGCAGTCGGGAGCGGTCGAATCCAACTAACCGGTTTTCTGGTCGCAGGACGATCCCGGTCGCGTCATGGACCAGCGCTTGAACCGCAACGATCAGCCGAAGATGTCGTCGGCCGAGCCACCGGCGTCGGCCATGATGAAATTGGCGTGCTTCTCTGACACCGACGCCGTGCCAATGCGCATTCCTTTGCCGCCAGCGGCATCGATGAGGGCGCCAGCACTCCCCCTTCGGGGTTGGCGAACACGCTGCCACCATTGGCCCCGCCTGGCTGGTGTTCGCGACGCCAACGGACGATTTCTGCGAGGTCCCGCTCGCCTGCCTCTCGGTCGCCCGGGGCCAGTTGCAGGGTGGCATCAAGGACGATCTGGGACGCAGTGATGGCCGAGGTTCGATAGCCGAGGCCAAGTTCAGCGACCGATCGTCGGCTAAGTTCGCCCGACGCAAGGTCAAAAACGGTGGCCGACACCAGGGTCGCAGCCATATCGGAACCATGCCCGCCCGCGTTCATCCGAACCGCGCCGCCAACCGAACCAGGCACGCCAACCGCCCAGGTAAAGCCAGCGAGTCCGGACGATGTTGCCCGGCGGGCGACCACCGGCAAGAAGGCCGCCCCGCCTGCGGTCACCGTTGAGCGTTCAACCTCGACGTCGATGAACCCAAACTCTTCCCCGAGCCAAAGTACGAGGCCGGGGAAGCCCCGATCGGCAACAACGAGGTTGGAGCCCTTACCAACGACGAGCGTCGGCAGCTGGCCGCCGCTCGTAATCGAGTAGGCGAGGAGAAGATCGTCGATGCTGTGGACGTGCAGCAGGGCTGCCGCGGCGCCACCGACTCGATACGTCGAGTAGGCAGCCAAGGAGACCGAGCACTCGAGTGCGTCGCCGAAGGCCTCTCGCAACGACCGAACAGTGCGGTGGACGGCTCCCGCCGCGGCGTCAGTCATGGGCGGCAAACCTGTCGGCCAGCTTGGCCACAACGCGGTCGGGAATCCGGGTCAGATCGCCAGCGCCTAGCGTTAGGCAAAGGTCGCCAGGCTGGAGCTCAGTTGCCAGCAGGTCGACAACGTCATCGAGCTGGGCGACGTAGCGGACGTCTTGGTCAGGATGGGCCGCCGCCACGTCATCGGCGATGAGTGAACCCTCAATGCCAGGTCGAGGCGACTCGCCTGCCGCATAGATTCCGGTGACAATGAGCAGGTCGGCATCGGTAAAGGTGGAGGTGAACGTGGCCCAGAGCTGCTCCAGTGCGGCTATGGCGATGGGGTTGGAAGACCGCCACCAACCGGGTGGGGTTCAAGCTCTTGGCGGCGTCGAGCGCGGCCGCTACCTCGGTGGGCAAGTGGGCGTAATCGTCGACGAGGCGGATGCCGCCGACCTCCTGCGTGGCTCAAATCGTCGACCGACGCCACCAAAGGCGTTCAACGCAGCAGCCGCTCTCGCAGGATCAGCGCCAACGGCGACCGCCAGTGCGATCGCCGCCGCGGCGTTGCGAGCGTTGTGCATGCCGGGCTGGCGTAGGGCGACACAAGTTTACCGGATCGTCGCCGTGCGCAAGCCCGAAAAGGAGATCCCGACGGGCGTCGGCAGCGGCTCGATAATGCGCCAGGTTGCGCCAGGTCGTGTCCCGTAGGTGATGAGGTCATCGCTGGCACAGGCAGCGCTCAACTTGGCGGCTCCTGGGTCGTCGATGCAGATTACTTTCGGACCAGCGGCGTTGCGGACGAAGCGAACAAACGTCTCTTCGAGCTTGTCGAATGATCCGTAGTACTCAAGATGGTCCGCCTCGACATTGGTCACGATGATGCCAGCCGAGTCGAGTTCGACGAAAGTGCCGTCGCTCTCATCTGCCTCGACGACGAGGATCTTCGCCTGCCCACTCGTGCCCCGGTGCCAAGGTCGACGAGGTCGCCGCCAACGATCGCGCAGGGTCAAAGTCCGCTCCTCGCAGGGCCGTCGTCAGCATGGCCGACGTCGTGGTTTTGCCATGAGTTCCGGCCACGGCGAGCGTGGTCCACGAGCGGGTGATCGCAGCCAAGATCTCCGGCCGCCTCACGACGGGCAAACCCTTGCTTTGGCTGCGACGACCTCGGGATTGGTGTCAGGGATTGCGGTCGAGATCGCGACGATCTCGGCGTCGCCGATCTGATCGGCGCTATGGCCAACGCGTAGGTCCTGGTTCCGCCGCCCGCAGGCGTTCGAGCGAGGCGGACGCTGCTGGGTCGAGCCAGACACCTGGTGCCCGGTGCCAGCCAGGATCTCGGCAATCGCACTCATGCCCGACCCACCAACACCGACGAGGTGAATCCGGCACCGGCGTCGAGAGATCGATACCGATGCTGGCGCTACTGGCCTGGTCAGGACTGGTTGGAGTAGTCATCAGGACGATTTCTGGATGGGGAACGGGACGAGGTGACCGGTCGACAGAACAAGTTCGGCAACAGCAGGGCCGCGTCTGGTCGACCGACTGACCGGGCGGCTTCTGCTGCGTGTTGCCGCTCGGCCGGATTGTGCAGATCATCGATAAGGCTAGCCAGGCGAGCGGCCGTGAGGTCGTCGTCGCCCAACACCACCGCACCGCCGACCGCGCGGCGAGTTCGCCGATGTTGGCCCGCTGATGATCCCGCGGCGCGTGCGGCGAGTGGAGCCGCGAGCGAGGGCAATCCGCGACAGCAAGTTCGGCCGTCGTCGACGCACTGAAGCGGCGGAGTCGCCATGTCGGACCCGGCAAGGACGGCAGGCATTCGTTGTTCGTATTCGACGACCTGGTAGTGCAACTGGGCGTCAGCGAATGACGTGGTATCGGAAAAGGCGTCGGTCACGGCGACCAACGACGTGGTGAATGGCGATATCGCTCCGATCCCGCCACAGCTCAGCGAGTTCACGCACGGCCGTGTTGATTCGTGTGGCGCCGAGTGACCCTGCCCAAACTGCCACGACAAAGCGGTCGGGCGGCAGGCCCAGTGTCGAGCGGGCCGCGTCGCGGCTTGTGTGCTGGACGGCGTCGAGTACCTCTGCGAAGAGTGGATTACCGGTCAGAACGCCGTTTGGCAGGTCGGTGTCGGGATACGGCAGCGCGCACACGCCGGCAACCCTGCCGACGAGCCGGTTTACGGCGCTAGCTCGTGCGTTTGTTCCGTCACAACCGTCGGTATCCGCCACAGCACCGCAACAACGAGGCGCCTGCGACATAGCCGCCAAGGCACAAGACAACGGCAGGACGAAGCGTCGAATCGAAACGATCGCCTGGCCGAGCCCGGCGACGAGTCCGCCGAGCGCCACCACGTTGTCCTTGATGGCGCGTGGCGCGATCGATCGCTGAATGCCGCGACCGGGTAGGAGGTCGATATCCAGAGCCGGCCTGAGCACGATCACACCCTCGTTGCCCCACCTCCGATAAACCGAATGGCCGCTGGGCTGAGGCCGCAAGTTCCACGAGCGCCTGCGCAACGGCGATGCGGATTGGTATGGCCAGCCGTGCACCGCCGGTGATAACGACCTGGACGCCAGCGGCGCGGGTCGACACTCATATCTGGAAACGGCGAGCGATATTCGCCAGGAGTCCAGCGGCCACGAGTGACATGATGAGGCTCGACCACTCCGGCCGACACGAACGGCAATGGCTCGCCGGTGATTGGGAGCTTGCCGAGCGTCATGCCGATATTGAGGAACGCCTGAAGCAGCAGCCAGCAGGTGAGGCCGGTCGCCAACAACGTGCCAAACCGGTCGGGGGCGTACATGGCGATTCTGGTACCAATGATGCCAGAGAGGAGGAGAAAGGCGCCGATGAGAGCACCAGCACCGATGAGGCCAACCTCTTCAGCGACGATGGCGAAGATGAAGTCGGACTGTGCTTCCGGCAGAAGCCCCCACTTGCCGCGACGCACCAAGCCCGACGCCGAGCAGTCCGCCCGACGCAATACCGACCTGACTCTGGATCGTCTGCAGCCCAATCGTCGACGGATACTGCCAGGGATCAATGAGCACAGAAGATGCGGTCACGCCGATGGCCCGAACTCATCGAGAGAAGAAGGCCGCAGCGACCAGGCCGACCGAGGACCAGGCGGCCAAGCTTGTGCCCTTGGCCCCAGCGACAAACAGCATGACCACCACAACGGCGGCGAGAAGGATGGGCGTACCGAGCTTGGGTTGGAGCAGGAGCAGCAGGGACAGAACGCCAAGCAGCACATGACCGGGCGAACGAGTCAGATCAGGGCGATCCATACGATTCGCCCGACGAGCGAGGAGGTCGGCGACAAACACGATGAGCGCCAACTTTGCGAATTCAGACGGCTGAAACTGCCCGATGCCAATGCTGATCCAACGGCGCGATCCGTTGACTTCGGTGCCAATCCCGGGAATCAGGACGGCAATCAGCGTGGCGATCGACAGGCCGACGAGAATCGACAGTGGCGGGCAAGCAGTCGATAGTCGATTGCTCGGGCCACGAGAAACCGCGCCAACGATGGCGAAGATCGCCTGGTTCTTGAACTGGAAGAGGGGCGATTGGTCGAGTTGGTACAGGCTCGACACCGACGACGCCGAGAGGACCATCACCAGACCGAAGAGGGTAAGGCCGATTGTGACCAACATCATCCACGCGCTCAGACGCTCACCGCTGACGGTGCGCGCTGGTTGGCGGGTTCGCGTCGTTTGGGTTCGGGGCGCGGCGGCCCTGACCAGGCGGGGCCGAGTAGTACTGGTTCGCTTGGCGCTGGTTCGCTTGGCTGCGGTGGTTCGCTTGGCTGCGGCGGTTCGCTGCGTGCTGGTTCGCTTGGCTGCGGTGGTTCGCTTGGCCGATGGCCGCGTGGTTCGAGTCGGCGGTCGTCTGGTTGTTGTTGTCATGCGAATCGAGACCTCACTCGGGCCATGAAGTCCTGGCCCCGTTGTCCGTAGTTTTTGTACCAGTCGTACGAGGTGCACGATGGCGAGAGCAGGACGGCGTCGCCGTCTTCAGCGAGTTCGTCGGCGAAAGCGATGGCCGCCGCCATCGAGTCGGCGGTTCGGACCGGCACGAGGCCAGCAAAGATTGCTTCGATCTCCGGCGCAGCGTCGCCGGTGGCGACGACGGCGCGGATTGGGGGTACCAGGGCCGCGAGCGAATCGAGCGCCAGTCCCTTGTTTCGACCGCCAGCGATAAGCACCACCGAGTCAAAGCCACCGACCGCAGCGGCGGTGGCGTGGGGAACAGTCGCTTTGGAATCGTTGTACCACGAGACGTTGTTCCACGTTCCCACATGCTGGACCCGGTGCTCGAAGCCAGTAAAGGACGTCAAGGCGTCCGCAATGCCGCTCGGACTTGCGCCAGCGGCGGACGCTATCGCTGCAACTGCCGCCGCATTGAGCAGGTCATGCGGCTGGTTTCGCGGGAGCTCGTCGACGCGTAGGAGCGGCCCGTCCGGACCGACGAGCGCACCATTCTCGGTTCGCCAATCCCCCGCCTGCTGTCCGATCACCACGGTCGTGGGCATCGCCGGCGCGTGTGCCATGACCACCGGGTCATCGCCGTTGACGACGGCCACACCAGCCTCGCCAAGGTGAGCGAAGATGGAAGCCTTCGCCTCGAGGTACTCGTCGAGCGTGGCGTGGGCGTCAAGATGGTCGGGGGCAAAATTGAGCCACGCCGCAACCGATGGCGCGAAATGTTGGCTATGGGCGAGTCGAAACGAGGATGCCTCGACGACAAAGACATCGATTGTTGGATCGGCAATGGCCTGAACCAGTGGGACCTCGGTGTTTCCGACGGCGACCGCGTGAATACCCGAGCGTTCCAACGCGTCGGTCACGAGCAGGGTCACGGTTGTCTTGCCATTGGTTCCCGTAATGCCAACGAGCGGACGGCTATCCCAGAGGGACGCAAGATCGAATTCGCTCCAGATGGGTAGCCCAGCGGCCGCGGCGATCGAAAAGAACGGATGGTGATCGGGCAGACCGGGAGCCGGGAGCCCAACAGTTGCGTTGCCAACGAGGAGGCGGAGTTCATCGGTGCTCGGCTCACCCACAAAGAGCGCACCGATCTCGGTCGCTATCTCCATCGCCTCGTCGGTCGGTCGGTCATCGACGATCGTTGGCGAGTGACCACGGGCCACGAGCGCGTGCGCAACCGCCTGGCCGGTCAACCCAAACCCGACGATCAATGGTCGGGCCAGCACCCGTCGATCGAGACCGCTCACAGCTTCACCAGCTCGACCTGATTGACCCAGCTTCCATAGAACAGGCCAAGGCCGATCGAGGTCAGTGCCCCGCCGATCAGCCAAAATCGGATGATGACCTTCGTTTCGGCCCAACCGCTCAGCTCAAAGTGGTGGTGAATCGGTGCCATACGGAAGAGTCGCCGCCCTTGGTCAGCAGAAATAGCCGACCTGCATCATGACCGACATCGTCTCGACCACATACACACCGCCGATGACGGGCAGAAGCAAGTCGGTGTTGGTCGAAAGCGCCAAGCACGCAAGGCCGGTGCCAATCGCTAGCGAACCCGTGTCGCCCATGAAGATTTCGGCTGGTGCGGCGTTGAACCAAAGAAATCCAAGGAGGGCACCCACCATCGCCACCGCAACGACGGCCAGATCAAGGGCGTGGGGTTGCTGGTAGATGTCCTGAATCCCGTCTTGGCAGAAACCCGAAGCCAATGAATCCATAGGCAACAAAGCTGAAGATGCCCGACCCGGCGGCCAAACCATCGAGCCCGTCGGTCAGATTGACGGCGTTGGACGATCCAAGGATGACGAGGACCGCCCAGAGAACCCAGAGAACCGATCCAATCTGGAACCCGCCGGACGCACCACCGGCGAAGCCGATCTCCGACCTGGTGCTCGTGAACGTGGCGGAGAGCACGGCGAAGGCGACAGCGACAGTGAGCAGACCAACAAGCTTCATCCGCTTGTTGAGGCCGAGGTTTCGCTCACGGCTGACGCGGTCCGGTCGTCGGCGGGTCCCGACCAGTGCGGCGGCGCAGATGGCACCCACAACCAGCAAGCCGGACCGGGTGAACACCCCCTCGAACAGCAGGTCTGATGGGTAACCGCCAACGCCGAACACGAAGGTGAGGCCGCTATCGTTGGGGTGCCCGCGCCTTGACCTTGTGGCCTGCGGCCCATCTTCTGGATCGGCTGGCCGATCTTTTGACGAGTGAGCACATCGATGAGGATGCGTGTTCCCAGAACGGTGAGTGAGAACGCAATAGCGGCGGCAATGAGCAAGCGAATCATGGAGTAGTTTCTCGGAAGGCCAGGCCGAGGTATCAAGTGCGTCGCGGGCGACAAGGCGGTCGTCAAACGGCAGAACGGTCGTTCCGGTGATGACTTGCTGGGTTTCGCAGGCGCTACCAGCAGCGAGCACGACGTCTCCCGCCGACGCCAGCGAGACGGCATGGGCAATGGCGGCCCGGCGATCAGGTTGGTGAGTGGCACTGACCCGTCGTGGCGCCAGCGACAATGGCGGCAATAATGCCGTGGATCCTCAGAACGTGGGTTGTCTGAGGTCACGACGGTGATATCGGCGATGGCCGCCGCCGCCACCCATCTCCGGGGCGCTTCTGGTGTCCGATCGCCGCCGCAGCCGAATACGAGCAGGACCCGATTCGATCCGGCCACTTCGCGGGCCGCTGCGAGCGCTGCGGGCAGGGCATCCGGTGTGTGTGCGTAGTCAGCAACAACCGAGAAATCGGCGGCCGACGGCACGAACTCCGTCGGCCAGCGACAGCGGACGGGCTTCGACCCGATCTGCCGCCGCCTGTGCTGGGGTCAGACCGAGCAGCACCGCCACCTCGGAGCGGCGAAGCGCATTCGACACATTGTGGGAGCCGGCGAGGCCAAACGACACATCGACCCCACGCCATACAAAGCGGGTGATCTCACCCTCGTGGCGAGGTCGCCCGCGTCGGCGAGCTGATAGCCGGTGACATCAAGCGTCGTCTGTTCGGCCAACTGGCGGCGTAGTCGTCGTCGGGTTGATGGCGCCGTTCGCTCGATGGCGCGAGCGTCGGGTCAAAGAGCTTTGGCGCGGTACCTCTTGCGTGAGATGAAAGTCGAGATGGTCGCGGCCAGGTTGGTGAAGATCGCCATCAGAGCCGGCATCCGTCGGCGCGATGAAGATCGAGTGCGTGGGACGAGACCTCCATGACCACCGTGTCGACACCATCGGCTCGAAGGCCAGCGGGCGCAGCTGAAGCTCTCCAGGCGCCTCGGGCGTCGTGCGGGCGCGGACAGCGTCCCGATCGTGGCAGCCGTCCGGCCTGCCTGATTCAGAATCGTCGCCGGGATCTGGGTGATCGTCGTCTTGCCGTTGGTACCCATGACTCCTATGACGGCTAGGTCCCTCGACGGGTTGTCATAGATCTCGGCGGCGATGAATCCCATGGCCGACCGAACATTCGCCACTCTGACCTCGGGCACGCCCAAATTGAGCGGACGCTCGACAAACAAGCGCCTGCATCGATCGCCACCGGCGAAATCGTGACCGTCAAAGGCGGTTCCCGGCACACGGCAGAACAAGTAGCCAGGCTGGACCGCCCGCGAATCATGGGTCGCGCCGCTAAGCGCGACCGTCCGATCGCCGACGATGTCGCGGTCATCCGTCGCCAAATGGCCGAGCGTGCAGGTCACGCGTCCGTGTCCTCATCGGTTGCGGGAGCGTCTTCCGTGCTCGTGCCATCCGCCTTCGCCGCGTCTCCTGGCGTTGGCGTGGCCCGAACTGGGCCCCCGGTCGCGACTGACGACTCGTCGGTTGGCGGGATACCCAAGATCCGCAGGGCGTAGAGCCCGATGTCGTGGAACGGGGGGCCGCAATCAAACCAGCGGTCGTATGCGATTGCGGTTCGTCAACGACAACCACCATCGAGAGCTGAAGTTCTCAGCTAGGACGAAACCGGCGAACGTTACGGTGTAGCGCCTGGCTCCGTCTTCGCCGTAGCCGCTGCGACCGTCGCCGTAGTCGTACACCTTCCACGCCGTGCCTGTCTTGCCAGCAACGTTGTAGCCGGGAATAGCCGCTGCTTGGCCGGTGCCATAGTCGACGACCGCTTCCAGCATGGCCGTGACCTCGTCGGCAGTTTCACTCGAAACCGCACGGTCTGATGTTTGCGGCTCGGTCAGGATCTCGGAACCATCGGGGCTCACCAACGCAGAAACAAGCTTCGGGCTCACGAACAGGCCATCGTTGGCGATGGCGTTGTAGGCCGACAGAATCTGGACGGCGTTGGTCGTGACACCCTGGCCAATGGGGATCGAGCCCATGTTTGAGTCGTACCACTCGGTCCAGTCGCGGAGCGTACCGGTCGCCTCGCCTTTGAAGTCGATCCCCGTTGGCTCGCCGATACCAAACGCCTTCATAT
Organism: Acidimicrobiales bacterium; assembly: GCA_041394345.1. Taxonomy (GTDB): domain Bacteria; phylum Actinomycetota; class Acidimicrobiia; order Acidimicrobiales; family SZUA-35; genus JBBKWJ01. The sequence goes on along the minus strand of JAWKIN010000007.1, from coordinate 752 downwards.
AGCCGTACAGCGACTCGGCGCCGAGATCACGAGCCATCAGCATTGTGCCGATATTCATTGAGTTGGCCAGGATGTCCATCAACGGATACGGCGCTGGCTCGAAGTCATGGGACTGGGTGAACGTCACGTCACCAACCTGAAGTGAGCGAGGCACGTCGTAGGTGGTATTGCGGTTGATGCCGAGCTGATCGACGGCCGCCGCGACCGTCACGGCTTTCATGACCGAGCCTGGTTCAAACGTCTTGATGAGCGCCGCGTTGTAGTTGGGAACCGAACAGGTTCCGTCCTCATTCTTGGACGCGGTACCCATGAAGAGGATCTCGCCGGTTCGAGGGTCACTACCGACCGCAGTCGCCCAGTTGCCACCCGTCTCTTCGCAATGCTGCACAAGCGCCTGTTCGACCACGTACTGGAGACGGTGGTCGATGGTCAAGACGACGTCGTAGCCCTCGCTTGCGGGGTCGACCTCGAAATCGCCGACGCTGATCGTTCCGTATCGGCCCGCCCCCTTCTCGGAGGTGGTCGAGCCAGCTTTGCCCGTCATCACCTCGTCGTAGAGATATTCGATGCCGAACGTTCCGTTTTCATCGGGGTCGACGCCACCGACAATGGGAATCGCAAGCTCACCTGCTGGGTAGACCCGCTGCTCTTCGGATTGCACGAAGATTCCGGCCATCGTCTCGCGGGGACTTTCCGCTCGCACCGCGTCGACCCGAGCGACCGCCTCCTCATCCAGATACTTGCCCAGCTCG